>NZ_CM130281.1:57500-490000 GCF_053474885.1 Sulfitobacter sp. M13 | reverse complement strand
GTCGCTGGATGCCCACCATCCGAGCGTCGACCTCGCGCAGGCTGCGCAATCCGGTCAGGCCGTTCCATGTATCCACATCTGCATCAAGTGCGGGCAGATATTCAGCGACGCAGCTGCGCCAGTGGTCCAGCGCGTCGGCGAGCGCGGCTTGCGCTTTTTCAGACGCAGCCACGCGGCGCGCCACTTCTGTGCTGGCGTGCTGCACAGTGGCTTGCGCCAGCTTTTGCGCGTTCTTATGGGCTTGCAGCGCGGTGATCTGCGCCTTGGCCATTTGCACAACCGTCCGCAAGGAGGCCTCCCCCGCGTGTAGACGGGCGGCAAGATCGTCGCGCATCTGTTCGGCCTCGCGCAAAAGCGCGGCATGGGTCTGCGCAATCGTCTCGCATTTTTCTGCTGCACTTTGCGCCGTTTCAGCATCGCGCAGCCAGTCTAACAAGTCCTCAGCCGAGAGGGTTTCAGGCAAGCCGATTGACTGTAGATGCGAGCTCAGCTCGGCCCTCAGATCTTGGAGCGTGGCCTCTGCCCGGTCGCGTTTTGCTGCGGCACCTGCATGGGCCTCGCGGGTCTCTATCACCCTGCGTTCCGCGTGCCGCATTTCCGCAAGCGACTGACTTTGGCCGGCACGCAGAGAGGTTTGCGCGTCATCCGCCTGCATCGCGGCTTCAAAAGCCGTGGCCGAGGTCCCGTCCAACACTTCTTTATGCACCGCCCAAAGCGCATCCCGCTTCTGGCGGCCACGGGCGGCGGCATCATCGCTTACCAAGTCAGGCGTTGCGGCAACGCTGCGCTGTGTTTCGGCCTCTGCAAGCCGATCGGCCGCGGCGTTTTCAGCCTGCTCGGCAGCACGCAGAGCAAGCTGCGCATCAGTAGAGGTTTGCGCCAGCGCTTGCGCCCGACGTGGGGAGACAGGGAGCACCGGCACCGCATCAAACGTTACCCCCTGCCGCGTCAAACGCCGCAGGGACGTGCCCGCCTCTTGCCCCGCCGTTGCCAGGATACGCAGGGCGTCACTATATCTACCTATTAAATCCTCGGCTTCGACCTGGAGGCACAGCCGCTCGATATCCGGATCAACAGCGGTCTCTTGCTCTGTTTCATTCAAGGCACGGGTCGCATCCTCGTGCCTGTCGCCTGCGGTTGCTGCCTCGCCCTCCGCGGCCTGCAGGTGCTTGTGCGCATCGTTCAGCTGCACACGCGCGTCCTCGAGCGTTGCGAGGGCAGGATCGGCGAGGATGAACTGCGCCAAATCACCGTCGGCGGCGAGGCCCAAGGTGCCCAGCTTGCCGCGCATGTCGGCCGTATCGTGCAACAACTGGGCTTCGCGTTTCGGCAGATCGGACTGCCCAGCCTCTACCTTACTCTTCGCAAACGCGAGCGCATCCACCTCGTCCCCTCGGGTCAGATCGGCTGCATCCACAGTTATTGCGTCATATTTCGCACGCAAGGTGCTGGCCTCGGTGGCAGAGCGTTCGAGCTTGGCGACAAGCGCGATCCGTTTGGTCATCATTTTAATCAAGTCTTCGCCATCAAGCTCCAGCACCTCAGGATAATGCGAGATCGGAGTCAACTGAGCCTGAAGTGCCTGCCACTCTGTCGCCAACGGATGCGCTTCCAGAATGGTTTCCAGACGAATTTTCCGAAGTGAAAGCTCGGACTTGGCTCTGCGCAGACGGTCCTCTTCTGCGCGCGCGTTTGTCCGCGCCAGACGCAAATCGCGAAAGGCCAAGGCGCTGATGTCGTGCTCTTTGATCTGCTGGACCAGATCCGCATGGGCCAACTTAAGGGCCGCGAAATCGGATTTTGTGCCGCCTTTTAGATAAAGCTCGCGATTGCCCTGCTCTACCCGTCCCAGCACCTGCGACAAATCACTGATGCCCGCCGCCGCCGAAAAGAGAAGCTTGCCGATATCGCCTTCGCTTTTAGTAATCTCCTCGCCGCCGGCCTCGATGGTTTCATCGTCGAGACAAAGCAGGCTCTGGTATTCCTTTTGCGACACCCCGCGCAGGGCGGCAGACAATAGGGCATCCGGAACCGGCTGACCCGCGCCATCCACAAGGTTTCCCGACCGCTTGGGCAAACGCGCCAGCTGGTGGATCTGCCCGTCGATATCAAGGGTGCCGCTCACCCGAAGGTTCGCGCGCGGATGTTTAAAGGCATAGGGCTCGCGTGCAGCAAACCCGTACAGCAACCTCAAATATCCCTCCATCAATGTGGTTTTGCCGGCCTCGTTTCGGCCAAAAACGATGTGGAAATCAGACCCGTCAGAGGGGCGCGCCCCAAAATCCAGCACACGGTCGGTGAAGTGGCCGAAGCGATCAAGCGTCAGCTGTTGCAGCCGCATCATGTCCCCGCCCCCCGCATCTGCGCCGCCATTGCCAGCACCGCATCGTCGGTGAGCTGCTGCAACAGTGCCTCTTGTGCCTCGGCGTCGGGGGCCAAAGCGCGGCGCTGTTCTGCGGGCAAAAGCCCCAGAATTTGGCCCAATTCCTGCCGCAAGCCGTCACGGGATGCCGGTTCTGCCGCGATCTCTGTCATCAGTTGTTGCACCTCGGAAACCGCACTGTCTGCGGCGTCCTGCGATAAAGGCGTCACGTCCAGCGTCATCTTTTCGATCCAGAGCGTGCCGATGCTCTCCGCGATCTCATCCGCTTGGGCGCGCCATGCGTCTGCCAGCTGCCTGAGTTGCCACGCCAGCGATGTTTGCCCCATCAAGCGCAATCGTAAAATCGCCGCGCCCCTTCCTGCCTGCGCCTGCAGCGCCGACTGCAGTGCCGCGCGCATATCTTCATCGGTTTCCACACCAGTCAGATCACAGTCGCACCGCCGAAACTCTACCACCGACGTTGCGACTTCGGACACCGAGATTTCTCCGCGCTCAACCGTCAAGAGGGTCGCTGATTTTGGTCCTGCCTCTCCGATATCGCGCCCTTGCGGCATGCCGGGCATGACGACCCAAGGGGTTTCACTGTGCACCGCGCGTTTATGAATATGTCCCAACGCCCAATAATCAAACCCGGCCCCGACCAATTCCCCCACCGATACAGGCGCATACAGATCGTGCCCCTCTGCCCCGGCAAGCGAGGTGTGCATCATCGCGATGTTGACTGCGCCGGGTTCGGGCGCGGTGTATTTCGGCAGCAAGCTTTCCGGCGCATGGCGGTCGCGAAAACTGACCCCGTGAATAAAGAGAGGATGCCCCCCCAATTGCACCTTTTCACCCCGCCCCTCGAAAACATGAACGTTGGACGGTAGATCAATCTCGCCCGCGATGGGGTTTTCCGCATCGTGGTTGCCCTTGATATAGAACACCTGCACCCCGGCCTGCGCCAAACGGTGCATCTGCGCAGCTAGATAGGCGGCGGTTTTCGCGCTCCGCTCTTGTCCGTCGTACAGATCGCCCGAGATCAAGAAAGCCGCGACATCTTCGTCGATGCAATACTGCACCATCGTTTCAAGCGCTTGCCGGCTTGCACTGCGCACCTGCGCCGCCAAACGGTCGTCTTTCATCGCGAGACTGCGAAGCGGCGAATCCAGGTGCAGGTCGGCGGTGTGCAAAATACGAACGGTCATGGTCAGCCACCTTGATCGGGGAAACAGATACTGGTCTTGTCACGTAGTTCACATTCCGTTGCAACGGGCCTGCTGAACCTGCTTGCAGCCTTGCCGCTCAGGTCCAGCAGGCTAAGACTGTTTCAACGACGTGAAGGAAGGCCACCCCATGCACCGCAGCGATATCCCCCTGACCCAAGATCTGGTCATGATCGGTGGCGGGCACGCCCACGCGCTGGTCTTGCGCAAATGGGGGATGAACCCGCTGCCCGGTGCGCGGCTGACCGTGATCAATCCGGGCTCGACAGCACCCTATACTGGCATGCTTCCCGGCCATATCGCGGGGCATTATTCACGTGAAACACTAGAAATTGATCTTATCCGGCTATGCCGCTTTGCCGGGGCGCGGTTGATCCTGTCCCATGCGACGCAAATCGACCGGGAGCTGCGTTTGATCCACGTCGACGGACGCCCACCCGTTGCCTATGATGTCGCCTCCTTTGATATCGGGATTACCGCCACGATGGATATCCCGGGTTTCGCTACCTTTGGGGTTGGGGCAAAGCCTCTTGATGTTTACGCCCGCCGCTGGCGTGATTTCCTGTCCGCCGTCGAACAGGGTGACACCGCCCCCGAAGTTGCCGTGATCGGTGGCGGGGTGGCCGGTTGTGAACTCTCCCTTGCTATGGCCCACGCGCTACGCGCCAAAAACATCCAGCCGCGGGTGACCCTGCTTCATTCCGGCCCTTCGCTTTCCGGCCTTGGTAATCTTGCCCGTCAGCGCATCGAAGCAAAGCTTCGTCGCGCCGATATCGACATCTATACCGACGTCCGGGTGACAAAGGTCGCCGCAGACCACGTCGCCCTGCACGACGGGAAAAAGATCCCTTCGCGATTGACCGTGGGTGCCGCCGGTGCCGTCCCACACAGCTGGCTGAGCCTAACGGACCTACCGCTGAGCGACGGGTTCATTGAAACGACCCCTGATCTGTCGATCAGAGATGACCCCAGCGTCTTTGCCGTTGGCGACTGCGCCGCGATGCCCTTTGCGCCGCGCCCCAAAGCCGGTGTATTTGCCGTGCGCGCGGCCCCGGTTCTGTTCCACAATCTGCGCGCGGCCCTGACCAACGGTCCCCGCAAGCCCTTCAAACCACAGAAAGGTTACCTAAAGCTTATCTCCCTCGGAGAAAAATCGGCTTTGGCGGAAAAATTTGGGCTGGCGCTTTCGGGGCCGATGCTTTGGCGCTGGAAAGACCGCATCGATCGCGCTTTTATGAAGAAACTGGACGATCTACCGCTACCACGACCTGTCGTACTGCCTGATCTTGTCGCAACCGGTGCACGCGAGGTGCTGGGATCGAAACCCTTGTGTGGGGGCTGTGGCGCAAAGATCGGCAACACCGTTCTAAATGACGGGCTATCGCTGCTGCAACATCCGACCGACGATACCATTCTGTCGACCCCGGGGGATGATGCCGCCGTTCTAAGACAACCCGGTGGTGGCTTTCAGGTGATCAGCACCGACCACTTGCGCGCCCTGATCCATGATCCGGCTCAAATGGCACGCATCGCTGCAATCCACGCTTTGGGCGACATCTGGGCCATGGGGGCGCAGCCGCAAGCAGCCCTGTCGAGCATCATACTCCCCCATATGTCACCGGCGTTACAGTCCAGAACGTTTGGCGAAATCACCGCGGCGGCAAACGATGTATTCTCTCGTGCTGGGGCAACAATCGTAGGCGGACACACAACAATGGGTGCCGAAATGACCATCGGCTTTACCGTGACTGGCACCTGCACGTCGGCGCCAATCTCTTTGTCCGGCGCGCAAGCGGGCGATGTCCTTGTGCTGACCCGGCCCATTGGATCAGGCGTTTTAATGGCCGCACATATGGAGGGGTCGGCCTGTGGCGCGGATGTTGCTCAGGTCCTGGCCGAGATGACGCAGCTGCAAGATCGTCAAGCGTTTCACCTGCGTCACGCACATGCCATGACCGATGTAACCGGCTTTGGCCTTGCGGGGCATATCGCTGCAATCTGCCGGGCATCCCATCTAAGTGCTGAAATCTCAGCAGATGCGGTTCCTGCTTATGCCGGAGCGCGAACCCTGTCAGAGCGCGGCGTGCAATCGTCGCTCTTTCAACCAAATATCGAAAACGCCCCGACGCTGGGGCGGCAGGACCCGTTGTTTCACGATCCCCAAACCGCTGGCGGGCTACTGGCGGCGTTGCCCCCCGCTGACGCCGAGGCTGCCCTTTGCCATATGGTTGCCGAAGGTAAAAAGGCGTGGATCATCGGGCGTATGATCGACGGCGAAGGTGCAGTCACGATCCTATGAATACCGCCACCAAACACGCGGCTACATCGTTTCTGAACGGTGCAGGCTGGGGTCAGCTGCGATTTTGCGGCACAGTTTCAGAAAATCCTCCCGCTCGCTATCAGTGAGACTGCCCAGCATCTCGTTCTGCCGGGAAAGCACCTTGGCTTTGATTTCGGCCAACAGCTCTGTTCCTTTGGGCGTCGCATAAAGCAGCTTTGCGCGGGCATCGGCTTTCGAAACCTCTTCGCGGACAAGATCGCGATCGACAAGCAGACGCACGACGCGGCTGATCGAATTCTGGGGCCGCGGAAACAGGTGTTGGATATCCTTGCTGCGCAGACCGGGAAAGGACGTGATCGCATAAAGCGCTGACCATCCGTGCACCGGCATCTGATATTCACGCTCAATATGTCGACTGGTGACCTGATTGTTGCTCAGCACGATATAGCTCACGGCCAGAAGGTAGCGCAGCTCGGAGCCGAACATCTGATCGAGCATTTCCGCCGCTGGATTTAAGCTTTCGTTAATCATTAATACCCCCTGCCGGAGTTAAACGAAATTTTATCTTGCAAGATACATCCATATGGAACAATTGTGTCGCGCGAGCGGCCGGACCCATGTCAGTACAGCCCCGCCGCGCCTAATCGCCACCAGAGGATTTTCGTTATGCCACAGTTAATTGCCTTCTCTCTACTCGCCGCCATTCTATACATAGGCGATGTGTTGTCGACACGAACGAAGTCCTGGTTGCCGTCGGTATTCGTCTGCGCGGTCTTGTTTCTTTTGGGCTACTGGACGTTTTTTCCGGCAGATATCGTGGCGATTGCCGGGTTCCAGACGCCGATTGTCTATCTGGCGATCTTCCTGCTGATCACAAACATGGGCACGCTTCTTTCTGTTCGCGAATTGATCGGACAATGGAAAACTGTCGTCGTAGCGCTGTCGGGCATCGCAGGGATCGTCGTGCTGCTGTTCACCGTGGGTCTTTTGGTGCTCGACTGGGAAACGGTCGTCGTCGGTGCGCCCCCGTTGGTGGGCGGCGTCGTTTCGTCTCTCATTATGTCACAAGCCGCCGCAGAGGCAGGACTGACCAGCCTGTCGGTATTGGCCATCCTGATTTATGTGATGCAGGGCTTTGTTGGGTACCCGCTGACCGCCATCATGCTCAAGCGCGAGGGAAACCACGTGCTGCGCCGCTATAGAGAAGGCACTTGGCAGGCTCAGGCGGACCAACAAACATCCCCCGCGAACGCCGAACCGGCCCCCGCGCGCTTGTTCGCGAAACTGCCAGAGGCCTATAACACCGTTTATTTCAAATTCCTTCGGCTTGGGCTGGTTGCCCTGCTTGCATGGGGCGTTTCTCAGGCTGTTGACCCGTTCTTCACCATCAGCCCCTTCGTCGTTTGTCTGGTTTTTGGCGTCATTGCCACATCGGTCGGGTTCCTTGAACGTGAACCGCTCCGCGCTGCGAATGCTTTCGGGTTCACGATCCTCATTTTGATGGTGTTCATCTTTGATGGCCTGAAACGCGCCACGCCGGATATGCTTGCCGAGCTGGCGTTGCCAATGGTGGCTTTGATCGCCATCGGTATCTTGGGGATGTATGTCTTCTCCTTTATCGCGGGCAAGCTGGTCGGAATCAGCACAGCGATGGCTTTTGCATGCTCCTTGACCGCGCTTTATGGTTTTCCAGCGGACTATGTGATCACCAAAGAAGTCGTGAACGCGTTGACCGATGACGTCGAAGAACGCGAGATCCTGACGGCGCATATGCTGCCGCCAATGCTGGTCGCAGGGTTTGTCACTGTAACGATGGTTTCCGTCGTCATGGCCGGCATCTTCGTGGGGCTGCTCTGATGACAAACTTTGCCAATCCCGACCGCATCCAGTCAATGATTGACGGTCTAGACGCCTTCAACGCGACACCGGGCGAAGGGACGACACGCGCGACATTCAGCCCCGAGTTCAGGCAAGCGAGTGATTATTTGCGCGCCCAGATGCAAAAGGCTGGTCTCGTCGTGCGCGAGGACGCTGTTGGCAATCTCTTTGGACGGCTGGTTGGGCGCGACCCTGCTCTCGCCCCTGTTCTTGTCGGATCTCACTTTGATTCCGTGCCCCATGGCGGCAAATTTGACGGGCCGGCAGGTGTGATCGCGGGCATTGAAACAGCCTTTCTGTTTCAAGAGCAGGGCATTACCCCCACCCGATCAATCGATGTCATCGCCATGATCGAAGAAGAAGGGAGCCGCTTTGGAAGCGGCCTCATGGCCTCGCGGTTGCTGACAGGAAAACTGCCCACGCAGCAGCTGTCAAAGATCAAGGACGCTGCCGGCGTTAGTTTTACAGAAGCGATGCGTCGCTATGGTCTGGACCCAGAACAGCTAGACGACGTCCCATTGCCCAAAGAGGCGGTTCATGCGTTTCTTGAACTGCATATTGAACAGGGGCCGGTTCTCGAAGCGCATGGCGAAGACGTGGCGATTGTCGATCGTATTGTCTGCCTGACACAGCTGCGCGTCCGTATCTATGGGGCAGCAGGCCATGCAGGTACAACGCCGATGACAGCGCGGCGCGATGCGTTGGTCGGCGCGGTCGCGGTCTTGTCAAAGCTTCCGGGCCTTGCGAAGGATATTGGCCAGAACGCCGTGCTGACGGTCGGCAAAGTCGACGTAAAACCCGGCGGTGCCAATGTTATTCCCGACGAGGTGGAATTCACAGTCGACATCCGCGCACCAGAGGAAGACGTGGTACGCCAGCTGGTCGCGCAAACACGCGCGGCTGTGGCGCGGGCAGAAGACACAGGGCTTAGAACCGATGTGGTGGAAGACCTGTTCGCCCAGCCGACAATGCTCTCTTCCGAGATCCATACCCGTTTGACCAAACACGCTGATCATCTTCAGCTCAAATCTCGCAGCATGGTAAGTGGCGCCGGGCATGATGCTATGATTATGGCGGATTATGTCCCGACAGGTCTGATTTTCGTCCCAAGCCGGAACGGTGTGTCCCATTCGCCTGACGAGTGGACGGATTATGACCAGCTGGCCCGTGGGGTTGATGTGATCTTTGCCACCATACGCGAGATGACGGCGTAAAACGTTATCCACGGGGGTAATATGCCACCCCAAAACGTCGGAAAGAAGCCCTTTTCCTGCCGGAGACAGGAGAAGGACCCCAGATTGCCGCCGTCAGGATGGCACGCTGCGCGAACACAATTGCTCCCAGTCCGCCCTAGATAAGCCGGAGCATACTGTGATCCGGCACGCGGTGTTCGTACAGATCGGTACAGACAAGATGAACACCGGTATTGGCGCAAAAAACACGGCAGGCATCGAAAGTGCCAATGGGCCTAGGTGCCAGTTAAATCAGATATATCTTCGTGCAGTGTAAAGGTTTCGCGGGGGCAGCCCCTGACCGTTCAATCAAATGCGTTTCGTGTAACTGCTCTGATACTACTCTGCTCTTCACAGGGATGCATGAAGACTGTGCAAACATAGGCGGTATGGGCAACTTCGGAAAATTGGCGAGCCGTGGAGGACTCGAACCCCCGACCTGAGAATTAGAAGTTCCCTGCTCTAATCCAGCTGAGCTAACGGCCCGCACTTTATGTCGAGAGTTTCTGTTAACGCCCTCAACATTGTCGATGTTGGCAGCCAATCGGCATACCCACCATTAAAAATTCGTTCCGTTTCAACAGGGTAAAGAACATGAAAGCGCAAAAGGCGCGATCTCAGCTCATCCAATTGAATTAAGCGGACGCATTTGGGGAGGTTATCCGCTTGATGCTAACTCGTGTCAATACGCGGTGGATACTTGTGCTGCATAGCACCTAGTTATCCCATATTTCAAAGCAATGGTTGGCAGGGGTCTATTCTTACTTTAATCCCACTGAGCTTCCGGCCCCATCTGATCTGCGGTGCCTCTTGTCGAAGCAAAAGATGGCACCTGGCACAGCTTGTAGATTTCCAAAGCCGCGTTTCTTGCGCGCTTAGCTGTGGTCATCGGAGCATTCGCTGACAACCAATATAGCCATTGAACCACGCCTTTTTCTCAGAACGCCGCGCACGACCCGCGAATAATATGGGTCTGCTACCGCTCCGTCGTCGTGTTGGGCCCTCCGGATTTTTCGCCTGCCGGCATACCCCCTAATGGGCTGTGAAACGCCTCAGTGGATTCATCTTCATGCGCTTTTTCTGTGTTTAACCGTCGACGGTCCCAGGTTATCCCCGATCGCACCACACGCGCCGGCACCCCGACCGCGAGGGAATGCGCAGGAATCGCCCCCATCACCATCGACCGGCTGCCGATAACGGAATGCTGCCCTATAAGCGCTCCTTTCATGATCCGTACACCCTGAGCCAGCCAAACATGATCCCCAATTTCAATATCCAGCGCTGGGTTCAGCCGCGCGCCTGTCTCAATATCAAGAATAGAGTGCATGTCGCTGACATCCATCATGATATCCCCCGAAAACATGCAATCCTCGCCGATCGTGATGGTCCCGGCTTCATGCAGACTAAGATGCGCCATCATTGTGGTGGTACGGTCACCGATACGGATAGATGTGTTACGCGCGCGGCAGCGCAACGACCCCGCGAGGCTGCAATTCGCGCCGATACGAATGACGCTATCATGGTTCCTCATCTCGATTAGGCCGGCAGAAATGACGGTCTCTTCGCCGATAACCACGTGATTATTGTTCCCATAAATAGTGATGCAAGCCCCCCCAGAACACGCGGAAGTTCGGGAAATATCTACCTGATTATTATGGCCGTAGTCCGTCACGGACATGCCGCGATACGATCCGTCCACCTATGTTACCTCCGTGCGGTGCGCCAAATTTTTTACGTCATGAAACAGAATGAAATTAACCTCTCCTTAAGGGCGGGCATGCTGAATTAGCCCTCGATACCTGCAACATAGAATCGAAAAGATTGATTTTGTATAAACAGCTCAAAGCCCTTTTTGCCCGATACATTGCCGCCCATTTGCAGGCTGAGGGACGGCCAGTGCCTATACTTGGCACAACGGGAAAGGTCGTCGGTGCCATCGACGTCCTGCATGTCGGCTCGGGAAGCATCAGATTGGCAGGGTGGACCCTTGCAGAAGATGTCGTTTTGCACATGAACGGCATCAAAGTGAGCACGAAAGCCAACTTGCTACGCGAAGATGTAGCTGACGCCCATGGCGGCGGGAAACACGTCGGATTTGACCTAACCACCCCGCTCGGTCCCACGCATTTACACGAAATTAGCCGTTTCGGCGTCGAGTTCCACCACAGCCGTGGGACACCGCCTCCAATTTCGCGAAATCTTAGCTTTGCACGACTTTGGTGGACAAAGTTACGTCTGGCGCTTTCATTTCTATTGGCATTGGTCCTGCACCTCCCCGCCTTTTTTAGGTGGCGCATCTCGCGCGATCCCTCACATCGGTCACAGATCAAGCGGGGCCTAGGACTTTGCCCCATTCCCCAGGCACGCGAGCTTGATCCTGATCTATTCCGCCCCAAAGCCATTCCCACGGGAAATGACACGATAACGATTATATTGCCGATATTTAATGCCTATGACGTACTGAAGGAGGCGCTACAGCGCATCGTCGATAATACCGACCTGCAGTGGCGCATCATCCTGATCGAGGATTGTTCGACCGACAAACGCGTACTTCCTCTGATTCGCGATTGGTCAGTTACCAACAAAGATCGTGCGACCTTGATTCAGAACTCACAAAACCTTGGCTTTATAAAAAGCGTGAATAAAGGTCTCAACTGCGCACAACGCTGGTCGGATACGATCGTACTACTAAACTCCGATGCTTTGGTGCCGCCGAAATGGGCTAGCCGACTTATACAGCCCTTACGTCAATACCCTCGGGCGGCCACTGCGACACCCATGTCGAATGATGCCGAAATATTTACGGCTCCGCTGATCTGTGCTCCTCAAAACCTTGCATTTGGGCAGGGCGACCTTATCGATGTGACCGCCGCAAATCTAAATCCGGAAGCCTATACTACAGCCGCACCGACAGGAGTGGGTTTTTGTATGGCGATTAACCCTAAGTACCTGAACAAGGCACCTCAATTAGATATCGTTTTTGGCAAAGGGTACGGCGAAGAGGTTGACTGGTGTCAGAAAATAAGGACTGCAGGCGGGCTACACTACTGCGCAATCAACTTGTTCGTGGAGCATCGTGGCGGGCAAAGCTTTGGATCGGAAGCAAAGTCGCGCCTGATTACAAAAAACAACGCGCTTATATCCAAGCGCTATCCTCACTACGATACCGACGTACAAAACTTTATCAAATCGGATCCGCTTATTTCACCACGCCTTGCATTGGCGTTGGCCTGGATAGCGGCCCAAGACACCTACCCAGTTTCGATTTACTTCGCGCACAGTATGGGCGGCGGTGCCGAAGCCTATCTCCAGCATAGAATTAAATCTAAACATTACGCCTTGGGTCGCGCTGCTATCGTTATCAGAATGGGCGGAACAATGAGGTGGCAGATCGAACTACACTGTCAGGATGGTATCATTTCTGGCGGGACGGACAACTTCGACTATGTCGTTGAACTACTACTTCCATTAAAAAAGCGAAAGCTTGTCTACTCCTGCGCTGTGGGGGCGCGCGACCCACTTGGAGTTCCGAAAGCTATTTTACGGTTAAGTCAAAATGGAAATCATAGAATCGAATTTCTGTTTCACGACTATTTTTCGATTTCTCCAGATTACACACTTACGAACGAAAATGGCTTGTATGTTGGTCTGCCTGAGATCGATGAAAAATCAATAAAATTAAAGGCGGAGCACGTTAACCTCAGGCAATGGCAGAATGAATGGGAACAACTTCTAGAGGCTTCTGATGAGATATCTGTGTTTTCTAGAAATAGCAAAGATATCGTTTCCGAAGCATATCCCCAACATACGCCGAAAATAAAAGTTAAGCCGCATCAAATGCTACATTCGGTTCCGCTCATCAAGTGCCCCGACAGCCGAATGCGCCGTGTCATCGGTGTCTTAGGTGATATTGGCTTGCAGAAAGGCGCATGGGTTATAAGCCGCTCAGCATCGCAGATTGATAAGCTTGGGCTTGGTCTAGTAATCGTTGGAAATTTCGACCCGGCCATCCCTCTCTCGCCCTCAGTACCCATTCACGGAAACTACAGCGTTACTGATCTGGACAAAATTGCGGGACAATATGGCGTGACAGATTGGTTGATACCATCGGTCTGGCCTGAAACCTTTTCATTCACCACGCATGAAGCGCTGGCAACTGGCCTGAACACCCACGCCTTCGCTATCGGGGCTCAGGGAGAAGCCGTTGCCAAGGCCGAAAATGGGTATGCCATCCCTTTTTTTGCCGAGAATGATCTAGCTAAAGTCTTACTAATCCATATTGAAACTCAGATCGTCAAAACGTGGGCGCTGGCTTCATGAACCAAGTCAACCTTTCTCTCTCGTCACTCCGCAAACGTGGTATTGAGGTGCTTAGCCGAGGCGCGCCTACGATAAAGCTGCCCGAACACACAGTGTTGGAGGTACCGGCAAGTTTAAAGTGGACACAATACGAACATTCGCTCGAAATGGGTGCGTTCTCGTATCAGGTGTCGGGATACTGCTTCGCTGCCCGGATAGGGCGCTATTGTTCAATGGGAGAAAATGCACAAATCGGGCGCCAAAACCACCCAATGGATTGGGTCTCGACCAGCCCCGCCTTATATCTTGGGGATAAAATTTTCGATTTAGATGACGGGTTTGAAGCAGCGGAGCATTATCACAACTCTCGGCATTCGCACAGCAGACCGCCCACCAGAGTAAAAGTAACGACAATTGGGAATGACGTCTGGATTGGACATGGGGCGTATATCGCAGCCGGTGTAAGTGTAGGAGACGGAGCAGTGGTAGGCGCCCATTCTGTCGTAACACGCGATATTGCCCCCTATACTGTCGTCGCGGGGAATCCAGCTACGATAAAACGCATGCGTCTTCCGCCTAGTCTCATCAGTCTCTTACTAAAATGTCGCTGGTGGCGATTCGCCCCGTGGCAGATCGACCATCTCGATCCGTCAAACGTGCTCGAATTCTGCAAGGGGATAAACAGCATGTTGCCGCACGTAGATCCTTACACCCCAGAAATACTGGACTTACGGGCAGGTCGCACTCAATGAAAAAGATTGTGTTCTTGCATATCCCAAAGACGGCTGGGCAATCTGTGCACTCTGAGTTGTTTAGAATATATGGAAAACGAAGAACATCGCCCATTCGCGTTCACCACCAAGCCAATCAATATCAACAATTTCCAGAAGGATATGACCTATATTCAGGGCATCTGGATTGGCACCACCCCTCTCACTTAGAAGATGACGTTTTTTCTTTCACTGTATTGCGCGACCCCTACGAAAGGATAGCATCCTTTTATTTCTACCTCCGACAAAAATCGCTCGCCGCCTCTGACCGCATGCTTTCAATGCCCGAGCACACCGGCTTACGCAGGGTGAAAAACTGGACACCGAACGACTACTTCTTTGGTGGGGATGTAGCCTGGCGAACGTTCATCAAGGACCATTATGACAATTTCTACTGTAGTTATATGGCAACCGGCAAAGTCCGGGGCACAATCGAAATAGCCGAAATTTCGCGTGAGGTACTTATCGAACGTGCAGTAAAAAGAGCGAAGCAGTTGAGCCGCATTTATCAGCTGAGCAATCTAAATTTTCTGGAAGAAGATATTTATATCATAACAGGGCATCAAGTTTACATTCAAAGCACGCGCATAAACGCTGGCCCCAAAGTCATTCATCGGAGCAGATGGCAGGATCTCATGTCATTAATTAACGATAAGCCTACCCAGAGGCGATTAGAAAAGTTCGCCGAGTCAGACGTTGTCTTTATGAAGCAGTTGGGCGACGAAGGCTTGTTGATTTAATGTTCTCTTAAAGCCGTCCACACCGCGCGAGCAAGCTTAAGGCAATATTGCCAGAATAGCTCTGCCTGTAGATGCCCATAGAGTTCAAAGGTGTCCGACCACGTGTATTACATTTGGTCCTCCACTCCTGAAATCTAAGCAATTTCTCCCGAGCCCCCGCATCTAAGACGGGGCTCAATCGAAGCATCGCCGACGCGTTGGCATCTATCCAATTCGCAAATGTACCATCCACGATGCGAGTCAGCCGATGTCTTAGATGGCCGACCGGCGCACCCATCACGTTTGCATCGTGTTGTCGATAAAATATACTGGGCTTCTCGTCGTGGATTACACCAAACCCCGCTCCTGTAATTGCCTGATACATCCACCAATCGTGAAAAGGAATTTCAGCACTCGCCGAAGTAAATAAAATGCTACGAAGATAATCTGTCACGCCAGGCGGACAGACAATCGTATTTCCCCTAAGGCAGTTCTGAACAATTGCGTTTCCGAAATTACAGGGCCGCATGAAATTGGGGGACACACCAAGACCCGACATCCTAGCGTCGACGTAAAAACTTCTACTACTATAGACATCTGAGTTCTCACGATGTTTTAAGAGCTCCACGGCACGCGAGATTTTATGCGGCATCCAGACATCATCCTGATCGCAGAAAGCAACCCATTGCCCTGCTAACTCCTTTTGACCCAACAAATAAAAATAATTTCCAGCCACTCCAGTATTCGGGCCCTTAAGTAGGCGAATGTCATAATCAGGTGTGTTGGATTGAAAGTCTAAAAGCCCCTCCCACGTGCTATCGGTCGAACTGTCATCGCTGATCCAAAGGCTCCAACCGCGATGCTCTTGGCGGCGAATCGACGCCAATTGATCCGCAAGGAATACACCCGCATTTTTTGTTCCCATTAAAATATGAACATGCGGTTCCTTCATTCCATATTCCTATAAAATTTAAACGTCTTTCTTTGAAATAGCTCACGGCGATTAATAAATCATGAGGACTATTCGATTATTACAGTTGTCATGAATCAATCAATCGCACAGTCAGCGAAAGATCCACCGACACACGCGCGCCTCAAGCAACGAAAGCTTCAAGAGCGCGAAAAGGCGCTCGCACGTATAGAAGAGCAGCGCCGGAGAAAAGTGCGCGCAATTAAGACACAGAGAAACAGAATTGATACGACTGCCCAACCGAACGTACTGACCCTACCGCCCCCTAACATTGCTGCGCCTGTTCCGAACGCACGCCTTCAACTGCGGCATCGCCTTGCGTTTCTGAGTTTTGTGCTCGGGGTTTTAGGGTCTAGCCTAATAGCTTCCTGGTACCTCTGGGAACGCGCCGCGGACCGCTACACCTCTGCGTCGGGCTTTTCAGTTCATAGCGAAGATATGAGCTCGGCAGTAGAACTTCTGGGTGGGGTGGCGAACCTAACAGGAAACGGAGCCGACTACGAGGAAATGCTCTATCAGTTCATAAGAAGCCAAGAGCTCGTTTCACGAATAGATAAGACGCTGAATTTACGCCATATTTGGTCATCTTCTGTCACGGAACTGGACCCGGTTTTCGGCTACCATTCCCCCGGCACGATCGAAGATCTGACAAAATACTGGGGGCGCATGGTCAGTGTTTATAGCGATAACAGCAGCGGATTGATTAGCCTCAGGGTTCAAGCCTTCACTCCAGCAGACGCGCAGGCCATCGCGACTGAAATATTTAAAGAAAGCTCCAATCTGATTCACCAACTCTCGGCCATTGCACGCGAGGACACGACCAAGCACGCGGGTGAAGGTTTGGATCTCGCGGCACAGCGCCTTGAGCACACCCGGCGGGACCTATCAGATTTTAGAAATAAAAATCAAATAGTTAGCCCGGATTCACCTCTTCAAATCCAAACTGGGCTTCTGTCATCCCTAGAAGCGGAAATGACAGAAACGCTGATCAGTTTAGATATGCTAAGTCAAACTAGTACCAATACGGATCCCCGCCTCAAACAAGCAGAGCGAAGGCGCCAGATTATCGCAGACCGCATCTCTCAAGAGCGCGAAAAATTGAACTATGGGCAAAACGCCCAGCGCCCCGCCGGATTTGCCGAACTATTCGGGCAGTTCGAGAGCCTAAAAGTAGATTTAGGGTTCTCAGAACAGGCCTACCTAGCCGCACGGGCCTCCTACGACGCGGCAGTTGCGGAGGCGCGGAGAAAATCCAAATATTTGGCGGCACACATTCCTCCAACGCTGTCAGAAACAGCGGCGCTTCCCAACCGCCCGTTCTTATTAGGAATGACATTCATCACTAGCTTCACGTTATGGGCATTAATTATGATGATTGTGTACTCGCTACGTGATCGACGCTAGTTGCACCTATGATTGTCCTTCGAAATTTAACCAAAATCTATAAGTTGCATGGCCGTCAAAAAACCGTCGCTTCCTGTATGAACGCAGTTTTCCCGAGCGGAATATCGGTGGGATTGCTGGGCCGAAATGGAGCGGGAAAATCGACGCTTCTTAAACTTATCGCAGGCTCCGCCGATCCGACGTCCGGCGATGTGCTCACCAAAGGACGTATTTCATTCCCCGTTGGCTTTGCGGGGTCGTTCCATCCCGACATGACGGGGGCACAAAACACGCGTTTTGTAGCGAGGATCTATGGGGCAGACACATCAGCATTGATCAATTACGTTGCAGACTTCTCAGACCTAGATATTCATTTCCATCTGCCTTTTCGCACGTATTCCGCTGGTATGAAATCGCGTTTAGCTTTTGGTGTGTCCATGGGGCTCAAATTTGACACATATCTTATTGATGAAATTACTGCGGTAGGTGATGCCAGTTTCAAACAGAAAAGCCGACAAATTCTTATGGACCGCCTTACCACAGCAGGCGCGGTTTTTGTGAGCCACTCCAACGGGATGCTGCGCGAACTATGCACTGCAGGTGCGGTGCTTGAAGCGGGTAAGCTTACATACTTTGATGACATTAACGATGCGGTAGCACATTATAAATACAGTACAGCCAAGTGATGACTTGATCCCAAGGCGTAGCATATGGCCCCACCCTTCCTGCCCGAAACCACAAAGCTCGCGTATTGCATCGGCGCACAAAAAGCCGGGACGACATGGCTCTATGAGATGCTGCGAACTAGCAATGAGATACACTTTTCGCGCAATAAGGAACTGCATTATTTTGATGTAATCTCTGGAAAAGCAGAACAGGTCTTTAATCTTCGCATCAACGCAGTCAAAACTTTGGCGAAGGAACTGATTTCGGAACACGGTGCAAAAAACAGAAGACGGCTCAAAGTTTTGGCGGAATTGACGGATCTTTTGTCAATATACACCGATGATGAGGGTGAGCATGGGGCGTATCTGACCTACCTCCTACAAGGGTTCACCGGTCAACGGGTTATCTGCGATATTACCCCAGCCTATGCGATTCTTGATGCTAGGGAGTTTGCTGAGATGGGCAAGCTCGGGCAGGCTTCCTTTATTTTTATCATGAGAGATCCGATCGACCGTATGTGGTCTCAGATCAGGATGGCAGTCAGTTCAGACCATTCCCAGTTCAGTGACTTCCAACATGCCTGTGAGGTACGGGCTCAGCATCTGATCGATAGCAATCGATTGGCCAACCTAGAGCGGGCAAATTATCGTCGCACAATATTAGAACTTGAGGCAGCTATACCTCGCCACCGGATCAAGTACGTCTTTTACGAAAATCTTTTTCATGCGCGCACTATGCGAGATATATGTACATTTCTCAAAATAGCGCCGCTGACACCCAAAGCAGGCCTTCACAGTAACACCGGGCGTCACGCTATGTTGCCCGAGATATTAAAAGATCAATTTCGCCGTGCCTTCTCTCCGCAGTATGAATTTATCTTGGACCGTTTCAAATCAGCGACCCCGGCCAGATGGCACATCAACGGTGCCTGTCAGGGTGCGGCTTAATGAAATCTGAATTCCGCCATAGACGGGTTATGCATTTTGCAACGCCCCGCATCGTTATCGCGCTCATTTTACGTGAGATTGGAACGAGCTACGGCAGGTCGCCGGGGGGATACCTTTGGGCCCTGGCTGAACCGGTTCTGGGGATCGCCCTTCTGACGGTCATCTTTTCAATCGGTTTTCGGTCTCCTCCGATCGGCGTCAATTTTCCACTTTTCTATGCGACCGGTTTGTTGCCTTTTCTAATGTTTGTTGACCTCAGCAATAAGGTTGCGCAGGCCATTAATTATTCGAAACAGTTACTCGCCTACCCGCGGGTGACCTTTATAGATGCTATTTTGGGTAGGTTTATCCTGAATTTCCTAACGCAGCTTCTTGTGGCATTTATCGTTTTAGCTGGTGTTATATTGCACTTCGACACACGGGCAGCATTGAACCTTTCACAAATTGCGTCGGGTTTGGGGTTGATCGCCGCCTTGTCGTTTGGCCTTGGCGTATTCAACTGCTTCATGATGTCTATGTTCCAGATTTGGCAACGCATCTACGCGATCTTCACGCGACCGCTTTTGCTGCTTTCTGGGGTCATTTTCGTCTATAGCACGGTGCCTGAACCCTATCGCGGGTGGCTATGGTATAATCCTCTTGTTCATATCGTGGGGCGCGTGAGGGCCGGTTTCTACCCCAATTATGACGCCCCCTATGTCTCCGTATCATACGTTTATGCCATATCAGCACTTTTGGGCTTGTTCGGGCTAATGCTCCTCAGGCGCTATCACCGTGACATATTAGAACGCTAAAGGACCGCACGCGGAGCTCTCTAAAAGGTCTCGAAATCTCCTTTTAAATCAGAAAGGTCCGCTACACCCATTAGGTCAAGCGTCTTTCCACTGCCGAAGTCTAAAGCGATATGCCCGCCATCGCTTTGGCTGGCATATGATTGAAGCAGTGTCAGGGTAACACTGCCCCCCCCCCACAAAGCTGAGTCCAACGCGAGTGTATCAATTCCGGGCTGGAAGCTTAAAATTGTATCTTGGCCCGACCCGTAAATAAATGCGTCCGCGCCAATTCCGCCCGACAGGACATCATTGCCCGCGCCTCCATCGAGTGTATCACGACCAGCGTTGCCCTTCAGCAGATCATCGCCATCGCCTCCTATGACCAGGTCTGACCCATTGTCGCCCGACAGCGTATCGTTTCCTGACCCACCGTTAACCGTATCATTATTGATCCCACCGGCCAGACGGTCATTCCCGCTGTCGCCTTGCAGCACATCAGCGCCGGCATTTCCAAATATCTGGTCATTTCCACCACCGCCGAACAGGTGATCCGCGCCCGCGCTCCCCTCTAGTCGGTCCTTGCCGGCCCCACCCCACAGGCTGTCCGCGTTCAAGCCACCGATCAAATGGTCGTCGCCGCTGTCGCCATAGATCTTATCTGCACCGTTGTTTCCGGTTAGCGTGTCGTTCCCGTCCCCACCACCTAGCGCATCATATCCGTCCCCGCCAGTCAGCGTGTCATTGCCGTCGCCGCCTCGGATGGTATCCCACCCGATGCCCCCCCAGATCTGATCCGCCTCGGTACCCCCGTCGATCAGGTCGCTGCCGGCGTTGCCATAAATCATATCGGCTCCGCCTTCGCCTAAGAGTGTGTCGTTGCCGCCCCCCCCGCTCAAACGGTCCCCCGACCCGCGCCCGCTGATATAATCGTTTGCACCCTCGCCCACCAGATTATCTGACTGGGGCGTCCCGACCAGCACCAATGGGATTGGCGCGGCTGGCGAGGTTGACGTGTCAGGCTCTTCTGGCAGGATCCAATTGGGCATGAAACGCGACTGCCCGACCACATCCAGGGATTGAATGTCGCTGGGGCTAAGGGATTGACCGTTCGACGTTTTAATCACCAATTGTTCGTCACCGAAGGACAGAACGGCACCGTCATGAGTAGAGACAACCGACAGCTGCGAAGCATGCCGCAGAAACGGCCATCCGGAAAGATCGATGCTGTCCTGCTTGATATCGAAATCAACAATTGTATCTATAGTACCATCTGAGGACAGAACAAACCTATCGCGACCAGCACCGCCAGTCAGCGCGTCTGCGCCCCCACCGTCACGCAAAATATCGTCGCCCTCACGTCCCGATATTTGGTCCGCTCCCGCCCCGCCGGACAACATATCATCCCCCGAACCGCCGCTAATCGTATCCCCCTGCCCGGTCCCAACTTCTGCATCGACACGGTTCGAGATATCGACCGCAAAAACGCTTAATCCCGCTTCTGCCCCAGACGCGACGGCAAGATGCAGCACATCACCCATGACTGAAAAGTTAATGGCCGAAACAGCATCGAGCGTGCTGTCCTCCGTGTCTTCAATCGAAACAAGATGCAGCAACCGTCCGTCGGCCAACAGCTCGAACACCGAGACGCCATCGTCCCCACCCGCAGCCGCGAGGTAGGCGCGGCCATTGTGCGCCGCTGTTTCAATCATATGTACCCCGCCAAATCGCGTCGCCCGTGTATCGAGGACATGATCGGTTAAGGTTAACGAACCATCCGGCGATAGCTTAGCGACGCTGAGAGATGAGCTCCCCGCAGCGGCCAATACCGCAAATCCCTGCCCTCCAGCTTCGACAAATGCTGTCGCCGTCGGCACACCGATCCCCACGCCCTGCTCCGCCGCGATGCGGGAAACCTCTTGGGGGACGCCGTTTCGATCAATTTTGTAGGAAATCAATGCGTTATCTTGGGCCGACGCCGCCAGAAGATAGGGTGTGCCGTTCGCATGTCCGACGCTCAATCCGGTTAGACCTGCCTCTGATCCGGTACCGCTTTCGCTTGAAATCCGCGAAAGGGTTCCGTCATCGTTCATACGCCATGTCCCGATACTGTCAGCCCCGCGCACCAGACCGTACAAATAGCTTTGGCCGTTGGCGTCCAGCATTTCGGTCCCAAGCAGTTGCGCTGGCACATCCCCCCCGGTCACGGTGGACACCTCCGCAAACCGGCCATCACCGGTCAAACCTATCCGGGTTAGCGCGGCATTTTCCGTACCCGTTAGCAGCAGTGCCCCCTCAACAACTTCAAGCTTGCTGGTGACACCAGCCCGTGTCTCCCCGCCAATGGGCCGACTGTCCAGAAACCTTAGCCCCCCTGCGTCATCTATACGATAGGCCAGTAAATCACCGCCCCCAAAACGCGAGGTTGTGTATAAAACCGACCCGCCAGAGGACTGCACAACGGCCATATCCGTCACCCCCGTCAGCGCCAGATCCGACCGGCCGGGCAAAGTGGTTAAGTGGTCAAGCTCCATCATTTCGTCCCCTCATAGGTGTTGTGGGGACAAAGATGCGCTGGAAGTCTTAACAGTCGCTTCAGGATTTAGGGCGGCATTATGGTTCTTTCATACAATTTTCGGGGTTTACGCGCTTAAACATAAATACCGCCGCTTTGAACGCTGCCCGCCGTATCCCCAGGCAGCACAATACTGCCACTTTGGATCACGCCCTGGGTCGCCACATCAAAGCGCTTTCCCGTGGCCGTCCCCGCGAAACTATGCCCGCTAAAATCCGCCTGCCCCGCCATCGTGCAGATCGCAAAGGCGGTGGCGAATTCTGGCGTATTGGCCAAGGTTAGAGCCTGAATACCGCCCTCAAGCACTGCCCCCTGCGACAGCCGCAAGTGATAGGCCGCGCCGCCGTCGATCGCGTAAGAACCGCCCCCTTCTAGCCGCCCGCCCACGAGGTCAATATGCCCGCCGGCAGTGCCAAAGGTGACCTGATCGACCTGCAACACGCCACCGGACAAGACGCGGAGTGTCGGCTCGGTGCCGGACGTCTCCAGCCTAACCCCAAGCAACTTCAGCCATCCCGTGACCAGCTCAATCGCAGCCCCTGAGGAGGTCACCGTCACAGCATCAGGGTCGCTGACATTACCAATAATCTCGACACCGCCGCCGCCCAAAACTGTCCTTATCCCAACCGGCACAGCGCCCAGATCATAGACGCCATCGGCAAGCTGCACCGTCACCAGATGCCCGCCACCGTCGGCACGCGCTACTTCCGTCACCGCACGGGCCAGCGTCGCAAAGGCACCCTGCCCAGCAGTCTGCCCGTTCTGGGTATCACCTCCCAGCAGCGGATCTACGTAGTAAGTGCGCGGACCGGTCAGCATCTCGCGCCAGCCCGAAACAGGGGCCGTCACCCGCCCCGTCGCCGCGTCTATCCGCAAGGCTTCAGCCCAGCCGATACCATCCGCGCTCACCTTGAACGTGAAATCATCGCTTCCCGCTGTCCCCAATTCCGCACGCCCGCCGAATGATGTCTGGAACAACAGACTGGCGGTATCACCCGCCGCCGCTTTGTTAATCTTGACCTGATGTCCGGCACCGGCATGGTTGAAAAGCACCGCATCAGACGCCACAACGAGCCGGTTAGTCCCGTCGGGGGACGCGCCCACTCCCAATTGCGGCACATCGCTTAGCCCCGGCACGGCCCAGCGCGCCCCGTCGTACACAACATGGGCTTGGCTCGGACTGACAAGCGCCACCCAACCGGGCAAAGGTGCGATGAACTGCCAAGCACCATCCACAAAAACCGCTATCTCGTGGTCATGCCCGGCCCAGTCTGCCTGACCATCTGCCGCCACAAGAAACCGGTCCCCCTCCGATGCTGTCGAAGGGGGAATGTGCTGGGTATAGGACTGCACAGCCAGTTGAACTACAGCATCCAGCAATCGCAACGCCTCGTTATGGGTCACATGCTTTTGGGCCTGTGACGGCTGGATATACGGCAGGGCAAGGACGGGGGACGTATCGGTCATATAGCGGCTCCGGTTTAGATAAACTCGATCAAGCCACACCCTGCGGCATGTCGGTTAACAACACCCTGCACCACCGCACGGCCCCCTGGTTTGCCTATGAAACCGTTGAGTGATGTGCCGGGTCCAGTCACGAGGCCATTAACGGACCCGGCGACACCTGTGGTGGGTGCGCCCCAAGACGCTGGCGGTGCCGCTCAGGGGTTCATAGCGCCATTGTGTATCCAGCGGCTGACATTTCGCGCTCGACCCGCTAGACACTTGCCTAACATGGATCGGCCAACTGGCCGCAAGGACCAGAACAGCGGATATGACACCACCACGACACGACCAGAACAGGGCAGCCACATGACCACGATGATCCCTGCCTGGGTCAACGGAAGGCTCTCTCCGGTCGAAAAGCTGGAAGTCCATGAGCGCGGCCTGCGTCACAAGGCGATTTCGGTATTTGTGATGCGCGGACACGAAACGCTGATCCAACGTCGGGCGCTTGGGAAATATCACACCCCCGGCCTTTGGGCGAACGCCTGCTGCACGCACCCATTCTGGGACGAACCGGCCCTCACCTGCGCCAAACGACGGCTGGACGAAGAGCTGGGGATCACAGGGCTTCGGCTAGAGCATCGCGATCAGGTCGAATACCGCGCTGACGTGGGCAATGGCCTGACTGAACACGAACTGGTAGAAATCTATGTCGCCGAAGCTGTCGCGCTGACCGATGTTACCCCCAACCCCGCAGAGGTGATGGACACCGCCTGGATCGATCTGACCGAACTGGCCCGCAAGACCCGCGAGACGCCAGAACACTTCACACCCTGGCTGCGCATCTATCTTGCCGACCATATGGACAGCATTTTTAGCGATTAGTCCTCAGCGTCTTTCGATGGCTTTGGGGTAAATACCATCAGCAACGCGTCGCCCTCGCGC
The DNA here is from genome assembly GCF_053474885.1 of Sulfitobacter sp. M13. Taxonomy (NCBI): domain Bacteria; kingdom Pseudomonadati; phylum Pseudomonadota; class Alphaproteobacteria; order Rhodobacterales; family Roseobacteraceae; genus Sulfitobacter; species Sulfitobacter sp. M13. The sequence goes on along the minus strand of NZ_CM130281.1, from coordinate 465,531 downwards.
AGCAAATGCACTTCAGCCTCGCTTGCTATAACTTCGGGCCGTGTAGGGCAGTCCTTTGGCGCTTCGACACAGGCGACAGCAGTTTTGCCGGTCAGCTGTTTCAACCGCGAGGGCAGCGCTTTGTAGGATTGTATACCCGCCTTCACCCCCGAGGCGATTTTCGATGGATCGCCAAAGATATAGACCGGCCCTTCGGTCGCCTGCACCTCCTGCGCCCAGGTCTTTGTATCACTGCGCCAAGCATTCGCCTGACCATAGGACAGAAACAGCTGGATAAACCAAACGCCGATGATCAGCAGCAACGCATTACGCCCTAACCTACCATATAGACCCTCATCCTCGCTCAGCAGCTGGACGGCACGTACGGTGGTCAGCGCAAAAAATACCCAGAAAAAGATGAACGCCCGCGGCGGTACGATCACACCAAGCTTCAGCGCCTGAGCCACCACCAGCGCCAGACCGATGGCCAAGCCAGCCCCGAGATAAAGCGCCTCAAGCGGCGCGCGTTTGCGCAGCACATTCAGCGCCAGAATATACAGAAAGGGAATAAAGCCGATCAACGGCGGATACCCGATGCCTGTGCGGTTCAGGAAAAGCATCAGGCTCTCCCCCAGTTTCGGAAGGTTCGCGACCATCCCGCCAAGCCCGTGCCCGGCAGTCGGCTCACGCCAATCAGCCACGGGCACGCCAAACACACCATGCACCTGCCAGTTCAACGTATAAACAGTCAGGACCGCCACGACAAAACTGGCGCAGAACAGCACCAGTAATCCCGCAAGATCGCGCACTGAACGGTCCCGCGTGCGGGAAATACACACTGCCAGCAGCAACAGCGGATAGGTGGTATAGGCCATAAAGCTGATGATCACGAACAGCGGCAACAACCTGCGCAACTGCGCACTAGAGAGATAGCACGCCAACACCGCAAACAGCGTCACAACGGCCAGCCCTGGTATCAGCGTGTTGAACCAAAGCGAAATCAGCATCTCGGACGGGCAAACCAGCATGAGCAGGGCCAGAACTACCGTGAACCACCGCGACGCGTCCGGCCCTATTGTGGTCACCGCAAGCGCTGCCACGAAGCCCGCCCATAGGCTCTGATACAGGGCAAAATTCAACCACGCGGGCGTCACGACCTCGCGCAGGTGCCAGATATAATTCAGCCACCGTCCCTCGTGCAGCGTCTTGTTCCAGAACACAGGCGCATCGCCGAAAAAGGCAGGATAGTCATCATGGCGGATCATCGGGTCCAACAGGTTTTGCCCCGTCAACAGAAAGGCCGCCGCCAGCGTGATCCAGAACACTGGCGCAAGCTGTACCCGTTCTGCATCAGCCCGCATAGCCGACCGCTCCCCGACCGCCGCCGTCATACAGCCGCGCGACCACAAACTGCGCCCGATCGACATAGTCCCCATCAACGGCAAGCACGTCATCCGCGCCGCCTTTGCGCCATTCATCCATCCAAACGCCGCGCCCGCTGCCCAGATCAATAACCGAAGATGGCTTGAGCAATGGGAACAACAACGACACAAACGGCTTGGCCGACGCGCGCGCGCTTTGGTTGATGTAGTCGAAAAACGTATCCCTATAGATATGGCTCACGATGTGCACTCCTTCTTGGGATGCGGCAGGGCGAACACCCATAGGGTCATCAAGATGAAGTTCTGCACAGGCAGGTATAGCGCAACGGCCAGCGCGGCAGCCCAGGCAGGTACATCGGCTTCCTGCGCGAAAGGGCCCGTCACAAGCGCTGAGATCACAAAGCCGCAGCCAGTCATAATGGCAAACTTGGTGATCTGGCTGCGATCGACCAATCGGCGTTCAAAAGTGAACAGCGCGTGCCCGATATATTGCAGTACGATAGCTAGAAAAAATGCTGCCGCATTCGCCTCTACCTGCGGCAGCCCCGCCGCCAGAAACGCCGGATACATCACCACATAGGACACTGCAGTCACAGCCCCAACGATGGCGAAACGGGTACATTTATAGTCTAAAATAGGCATTATGCGCGCAACCTTTTCACGTCAGGGACCATATCGCGGGTATCGTCGCTCACGAAGTACAGCGGCCGATCCTTGGCTTCGACGTAAAGGCGACCGATGTATTCACCCAGAATTCCCAGCGTCAAAAGCTGCGCCCCCGAGAAGAAGCTGATTGCCAGCACCACCGAGGCCCAACCGGGCGCGGTCTGGTAAACGATCAACGAGTAAATGACATAGACTGCCATCAACGTCGCCATCAGCAGGCTGACGAAGGACAGACGTGTCGCGAGCTTAAGCGGCTTCGTCGAAAAGGCGGTCATCGCGTCGATGGCAAAGCGCATCATCGCGCGGAACGGGTATTTGGTCTCACCCAAAGCCCGTGGAGCACGGATATATTCAATCCCAACCTGCTTGAACCCTGCCCAAGCAAACATGCCGCGGATGAAACGGGCCTTTTCAGGCATCGCCAGAACAGCGTCGAGCGACCGGCGGTTCACCAGACGGAAATCGCCGGTATCCTGAGGAATCGGCACATCAGACATGGCATTCAGGAAACGGTAGAACAGATGCGCCGTGGCCTTTTTGAACATCGTCTCGCCCTGACGCTCGCTGCGCCGGCCATAAACCACGTCAAATCCGCGATCCATCATGAACATCATATCCACCAGCAACTCGGGCGGGTCTTGCAGATCGGCATCCAGCATGAAGATACGTTCACCCTGCGCGGCCTCGAGCCCCGCAGTCAGCGCGATCTGGTGGCCACGATTGGCAGACAGTTTGACCCCCACCAACTGCGCACAGCTTGCTTGGGCGACCTCGATCGCTTTCCATGTGGCGTCTGTGGATCCGTCATCGACGAGGATAATCTCTGCTCGGTCTTTCCAAGGCGCGATGGCCTGCGTCAGCCGCGTCACCAAACCCGGGATCGAGGCTTCCTCGTTCATGCAAGGAATAACAACAGAAAGATACATTTCACACCGCCTGAATAGTTGACCTCTTTAGGGGTAATCAGGCGATGTGGCTGAAATAGGGCACTGATTGGTTCAATTTACGGAGACCTCGACGACCTCAGAACCCATCCGGCCATCCAGCCCCACAACGCAAAAGGCCGGACATTTCTGCCCGGCCCTTGCTAATCAATCGTGGTTAAATCAGTTGCTGACGGCGTTACCCACGCTCAGGACCTGTGGCAGAATTTGCGACACAGCGCGGCTCCATTTGGTAACGGGCTGCTGCGCGATAAAGATGATGTCATCGGGGCGCAGCTCGAACTTCGGAGCCAGGGCAAAGTTCGCCGCATTACGAGCATCAAGATGCCATGCCGTAATCGCCCCCAGCTCGCGCGGATCAGACGATGCGCGCAGGACATAGACTTGCGACACATCACCGGTCGACGACGCCACGCCGCCTGCATCGTACAATGCATCGGCCAGACTTGCTTTGCGTTCATACGGCAGCGCAAAGCGCGACTGCGTCCCGACCTCACCTGCCAGATAAACATAGTCGCGGTCGTCAGCACCAAGCTCTATGCGGGCTTTGTAGTTATCCCGCGCTTCGTCCAGATTTTCGCGCCGCAGGGACACCTCAAGCTGCAGCTCTTGCAATGCAGAGGCACGTGCCGCCTGACGCGCTTGAACCAAGGTGATCTGTTGGGCAAAATATTCCTGCGCTCGGACCAGTTCATATGCCGTATCAACGAAAATCGCATCGCCGGGCAGCAGGCGCGTCTTGGTCAGGCTGGCGCTGGAATAGAGCTGCGACAGCGGGATCTGGTACAGCGTGCCATCGCGGTACAGACGGATCGAGGCATAGTCCTGATCTTCGACCGTGATCCCGCCTGCAGCGGCCAAAGCCTCTTCCAGATACAGCGGTGTCAACGTCACCGGCACAACCGTGGGCTGCGACACAGCACCGCCGATAGACACACGCCGCGAATTGAATTCGGAAATCTCGAGGCTGAACGTCGGGTCAATCTGGTTCTCGACCAGACGCTGGAACAAGGCAGCCTCGGCGTCCTCGATGGTCAGACCGGCGATGCGCACGCGGCCCACGTCGGGAATGTTGATCGACCCGTCGTCCTGCACGGTATACCCTTGGCGCGAGTTTTGCGCGGCCAGCAGCCCGGACAGTTGTTCAACCGATCCCGCAGCACGTGGCGTGGCCAGCAGCACCACATCACCGACGCCAATTTCATAGGGGCCAGGATCATTTGCGGGGGGCAACCGCAGCTCAAGCGCGTTAGGCCGCGTTTGAACCTCAAGCGTGGGCGATGGCAGCGCCCCGGTCCCGCGCAGGCCGGAACCGCTTCCGGCGGTACGCGAAAAGACAGCCGGCAGGCTTTGCGGCGCATAGGCAGATCTATTCGCCTGAATGACGGTTTCAGCGGTCAGGTTCAGCACGCGTACGTTGGTGCCGCCTGCTGCGCCCTCTACAACTTTAGGTGTTCGGTAAACCGTACCACAGCTCGCAAGGGCCAGACCCAAAACAGCTACCAATAGGTATCGCACTTCAATACTCCCATTCATCATGTGACACCTCGCCCCCAGACAGGTTCGGCCCCGGTTAAACTAGCGTGCAGCAGCCTTGGTCATAAGATACCCGACTTCGTCGCCAGCCCATTGCCGCGCCTGAACAATGGCACCGCTATTTACACTGACCCAATACGTATTCCGAAACGACTGGTCCAGACTTTTACAATCCTCTGTCACCTTACGCGTCGACACTGTGCCGATTTCAAGCGCCAGTGTTGCACTGCCTTGAGTTTCGACCAAACACCGGTATGCCCGCGTAGAGATTTCATCGGTCCCCGTCAGATTGCTGTGCAGCCGGTCGGAATAACCGCCACGCCCGGACAAGATCAACGCTTTGGGCTCGGACACATCCGCTGCAAATAACTCAAAGCCAAGCCCGCGCGTGCCTTGCAGCATACCGTCTTCCAACATCAGTGCTGTCAAATCCGAACTCAGCCACGTATCGACGCCGTTCACACGCGCTTCGCGCAACATACGCCCAGTTTGCTTTCGGTTTTCCACCGTTAGCAGCAGCGCGGGGATAGAGGTGTCCTGCACCAGCGCTGCAAAGCGCGGTGGGAACCCTTGCGAGGTCTTGGGCACAACAGAATCGTCGTCCACAGCAACCGCGACACCACGTGCCAGCAGGCCTTTGCTTTCGCTACAGGCGGACAGGCCCGCCAGACATAACCCGAGGGTAAGCGCACGTAAGATCATCGCAGGTATCTCCCCCAGCTGTCCCGCAGCTCTTTGCCGCGATAATCGCGCACGACCCCATGCAAACGGTTGGCTACAGCAAGACGCGCGCCACCGTCACGGGTGATCGGTTTGATGGTTTGTTGGATTTTCGTACGCGACGGACGACCGGTGATCCACGACAGAGGCACCTCGAACCGCAGCCCTTTGTCAAAGGACCCTTCGCCAAAATCGTCAAACGACACATCCGTCAGCGTGAAATACCCGCCAACCTTGAACCCGTTGTTGAACTCGCGATCCAGTGACAACGTCGCGCCGTAATCGCCCGCAAGATAGCGACCCACGTCAAGCTGGCCGTAAAACCCGTTACCCAGATCATAATAGGCCGAAGCGTGACCGGTCACGACGTCGTAATCCTGGAACCCGAACAACATGTCAAAATCACGCTGTTTGACATAGTTCAGCTCCGCACCAAGCGCGAGACGGCTGGCCATCGGGTACCACAGCACTTCGGTCGAAACACCGCCGAACATCCCTTCGAGATACCCAGCAGAGACGCGGCCAAACAGGTCCTTGCCCGGACGGAACAGATACTCCGCCGTCAGGCTGTTAACCTCAAGATCAGATTCTTTGGCATAGCGCACAGCATTCGTACGCACAGGTTCGATGACCGAATTAGACACGCGGAACGAATCGGCGATATTGCCCACCAGCGGGTACCGGAACCGACCGGCAAAGGTCAGGCCCGGACGCGGCCGGTAATCCATCTTGAGCTGGACACCAAAATCGGCCCGGATCGGGCTGTTCGGGTCGAAAAAAGATGTCGCCACATAAGGACCGATAGACGTGTCGAACACGGGATAAATATCCGTCAGCTCCCCATCACGTCCCTGCGTATGTCCGTCTTCCAAACGCGCCCGCGCCAAGCTGCGCCACGCGCCGTCATAATCATACTGCAGCTCTTCCAGATCAGACCGCTGCGTGACGATCTGGCTAAGCGGCACGCCGCGTTCAAGGAAAACGACGGTGAATTCTTCGATAGCGGGCGGCAGTGTCACCGCCATGGCCCGCGCTGTGCGTCCCGCCGCTTGGGCTTCGTTATTGAAACGGCTATTCTCAACACGCACCGTCGCGCGGGTGCCCGACATGGTGAACCCTTGCAGCTCCAGCCCATCTTCCGCGAGCACGCGCTGCAACACAGTCTCTACCGCATCACGCCCACCACCCGCAGCCGAGTTATTCCATTCTGCAATGGCCAACCGATTGCGTGCGCCGACCGTCCGCGGGGCCTGCTCCAACCCACCGGGAACCGACGGGGTCTTGGGATTGATGATATAGCTCAGTTGCGCGCCGACCTCATGCCCACCCACAACGAACCCCTTGAGGTTCACGCCGTTCTTGAACCGATACTCCAGCCCCACATTGATCGGCGAAGACACGTCGATACCGGTGTTCACCGATTCCCGCGTGTATTCATCGGGCGAGTATTCCGCAAACAGCGTCGCTTGATCAGAGAGGTTCCATTTCACGCCGACAAAGGGAGAGGTAGGACCGCTGAACCAGTTGCCGGTTTCGAGCTGCCCCCCGGTGCCGGTGAAGCCGGCTGATCGTGTATCAAACCGTTCGGACAGCACACTGAACGGGTTCGAAAATGAATTCCGCCCCGCAAGACGGCCCCAGCCCAAGCCGCCGGTTACTTCCAACTTTGAGCCAAAGCTTTTTGTGGCAACGAAATATTCACTACTCAGGATACCGGTACCCAGAAAGTCGCGCAGGCCCACAGCAAACGCGGGGCGCACATCGGTTTCGTCCCAAATCTGGTAGTGAACGTCAAAACTGCGGTCAAAGGTATCGCCGTCCAGTATCGCACTGGAGCTGATATCTTTGATCCGCGAGTAGCGGAATGTACCGTAAAGGCGCGGCAAAACCTGAAAGGTCGCGGAATACCGGTAGTTTGGACCAAAGGCGCTGGCCGTAAATGCCAGATCGCCATCCTTCAGCACACGGGCCGTTGGCATTTCGATCAGACCGGGTGTCCCGTAGGTCGACAGCGATTGGGCAGATGACTGGGAAAGGCTGACAACGCCGAACACCCCGGCTAACATCGTACAAGCGAGTTTCCTCAAGTGGCCTTGCATCTGACAACCTGCCTATTAATTAACTGTTTCCAATACCGGGACCGTAGAGAAGTTTGAGTTGGACTACACTTTGTGTGCCGCCAGTCAACGGATTTACCATTACGTTGCGCCAGTTTTGCAACACAGAGGACGCTTGAAAAACTATGCTAAACCGTTGGTTTAAACGCCGTCAACCAGACCCCGAGCCGGAACCGCATTTCGACCCCATCACGCCGGACGTACCCGTGGTCGCGATTGGCGATATCCACGGTCGTTTTGATTTGCTGGAACGGCTCCCTGAGCCCTCCCCCGATACGCGGGTGATCTGTGTCGGTGATCTGGTCGACCGCGGCGAACAAAGCGCGCAGGTCTTGCGCGCCCTGCACAGCCAGCCGGATATCATAACGCTGATGGGCAACCACGAGCAGATGATGCTAAAGTTTATTGATAATCCTAAAGAGAATGGCCAGCGCTGGCTGCGTTACGGCGGGCTGCAAACTCTATCGAGTTTTGACGTCTCGGGCGTATCGCAAACCTCTTCGGGAGACGAGCTTGAGCGGGCCCGTGATGCCCTGCGCGAGGCCATGGGCGACGCGCTGGTCGACTGGGTGACCAACCTGCCAACTTCTTGGATCAGCGGCAATGTTGCCTTTGTTCACGCCGCGGCTAACCCGTTGATTTCAATAAAGGATCAGGAAAGCCGCACGTTGCTTTGGGGGCATGAGGATTTCGGGCGCAAACGCCGTCGCGACGGTATGTGGATCGTGCACGGGCATACGATTGTCGACACGCCTATGGTCAAGGGCGGCGTTGTTTCGATCGATACCGGAGCCTACGCAACCGACAAATTGACCGCCGCAACGATCCATAATGGTGAGGTCGAATTCAACTACGCCTGATCTGATAGCGGCCCGGCTTTAACCACACCTTAGGATACCTCTGCTTTAGCTGACACATCGGCAAAGTCGCCGGTTTTATTTGTTGGTTAAAAGCACGGGGTGATGATGGCGTTTATCGAGGTAGGGATAAGACGGGGCGGCGGTTCCTACGTGGGCCGGCTGCTGTATCAACGCGTAGGAAAGCGGCTGTTCGATCTAACGGTCAGCCTTGTGCTGCTGCCCTTGATACTGCTGCTGATCGTTCTGTTGTGCTGCTTTATGGCCGCTCACGGGCAAAGCGGTCTATATGCCCATCCAAGGATCGGACGGGCGGGCAAACCGTTCCTCTGTTGGAAAATCAGGACAATGGTACCCAACGCTCAGGCCGCCTTGCCGGCGATTCTTTCCGCGCGACCGGACCACGCGCTGGAATGGGCCCTGTACCAAAAGCTGAAAAATGACCCCCGTGTCATCCCCGGCGGCCATTTTCTGCGGCGCACGGGCTTGGACGAGTTGCCCCAAATCTGGAATGTCCTCCGGGGCGATATGTCGTTGGTCGGACCGCGCCCTGTGACGCGCAGCGAGTTGCACAGCTATGGGGATGCACGTGGCGCGTATCAATCGGTGCGCCCCGGCATCACCGGTCTATGGCAAGTCGCAGGGCGCGGGGTGATGCTGTTTGATGAACGCGCAACGCTTGATGAACGCTATACGCGGCAGATGTGCTTGGCCGGTGATCTACAGATCATCGCACGGACCCTGCCCATTATGCTGCGCCCCACCGGTCATTAAGGGGGCGCAGCAATGGCCACAGTATGTGGCAATCGGCTTGCGCGCTAAACCAACCCTTTGATCCCCGTGGCCGTCGTACCGGTGCCCCGTACTTGCGCGACCCGAAACGGATAGACGACCCCGGCCACCAACCCGACCAACGTGATCGCATCCCCGCTTTTGAGCGTCACCGCTACATCGCCAGCCCCACCAACCATAAAGCCCCGCGTGACCTGCGCCAGGTCAGCGGCATCATCTGGCACGACATCAAAGGCCCCGCAAATCGGGCCGGTTAATCCTGCGGTATAGTCACTGAAATTGTCAGTAATTGGCATGTCGCTCTCCTTTATTGGACAGCGCAGCTTGGTCTACTGACCCTACCTAAATCTTACCCCACCGTACGGTCCTGCCGCCGGGAGCGGTCTCCAAGGCCGCGAAACGGCCTTGGAGCTGTCACTTACGCAAGCTTGCCGTGGCAATGCTTGAATTTCTCACCCGATCCGCAGGGACATTCGTCGTTGCGCGAAGGGTTGCCCCATGTGGTCGGGTCATTTTCGTCAAACCCAGCAACGGCTGTCGATCCAGTCTCCGTAGCCGCCGTAGTCTCCGTAGCCGCCGGCGCTGCGCTGTTTTCTTCGGCCGCCTGCGCAGCTGCAACCTGTGCACCCGCCTGACGTTCCTGCATTTGTGACATCAGCTGCTGTTGCTCTTCTTCCGTCATCGGACGAATTTGCCCCAGTTTCTGCGTCACTTCGGTCCGAAGACTGTCCAGCATGCTTTCGAACAGCTGGAAGGATTCGTTTTTATACTCGTTCAACGGATCCCGCTGCGCGTAACCGCGGAAGCCCACGACCGACCGCAGATGCTCTAGCGTCAGAAGGTGGTCACGCCATTTGCCGTCGATCGCCTGCAACAACACCTGCTTTTCAATGTTGCGCATGTTTTCTGGGCCGAACTGTTCAGCCTTCTGTGCCATCATGGAATCGCTGGCCTCGATCAGACGTTCGCGGATCACTTCGTCGTCCACGCCCTCTTCTTCACACCAGGCCGAAACAGGTACGTTCAGGTTCAACTGCTCGACAACAGCCGCTTGGAACCCCTGGGTATCCCACTGATCTGCATAGGTTTTCGGAGGCATAAACTGGTCGATCAGATCGTCGATCACCTGTTCGCGCATGTCCGACGTAATCTCTTGCAGGTCCGCGGCTTCCATGATGTCGCGGCGCTGGCCAAAGATGACCTTCCGCTGGTCATTCATCACATCATCGAACTTCAACAGCTGTTTGCGAATGTCAAAGTTGCGACCTTCGACCTTGGCCTGTGCCCGTTCGAGCGACTTGTTCACCCAAGGGTGCACAATCGCCTCGCCTTCTTTCAAGCCAAGCGTGGTCAGCACTTTCTCAAGCCGTTCCGACCCGAAGATACGCATCAAATCGTCCTCGAGCGACAGATAGAACGACGAGCGGCCCGGGTCACCCTGACGGCCGGAACGACCACGCAGCTGGTTATCGATCCGACGGCTTTCGTGACGTTCAGAGGCCAGAACATAAAGGCCACCGGCCTCCAGCACTTTTTTCTTTTCGTCCGCGTGTTCCGCCTCGATCTTTTCACGAATGGCAACGGGATCGGCCTCTGGATCGGCGTCCAGTGCTTCGATCACCTTCAGCTCTACGTTGCCGCCCAGCTGAATGTCGGTGCCGCGACCGGCCATGTTTGTGGCAATGGTCACCGCGCCGAATTTGCCCGCATCTGCGACGATCTGGGCTTCTTGTTCGTGCTGGCGTGCGTTCAGAACGTTATGCGTAATGCCCCCTTCGGTCAGCATCTGGCTGAGCATTTCGGACTTTTCGATGGACGTGGTACCGACCAGAACCGGCTGCCCTATCGCATTGGCTTCTTTGACCTTTTCGATCATCGCCTGATATTTTTCCAGCGCGGAACGATAGACTTGGTCATCTTCGTCAACGCGTGCAACCGGCACGTTGGTCGGCACAACCACAACACCCAGACCGTAGATCTCGGCAAATTCTTCGGCTTCGGTTTCGGCCGTACCGGTCATCCCGGCGAGCTTGTTGTACAGTCGGAAATAGTTCTGGAAAGTGACGGACGCGAGCGTGACGTTCTCAGGCTGGATCTGGCAGCCTTCCTTCGCTTCGATCGCTTGGTGCAGACCGTCGGACAGACGGCGACCGGACATCATGCGCCCGGTGAATTCGTCGATCAGCATCACTTCGCCATCGCGCACGATGTAATCTTTGTCGCGCATGAACAGCTTATGCGCCCGCAAACCCTGGTTTATGTGGTGCACGACCGTGGTGCTTTCAGGGTCATACATCGTGAACCCTTCTTCCAGCAGGCCGCGGCTCAGCAGCTCTTTCTCGAGGAAGTCGTTCCCTTCGTCGGTAAAGGTCACATTGCGGGTTTTTTCGTCCAGCTCGTAGTGGCTTTCGTCAAGCAGCGGGATCACATCATCGACGACTTTATACATCTCGGAGCGGTCTTGCGACGGGCCAGAGATAATCAGTGGCGTCCGTGCTTCATCGATCAGAATACTGTCGACCTCATCCACGATGGCAAAGTTGTGCTGCTTCTGGAAAATCTGGCTCAGCTCGGATTTCATGTTATCGCGGAGATAATCAAAGCCCAGCTCGTTGTTCGTGGCATAGGTCACATCGCATTCATACGCGGCGCGTTTGTCTTCTTCGGTCATGCCAGAGACCGCGGCACCGGTGGTCAGCCCCAGCGAGGCAAAGACCTTGCCCATCCAGTCGGCGTCCCGCTTCACGAGGTATTCGTTCACCGTCACCACATGCACGCCCTTGCCGGTCAGCGCATTCAGATAGGCGGCCAGCGTGGCGGTCAGGGTTTTACCTTCACCGGTTTTCTGCTCGGATATATTGCCCTGATGCAGGAAAATCGCGGACATCAACTGCGTGTCAAAGGCGCGCAGACCCAAGGTCCGGCGTGCGCCTTCACGGCAGTTTGCAAAGGCTTCCGGCAGCAGGTCTTCCAGGCTTTCGCCATCGTTTGCCCGCTTGCGCAGCTCTTCTGTTTTTTGCTTTAGACCGTCGTCGGTCAAAGCCAAGAATTCGTCTTCCAGCGCGTTGATTTGTTCAACCAGCGGGCGGGTCGCCTTGATTTTACGGTCGTTTGGGGTCCCAAAGACTTTTTTGGCGAGTGTTCCGATGCCCAGCATGCAATCTCCTGCCGAAGTTAAGTTCCTAGGCGTCCATCTGCTTGCCGAGCCGCCGGACAGCCCCTAGATACAAGACTGAACGTGCGCCAAGGCCGCGCCCATAGGGCGATGTAAGGGTCGCACTAAACCGTGTCAATGTAGCAGCCCTTTGCGGCTGCCAAACCAAGGACAGATACATGCAAAAACCTCTCACTTTTCTGGCACCATTCATGGTGGCAGCTTCGCTTGCCCTGCCCGCTTTTGCGCAGGACGACGCTGCCGCAAACACCGATGCGCAGACCGATGCACAAATGGCCGTTACTGCTGAAACAGTGGTCGCGACGGTAAACGGCACGAATATCACGATCGGCAACATGATTATCGCCCGCGCCACCTTGCCAGAGCAGTATCAACAACTGCCGCCAGAGGTTCTGTTCAAGGGCATTCTGGACCAGCTCGTGCAGCAAACCGCCCTGTCGCAGGATTACGAAGGCGATCTGCCAACGCGCATTACATTGGCGCTGGAAAACGAACGCCGCCAGCTGATCGCCGGCGAAGTGATCGAAAAAGCGATGGCACAGGACGTGTCCGAAGAAGAGTTGCAAGCCGCCTATGACGAAGCCTATGCCGCGGCAGAGCCTACCGAAGAATTCAGCGCGTCGCACATTCTGCTAGAGACAGAAGAAGATGCCAAAGCCGTCAAGACCGAGCTTGATGAGGGTGCGGATTTCGCCGAGCTGGCGAAAGAAAAATCCACGGGTCCCTCCGGTCCTGCAGGCGGTACTCTGGGATGGTTCGGGCCCGGCATGATGGTGCCCGCGTTTGAAACCGCTGTCGCCGAGCTTGAAGTCGGTGCTGTATCCGAACCGGTTGAAACCCAGTTTGGCTGGCATGTCATCAAACTGGACGAGAAGCGCCAGAAAGAAGCGCCTGCGCTCGACGAAGTAAAAGACGAGCTGGAAACTCAGGTGCGCCAAGTCAAAGCACAAGCGTTGATTGAAGAAACCACCGAAGCCGCAGATGTTGACCGTTCGGCTGCTGAAGCAGTTGATCCCACGGTTCTGACCAACCTGGGCTTGTTGGAGTAATCAATGGGCAAGATCACCGCTGTATCCCCGCTGGCACCCGATCACTTTCCTGATCTTCCTGTCATTGATGGTGTGCGTTTTGCCACCATCGCGGCGGGGGTACGGTATCAAGGCCGCACGGATGTGATGCTGGCTGAATTGACTCCCGGCTCTACGGTGGCGGGGGCGTTTACCCGCTCTGCCACCCGTGCGGCCCCTGTTCTGGACTGTCAGGCCAAAATCGGCGCGACATCGGATACGGGCGCTGCGATCTTGGTCAATTCTGGCAACGCCAATGCCTTTACCGGCAAAGGCGGCGTCACCGCAGTCGAGGCGATTACCGCCGCGGTTGCCGATGTGTGCAACATCCCCCAGTCGCGGGTTTTCACCTCGTCGACCGGCGTGATTGGCGAACCATTGCCCCACGACCGGATCACGGCTGTTCTCGCCGACCTCAAGGGCGCGCTGTCCGACAAGGGTATTTCGGATGCCGCCAAGGCGATCATGACCACGGATACCTTCCCCAAAGGGGCGCGTGCCGAGGTCGAGATTGACGGCAAAACAGTCTCTATCGCTGGGATTGCGAAGGGTTCGGGTATGATCGCGCCGGATATGGCGACGATGCTGGTCTATATCTTTACCGACGCAGTTGTTAGCCAACCTGCCCTGCAAAAGATGCTGTCCACTCACACGGATAGCACCTTTAACTGCATCACCGTGGATAGCGACACATCGACCTCCGACAGTTTGATCCTTGCAGCGACCGGCGCGTCGGGCGTGGATGCGAGCGAAAGCGAAGCGTTTTCTGATGCGTTGCACCGCGTTATGTTGAACCTTGCGCATCAGGTCGTGCAAGACGGCGAAGGGGCAACCAAATTCGTTGAAATCGCCATCACAGGTGCCGCGACGGATGCGGATGCCAAAACGCACGGCATGGCCATTGCCAACTCACCGCTGATCAAAACCGCGATTGCCGGCCAAGACCCGAACTGGGGCCGCGTTGTTATGGCGATCGGTAAATCCGGTGCCGCGGCTGATCGGGATCGTCTGTCGATCCGCTTTGGCGATATCGAGGTCGCAAAAGACGGCTGGCGCAGCCCCGACTACTCGGAAGAGGCAGCGGCGGCGCATATGAAGGGTCAGAACATCACCATCGGTGTTGATCTGGGCCTTGGCGACGGCAAGGCAACGGTTTGGACCTGCGACCTGACCCACGGCTATATTGAAATCAACGCGGACTATCGTTCGTGAAGATTGTATTGGTCTCGGCGGTTGCCCTGATCGATGTGGACGGGCGCGTGCTTTTGGCACAGCGCCCGCCCGGCAAATCCATGGCTGGTCTTTGGGAGTTTCCGGGCGGCAAGGTCGAGGCCGGCGAAACACCCGAAGCCGCGCTGATCCGCGAGCTGCAGGAAGAACTGGGCATCGACACTTGGGCATCGTGCCTTGCGCCGCTGACCTTTGCCAGCCACGCCTATGATGATTTTCACCTGCTGATGCCCCTGTTTGCCTGCCGCAAATGGAATGGCACACCGCAGGCGCGCGAAGGACAGACCCTGAAATGGGTCCGTGCCAATGCGCTAAGGGACTATCCCATGCCGCCCGCCGACATTCCACTGATCCCGATCCTGCGCGACTGGCTGTAGCGCCAGCGCCCCTGCGCCTCTGTTTCTCTAAGCGTTAAAATGCTGCGCTAACGACTTTTTTGTTGCTAGACGTGAGCAAATAGTCGCCTATAAAGATGCAACTGCTGGTTCTTCGAGGAGGAAGTAATGCTACGTACAATCACAATCGGGTCTACGGTTTCAGTCCAGGGTATTTTTGTGCGCGACATGCCCGATGGCCGCATAACGGTTAAGGTTGATAACGCGATCTACACAGGCAAGCCGATTCAGCGCCAAAGCTGACCTGCCGAGAGACCAAACTGCCGCGAAACATCTGAACCATCCTCTTTCCCAAGCGTTTGCTTAGGTCATCAAGGATGGATCAAACATGAAGCCTTCGCGCGTAATCGTTATCTTAAACAAGGGCTCTGGCCGCAAAGACGGGATAGAACGCAGGTCCCGTATTTCAGACCGGTTTGAACACCACGACATTCCCGTCAGCTTCGTTGAATTTTCGCCCAATGGCGCGGATCTTGGCAAGTTGGCGCAATCTACAGCCGAGGATAACCCCGACGCGACCATTGTCGCCTCTGGTGGGGACGGCACAATCAGCGGCGTTGCCGCGGGGCTGGCGAATGTGCCCAATCAGATGGGCATTATTCCTGCGGGGACATTCAACTATTTCGCGCGCTCCTTGAACCTGCCCGAAACGGTGGATGAAGCTGTCGATGTCATCGCCAATGGTGCGTTGCGGCCCACGGATATCGCCAAGATCAACGGCAACGTCTTCCTGAACAACGCCAGCATCGGGGCCTATGCCGCCATTCTGAAAACCCGCGAAGGCATATACGATCGCTGGGGCCGCAGCCGAATCGCCGCCTATTGGTCGGTGGTTAAGGCGTTGGCAACGCTTCGTGCGCCTCTTAAACTGACAGTCACAGTCGATGGAAAATCGTTTAAACACCGGACCCCTTTGGTCTTTGCGATCAGCAACGC
The DNA here is from genome assembly GCF_053474885.1 of Sulfitobacter sp. M13. Lineage (NCBI taxonomy): Bacteria > Pseudomonadati > Pseudomonadota > Alphaproteobacteria > Rhodobacterales > Roseobacteraceae > Sulfitobacter > Sulfitobacter sp. M13. Next base: position 449,735 of record NZ_CM130281.1, on the reverse strand, counting down.
CTTTCAGTTGAACCAGATGGGCCTCAGCGGCGAAGATTGTATCGCCAAGGGCGGCATGGTGCTGCTGGTAGCCCCGGACACAGACCGATGGGGCCTGTTCAAACACGCTGCAGCATTGGCGTTTGGCGTTGCGAAACGGGAAACCGACTATCAAATGCACTGCGGGAACGAGATCACGCTTGAGATGGCGCATAAATCACGCCCCGTCGCCCGCGACGGAGAACTGACCCGCATGAAAGGTCCGTTCAAGCTAGAGATGCAGCGCGAGGCGTTGCAATTGATCGTGCCCGCCGAATTCAACGAGGTTGTAAGATGAGCACATTGGTGCACCTATCCGATTTACACTTTGGCAAAGACCGACCGGATCTGCTGGAACCACTGTTGTCCTGCGTGAACGCGCTTGAGCCGGATATCGTCGCAATATCGGGCGATTTCACGCAACGCGCACGGCGTAGCCAGTTTGAAGAAGCACATAACTTTATCCAGCGCCTCAATGCACCCGTTCTAGGCGTGCCGGGCAACCATGATGTGTTGCTGGACCGCCCCTTTCAACGGTTCTTTATGCCGTGGCGCCGGTACCGCAAGTGGATCAACACCGACCTTACCCCACGGTTCGAAAACGACGATATGGTGGTGATCGGCATCAACTCGGTCGACCGGTTTTCATGGCAGACAGGGAAGCTGACGGCGGGGCGGATTGCCCACGCCTGTATAGCCATGGATGAAACCGCCGCGCGCAAGGCACGTATTCTGGTCGTTCATCATCCGCTACAGCATCCCAACCATACCAAAAAGAAACCGATCCCCGGCGCAGACGTGGCGCTGGAAAAACTGCTGTCTTGCGGGGCGAACCTGATCCTCTCGGGGCACTTGCACACGTGGCACGCGGAAAACTTCACCGTGGAATCTGGCGGAACGACTGCGATCCAGTTGCACGCGGGGACGAGCCTATCGTCGCGAGTACGCGGAGAGCCGAACGACTTCAACGTCATCAAAATCGCGGACGATCGGGTCTGTGTCGACCGGCTGAGCTTTAACGAGGATAAACGGGTGTTTGAAACGACAGAAGCCCGGACATTCAACCGGGCTTCTGATCATCAAATATCGAACGAAGTTTAGATCACTCGAGCGTGCGGACGACTTCTTCACGTGTGAAGATCTCGATAACGTCGCCGGGGCGGATGTCTTCGTAGTTCTCGAACGCCATACCACATTCCTGGCCTGACGGTACTTCGGAAACTTCATCCTTGAAGCGCTTGAGCGTTTTCAGCGTGCCTTCGTGGATCACAACGTTCTCGCGGAGCAAGCGAACACCAGCAGCGCGGCTTGCTTTGCCTTCGGTCACAAGACAGCCCGCAACCTTGCCAACGCCGGTCACTTTGAACACTTCTTTGATCGACGCATAGCCGATGAAGTGTTCGCGGATCTCGTTGCTCAGCAGGCCGCTCGCTGCCGCTTTCACATCATCAATCATGTCATAGATGACAGAGTAATAACGGATCTCGACGCCTTTTTGGTTCGCCGAGGCACGGGCAGAAGCGTTTGCACGGACGTTAAAGCCGATGATGGGCGCGTTCGATGCTTCGGCAAGGCCGACATCAGTGTCTGTGATCGCACCGACACCCGAATGCAGAATCCGTACGCGGACTTCATCGTTGCCGATTTTCTCCATCGCTTGCACGATCGCTTCGGCAGAGCCACGCACGTCTGCTTTGATCAACAAAGGCAGCTCGCTGACGGTCTCGTTCACCTTGGCGTTCGCCATCAGCTGTTCCAGCGTCGTCGCCGCACCGGCCGCAGCGCGTTTATCCTTGGCGGCTTTTTCGCGATATTCTGCGATCTCACGCGCCTGCGCTTCGGTTTCGGTCACGTTCAACACGTCGCCCGCACCTGGTGTCCCATTGAGGCCAAGCACCTCGACAGGCACCGACGGGCCGGCTTCTGTGACGCGTTCGCCCATGTCGTTGATCAGCGCACGTACCTTACCGTATTGCTCGCCCACAACAAAGATGTCGCCTTGGCGCAGGGTACCATTTTGAATAAGCACAGTCGCGACAGGGCCACGGCCCACGTCAAGCTGCGCTTCGATCACGGCACCAACCGCGGCACGGTTCGGGTTCGCTTTCAGTTCCAGCAGTTCCGCCTGCAGCGCGATGGCTTCCAGCAGTTCGTCCAGACCTTGACCCGTTACAGCCGACACTTCGACGTCCTGCGTTTCACCGGACATCTTTTCGACGATGACCTCGTGTTGCAGCAGATCGGTGCGAACTTTGTCAGGGTTGGCTTCGTATTTGTCGATCTTGTTGATCGCCACGATCATCGGCACTTTTGCCGCTTTCGCGTGGTGGATCGCTTCGATCGTCTGAGGCATCACAGCGTCATCCGCAGCGACGACCAGCACAACGATGTCGGTGACTTGCGCACCGCGCGACCGCATCGAGGTAAAGGCCGCGTGGCCCGGTGTATCGAGGAAGCTCAGAACCTGACCATTGTCGGTTGTGACCTGATAGGCACCGATGTGCTGCGTGATACCGCCCGCTTCGCCGGTCTGAACCTTGGCTTTGCGGATCGCGTCAAGCAGCGATGTTTTACCATGGTCAACGTGTCCCATGATCGTGATGACCGGAGGACGCGAAACCAGGTCTTTCGGATCGTCTTCGGCTTCTTTGATCACGTCTTCGACGTCGGCGTCAGAAACGCGTACGACTTTGTGGCCGAATTCCTCGATGATCAGTTCGGCGGTATCCGCGTCGATGGTTTCATTCTGCGTCACCATCATGCCGTTGGTCATCAAAGCTTTGACAACCGCGCCGACGCGTTCGGCCATACGGTTGGCCAGCTCGGAGACAACAATCGCCGGCGGAAGATTGACGTTGCGCACGATCTTTTCACGCTCGACCGAACCGCCCATGGCCTTCTGGCGCTGACGTTCCTGCTTGCGCTTCATCTGCGCCATAGAGCGCTGACGGCCACCTTCGCCACCGGACAGAGCCTGGTTCAGCGTCAGTTTACCCGAACGGCGGCTATCGTCGCCACCCTTGTTGCGCTTGTTGGTTTCCTCGCGGTCGCCTTCTTTCTTGCGTACCACAGGTGTGGGTACGCCAGATTTGACGTTTGGCGTACGCGGTGCGGCGGGGGCCGCTGCGGGTGCTGATGCAGCGACTGCCGCAGCTTCCGCTTCTTGTTTGCGACGCTCGTCCTCTTCGGCTTTCGCCTTCAGGCTTTCGACGCGCTCGCGTTCTTCGGCTTCTTTCGCATCGATTTCGGCACGACGGCGCTCGCGGTCTTCCGCGCGGGCCTTTTCGTCAGCGGCACGTGCTTCGGCTTCTTCTGCCTCGCGGGCGCGGGCCGCCTGAACCGCCTTCAGCCGGCGTTCCATTTCGGAATCCGTAATGCCTGCCGGACGCTTGGAGGGATCCCCGAGCGATGGATTGCTACCGCCGCCGGCTTTTGCGCCAGCAGGTTTGGGCACCACAACGCGCTTGCGCTTGGTCTCGACCACGACGTTTTTCGTCCGTCCGTGGCTAAAGCTTTGCTTTACGTTACCAGGGCGCGAAGGCGCACCCCGCAGGCCCAATGTCTTTTTGCCGTCACTATCGCTCATGAAGCTCGTCTATCCTTTCGGGTGACCGTTGCCACCCTCGTTTATGCGCACGCCTTTTAACCGCTGAGCTTCCTCTACAACACGAGAGGTAAGACCACCAGAGGCGAGCGCCCCATGTATCACAGTTTGGCGTCCGAAAGCCAAACCCAATTCGTCTGCCGTCAGCCAGCCAATGTAATGACCGAAATGCGGCGTACTTAGTTTCGATTTGCCGCGGCCCGATCCATCTACTGCCTGGATCAACACTTCGGCTTCTTCCATTTGCAGCCAACCTTTGACTTTTTCGTAGCCCGCAACGGCCTTACCCGCCTTGCGTTGCAACGAAATCAGATCAACCACACGGCGAACAAGCTGCTTTTCAACTTCTTCCACCAAATCATCCGCAACCTTTACAGGTTGCTTGGCCGAGCGGGCGAACAAGCCCTTCTTGGCCGCTTTTTCCAACGCATCCCGATCCGCCGACACATACATCCCTCGTCCGGGTAGTTTTCCCAGAATATCCGGGAAAACATGCATGTCGGGACCAACAACAAAGCGGATCAGCCCGTTTTTGGGCTGCGCCTCGCCAGTGGCGATACACTTTCGTTCGGGACCGTCTTCCCGGTCTTTAGAAACGCCACCACGTGTCATATCGTTCCCCAAAGCCCCGCGATCAGGCCTCGGCCTCCTCGTCCGTGTCGATATCAAGGTCTTCTTCAACCTCATCGGTCTCAAGCTCAGCGGGATCTACCCAGCCCAGCAATACGCGCGCCGTCATGATCAACTTTTGCGCATCTTCCAGCGAAAGGTCGAAAGGTTCAAGTGTCCCGTCATCCTTGGTGCGTTCGCCATTCACGGTCGTCCAGCCGCCAGCCAGTTCCCAATCCGCGCAAGTCGCGAAATCTTCGAGCGTTTTGACGTCGTCCTTGGCCAGCGCCTCAATCATTTGGGGTGTCAGGCCGTCGAATTCAATAAGCGTGTCGTCCACGCCCAAGGCACGGGCCGCATCAATCGCCGCTTTGTTGTGCGCTTCGATCACGTCGCGGGCACGGGCCTGCAGTTCGCTGGCCGTGTCTTCGTCAACGCCGTCGATGACCAGCAGCTCGCCTACTTCGACATATGCGACTTCTTCAAGGTTGCTGAACCCTTCGGAAACCAGAAGCTGGGCAAAGAATTCGTCTAGATCCAGATTGTCCATGAACAGCTTGGTGCGCAGTTCGAACTCGGCCTGACGGCGCTGGCTCTCTTGCTCTTCGGTCATAATGTCGATGGTCAGCCCGGTCAGTTGCGACGCGAGACGCACGTTTTGACCACGACGGCCAATCGCCAGCGACAGTTGCTCTTCTGGTACAACAACTTCGATTTTACCGGCTTCTTCGTCCAGAACAACCTTGGAGACTTCAGCAGGCTGAAGCGCGTTGACCAAGAACGTTGGCTGGTCCTCGTTCCACGGAATAATGTCGATCTTTTCGCCCTGAAGCTCGTTCACAACAGCCTGAACACGGCTGCCGCGCATACCAACGCAGGCACCAACCGGATCGATTGAGTTATCATAGCTGATCACGGCAATCTTGGCACGCGAACCTGGATCACGGGCAACAGCCTTAATCTCGATGATGCCGTCATAGATTTCGGGCACTTCCATCTTGAACAGTTCGGCCATGAATTCGGGCGCGGTACGGCTCAGGAAGATTTGCGGGCCACGCTGTTCGCGGCGCACGTCTTTGATGTAGACGCGGATACGGTCGTTCGGACGGTAGCTTTCGCGGCCGATCTTTTCGTTACGACGCAGGATCGCTTCGCCAGCACCCACATCGACGATGACGTTGCCGTATTCCTCGCGCTTGACCAAACCGTTGATGATCGTGCCGGCGCGGTCTTTGAATTCTTCGTACTGGCGGTCACGCTCTGCTTCGCGGACCTTTTGCAAGATCACCTGCTTGGCGGATTGCGCCGCGATGCGGCCCATCTCAACCGGCGGGACTTCTTCGCTGAATTCCTGACCGACTTCGGGGTTGGCCATATACTGCTTGGCCTGCTCAACCGTGAATTCTGCCTGATAGTTTTCAAACTCGTCGTCGGCCACAACCGTACGGACACGGGTAAAGGTCGCGCGCCCTGTCTTGCGGTCGATCGCGACGCGAATGTCCATTTCAGCGCCGTACCGCGACTTGGCCGCCCGAGCGAGCGATTCTTCCATCGCTTCAACCACCAGATTGGGGTCGATCATCTTTTCGCGGGCCACAGCCTCGGCGGTTTGCAGCAGTTCCAGCTGGTTGGCAGATGTAATGGCCATTTAGTCGTCTCCCTCGGTGGACCCTTCGGTCTCGATGTCATCGAATTTGGTTTCGTCAATCGCACCGGACGCTTTACGCTGGCGCAGCATTTCTTTGATCAGGTCGTCGGTCAGGACCAGTTTCGCGTCGGTCAGCCAGTCGAACTTCAGGCCAATGGTGCCCTCTTCAACGTTGATCAGCACCTCGTCGCCCTCAATGCCCGCCAGTTCGCCCTTAAAGCGGCGGCGCCCATCGATCAGATCGGCGGTTTCGATCTTGGCCTCGTAGCCCTCGAACATCTCGAAATCCTTGAGGCGCGTCAGCGGGCGGTCGATACCGGGGCTGGAAACCTCAAGAGTATACTCTTCGATGATCGGGTCCTCGACGTCGAGAACGGCACTGACAGACTGGCTGATCAAGGCCAGCTCGTCCACTTCGATGCCGCCGTCAGGGCGGTCCGCCATAAGCTGCAAGGTGGTCGTTTTGCCTGACATCAGGCGCACGCGCACAAGTTCAAACCCCAGATCCTCGATCACCGGTGTGATGATCTCGGCCATGCGGCGATCAATGGCTGCTTTTGCAATCAGGTCGTTGTTCATATTCTCACTATCATCCTGCAGTTTTGAGCAGGCACAAAAAAACGGGCGCGCGGCCCGTGTTCAAGATCGGTGGAGCCTCAGGTGTGGACCCCGGTGCGCCGCTGTTATGAAGCCATATACGCCCGTATATGTGAAACTGCAAGCCCTGTGTGCCTGCCCCGCCTAGGCCAGCCACCAACGTTCGGCCGCACGCAGGTTATCCAGTGGTCGATGTTGGCCGGTACGCAGGGGCATGGCGATGCTGCGCGACACCGCGTGCGTCACCCCCCGGGCATGGGGCAACAGGGCAATATCATCAAAGGATTGAAGGGCTTCGCCATCGTTCAGGTCGGCAGCTTCGACCAGATATTCGGCCATTGCTTGTGCACGGACCTGCTGCGCGGGGATGGAAACCAGTTCCACCGTATCGAACCATCCGGCGCTGCGGCCTTTGTAGTGATCCGTCACACGTTCGGCCAAAACCTGCTGACCCGGCGTAAAACGACGCAGACGGTACAGGCCGGTGCCGATGCCATCGTCCATCGCATGGGCAGCGCGAATGACATGGCGCGGGTCCGCCAGCGTAAAGGGCAGATCCATCGCAGGCATAGTCATCGTGATGCGCACCTGATGCGTTCCGGTCGCCTCTACCACACCATCCAACGCCAGCGAGGCTGCAACATCGCGCGCGGTCAGCGGTTGCTGGTCGTGAAACAACACATCCTTGCGCAGATCGACCAGCCAGACACGCCCGTCTTCGCTGCCCTGCCACGCGGTTGCCAGCTCTCCGCGCAATGTCCCGTCTGCAGCGATTTCGGTCAGCGTGTCAAAGATCAGACCCTGCCGCGCGACCTGCATGAACAGACCGTCGCCCTGCCCCCATGTATCGCTGCGCGCCGCACCCGAAAGCGCCATCCGCAACCGCCCGCCCGCCTTGGGCATGGACGCCGCCGACACGCCCGTCGCAGCCAACAAGGCAGCAGCGGCACCCGAGGCAAATAACGCACGACGGTCCATCAAAGAACGGGTCATTGCGCTGCAATCCCGTCCATCGTGCGCACAAGTTCGGCGCTGATCCCGGGTTCGGACAGCGCATGGCCGGCATTACGCACCATCTTGAGCTCGGCATTAGGCCAAGCCTGTGCCAGCTCATACGCGCTTGAAGGGGGGCAAATCATATCGTAGCGGCCTTGGACAATCACGCCAGGAATATGGGCAATGCGATCCACATGCGCAAGGATCTGTCCGTCAAACTCAAGAAAACCCGCGTTCGTGAAATAGTGATTCTCTAACCGGGCAAAGGTACGCGAATACTCTCCCGGTCCCTCATACGACCCGCCCGATGAATGGATCGACGCCAGCCCGTTTTCCCACGCGGCCCAGGCCTTGCCGTATTTCACTTCAGTCATGCGATCGCCACAGAACAAGCGCCGGTGATAGGCCGCGATCAGATCGCCGTGCTCTGCCTCGGGGATCAGGCTGGTGAACCGCGCCCAAAGGTCAGGCCAGAACTTGCCCGCGCCACCGCCATAGAACCAGTCAAGCTCGGCCTGCGTCATCATAAAGACGCCGCGCAGGATGATGTTGCGGACCCGATCAGGGTGCGTTTCGGCATAGATCAACGCCAGTGTCGCCCCCCAGCTGCCGCCAAAGGCGATCCATTTCTCGATGCCAAGCGCTTCGCGGATATGTTCGATATCCGACACCAGATCCCACGTCGTGTTGTTGATGACCGACGCAAAAGGCTTGGACCGCCCGCACCCGCGTTGATCAAACAGGATCACATGGTATTTCTCGGCATCGAAATAGCGCCGCATCGACGGGCTGCACCCGCCGCCGGGGCCGCCGTGCAACACCACGACGGGGATGCCATCAGGGTTGCCGCATTGTTCAACATAGATCGAATGACCATCGCCCATGTCCATCATCCGCTGATCGAACGGATCGATCGGCGGGTGAAGATATTGCACTGCGCGCTTTTGGTCCGGGATTTTGTCCATTACAGCCCTATATAGTCATTGGACCCAAAAGAGCACAGAGAGATCAGAATGCAAGCGCCTCAAAGCACTGTTGACCCCGCCGAGATCGAAAAGTTTCAGGCCATGGCCGCTGAATGGTGGGACGAGAACGGCAAGTTCAAGCCGCTGCATATGCTCAACCCCTGCCGTCTGGATTACATCACCACTCAAATCGCCGGAGAGTTCGACCGCGATCTGAAAGCCCCCCAGCCGTTTCGCGGGCTGCGCATTCTGGATATCGGCTGCGGCGGCGGGCTGCTGTCTGAACCGATGGCGCGTTTGGGTGCGACCGTGGTCGGTGCCGATGCCGCTGCGGGCAACATTCCGGTGGCCCAAGTCCATGCGCAGCAATCGGGGCTCGAGATCGACTATCGCCACACCACGGCCGAGGCACTGGCTGAAGCGGGTGAACAGTTCGACGTTGTGCTGAACATGGAAGTTGTCGAACACGTCGCCTCGCCCATCGACTATCTGATCGCCTGCCGCACCCTGCTAAAGCCCGGCGGGTTGCACCTCTGCTCGACCCTGAACCGGAACCCAAAGTCGTTCATGATGGCGATTGTCGGCGCAGAGCATGTCATGCGCTGGCTGCCCAAAGGCACACATGACTGGTCAAAGTTCATCACACCTGACGAACTCTTTGACCTGCTGCATAAGGCAGGGTTAACGGCGGTAGATCGCAAGGGGTTCGTGTTTAACCCGATCACCTGGTCGTGGCGTCTGTCGGACCGTGACCTGAGCGTGAATTACGTCACCGCCAGCCTAAAGCCAGAGTGACCCAAGACGGCGTCAGCCTTCCAGCTGGCGCCGCAGGGCGCGTAGGGTTTCGAGCGTGGCACGCACCTGCGCCTCGCCCAGATCATCCGCCACGTCATTGATCAACGGGGATATTTGCCGGATCGCATGGTCCCGAGCATTCCGGCCCGCAGGGCTGATCGCCACCATCTTGCGCCGCGCATCGTCCCAATCCGGGCGGATATGCACATAGCCCGCCCAAACCAGTTTGTTCAGCGTATTCGTCATCGCGCCACGGGTAACGTTGAACGTTTCGGCCAGTTGCGCGGGGGTCTTTTCGCCGTCATGCCATGCCAGATTGTTCAGCACCGAAAAATGCGAAATCTCCATCCCTTTAGGCAGCGCCCGGGTCAGCCGGGTGCGCATCCGTTGATCAGCCGACAGCAATTCGCTGATCAAGGTGATCGCAAGTGAGTTTCGATTTTCCGTCATAGTCGTCTTCTAAGGTGCCCCAAATTCCCGCCGGTTGGCAAGACTGGCTACGCGGGTACGTGCCTCTTGTACACGCGCCATGTCCAGCGTGAACGGGTAAATGCCCGGCGCGGTGCCGGCATCCAAAAGCACCTCTCCCCACGGGGCGACGACCAGCGAATGGCCATAGGTGTCGCGGGTCTTGTGACTATCGCTGGCATGGGTGCCGGTTTGCGCGGGGGCCAACACGAAACACCCTGTCTCGATCGCGCGGGCGCGCAGCAGCGTATGCCAATGGGCGGCACCGGTCACAGGGGAAAACGCGGCAGGCATGGTCAGGATCGTGGCCCCTGCATCCGCCAGCGCCTGATAAAGCTTGGGAAAGCGCATATCGTAACAGATGCTCATCCCGATTTTGGCAAAAGAGGTCTGCGCCACAACGGCTTGATCGCCGGGACGGTAGCCCGCTGATTCGCGGTAGCTTTCGCCTTCGTCGATATCCACGTCGAACATGTGGATCTTGTCATAGCGGGCTTTGATCTGCCCCTGCGGATCAATCAGGAACGACCGGTTGGCAAAGCGCCCATCCGCATCCCCCGTCTTGAGCCCCAGCGATCCGATCAACAACCAGATGCCAGCCTCTCGCGCCGCGTCGCGCAGTGCGGCTAGAGTGATGTCGTCATCCTCGTGCTGCAAAATGCTGCGCTGATGATCGCGGCTGGTGGACACGCAGTTCGTCACCTCGGGGGTAAGGATAAATTCAGCCCCCTGCGCCGCGGCATCGCGCACCATCTCTACCGTGCCCGCCAGATTGCGGGCCGGTGTGTCGCTGACATTCAGCTGGATCAGGGCCGCCTGCATCAGGCTGCCAACAACGCGTCCAGCTTGCCCGCACGTTCCAGCGCATACAGATCGTCACAGCCGCCGACATGGGTATCTCCGATAAAGATTTGCGGCACCGTGCGCCCGCCATTGGCACGCGTGATCATCTCGGACTTGCGCTCTGGCTGAGCCAATACGTCGACTTCGGCAAAGCTGATGCCTTTTTCATTCAGCAGACGTTTGGCAGCATGGCAAAAACCGCAAAGCGGCGATGTATAGATCTCGACAGGTTGCATGTTGCATGTCCTTTCAACAAATGGGTTGGATCAAGACTTAAGTATCTTTTGCCACTCTTGCCAGTGTCACAATGCAGATTGGACCTGCCCCGACCGCCAGACAGGCCAAAGCCGCCGCCTGCAACGTCGCACCAGAGGTCATCACATCATCCACCAACAGCACAGGCCGCCCCGCCATTAAGTGGGCGCGGCGCGGGTGGGCCGTGATCGCACCGTCCAGATGGGCAAAGCGTTCGCCCCGCCCTTTGCCATCCAGCGATTGCGTACGCCTGACCCTGCGCAGCGCATCGGGGCACCACCCGAGCCCCCGCTCGCGGGCAATCGCCTTAGCGAGCAGGGCCGACTGGTTGAACCGCCGTTTCCACAGCCGCGACCAATGTAGCGGCACCGGTATAACCAGCGTCGTGGGCGTGACGAACGGCGCAATCACGCGTGCCATCCAGCGGCCTGCGGGTTTGGCAATGTCCTGACGGTCGCCATGCTTGAGCGCCAGAACCAGACGGCGCCCCGTCTCGCGGTATAGCAGCGCCGCACGCCCATGATCCCACAAAGGCGGGTGGGCCAGACAGGCGTCACATAAAGCATCCCCGTCGGCACCGTCGCCCAGCAATGGCACACCGCAGGTTTCACAGACAACGCCGTCAATAAACGCCGTATCGCGCCAGCACGGGCCGCATAGCCCGCCATCCCCGTCCACAGGTGCGCCGCACGCCAGACAGGACGGCGGGTAAATCAACGCAACAGCGGTTTGTAACTGGCCTCGCATGACCTTAGTATCCTTTCATGAACGCTTCACACACCCTGACAGATCGCGCGGCCCTGACCCGCAACCGCAGCCGCGCCACAGATGACGCCCTGTTTCTGCACCGTGCCGCCTTTGAAGAAGTCGATGATCGGCTGGCTTTGGTTAACAGAAGCTTTAAATCTGCGGCGATTGTCACAGGTTTTCCGCAGGTCTGGGGCGCATTGCACCCGAATGCGACGCTGGTCAGCGATACGGACACGCTGGCGCTGACCCAAGGCGCGCATGATCTGGTGGTACATGCCATGGGGATGCATTGGGCGAATGATCCGGTGGGGCAGATCATCCAGTCGCGCCGTGCACTGCAACCCGACGGGCTGTTCCTCAGCGTCGGGTTTGGTGGGCAAACCCTGCACGAACTGCGCGCCTGTCTGGGGCAAGCCGAAGCCGCGATCACCGGCGGCCTGTCGCCGCGCATCGCCCCCATGGCCGAACTGCGCGACATCGGCGGGCTGTTGCAACGCGCGGGACTTGCCCTGCCGGTGGCCGATTCCGTGACGTTGACCGTTGAATATACCGACATTTGGCACCTGATGCGCGACCTGCGCGCCATGGGCGAGGCCAACGCGATGGACAGCCGGTTGCGCCGCCCCAGTGACCGCGCGATTTTTGAGGCCGCGGGGCAGCTTTACCGTGACCACTATGCGACCCCAGAGGGGCGCATCAAAGCAACGTTTGAGCTGGTGTTTCTGGCGGGCTGGGCACCGGCGGACAGCCAGCCGAAACCCTTGCGACCCGGCTCTGCGCAGCAGCGGTTGGCGGATGCGCTGGCCACGGCCGAAACGCCGCTGCGCGATTGACGCCCGACCCAAACCGTTTATCTCAGCGATAAATGCAGAAAAGGAATGCCAGATGACGCAGCTGCGCCCAGCCCATGCCCAACCTGACCACCCCGCCGTTCCCTCCGCCAAGGTGGGCATCCTGCTGGCCAACCTCGGCACGCCAGACAACTACGATTACTGGTCAATGCGCCGTTATCTATCGGAATTTCTGTCTGATCGCCGCGTGATCGACTATAGCCCGTGGAAATGGCAACCGTTGCTTCAGCTGGTGATTTTGTCGAAACGCCCATTCACCAGCGGGGCCGCCTACAAGTCGATCTGGAACCACGAGGCGGGGGAAAGCCCGCTGATGACCATCACCAAACAGCAAACCGCGAAGATAAAAGAGGCGATGCAGGCGCGGTATGGTGACGCAGTTATGGTCGATTTTTGCATGCGCTACGGCAACCCGTCGACCCAGTCCAAGGTCGCAGCGATGACCGCCGCGGGCTGTCAGAAGATCTTGTTCTTTCCGCTATATCCGCACTACGCCGGTGCCACATCGGCCACTGCAAATGATGCGTTTTTCGCGGCGTTAGGCAAAGAGAAATGGCAGCCCGCCGCACGTACGGTTCAGCCCTATTTCGACCGCCCCGACTATATCGAAGCGCTCGCCACCTCGATCGAGAAGGCCTACGCCAAGATGGAGACAAAGCCCGACAAACTGCTGTGCTCCTACCACGGTGTCCCGCTGCGCTATCTGATGGAGGGCGACCCCTATCACTGCCAGTGTCAGAAAACGACGCGCCTGTTGAAAGAACGGCTGGGCTGGGACGACACGCAGATCATGACCACCTTCCAGTCGAAGTTCGGCCCCGAAGAATGGCTACAGCCCTATACCGTGGAAGAGGTCGCGCGGCAGGCCGAAGCCGGCAACAAAAAGATCGCCGTCTGCGCCCCGGCCTTTTCAGCCGATTGCATCGAAACGCTCGAAGAGATCAACGAAGAGATCAAGGAAAGCTTTGAACATGCGGGCGGCGAGGAGTTTCACTATATCCCCTGCCTCAATGACGACGCTCTGCACATCAAGGCGCTGTCGAATGTGATCGAGGAAAACCTACAGGGCTGGATCGACTGATCCACCCGGCCCCGTCAAGCCCGGGTCTGGAAACAAAGAAAGCGCCTGTTGCTACAGGCGCTTTTTCTTTTGTCCGTATGACATCTGGCGTTGGTCATCAGGCATAAAAAAAGGCGGTGTAAAACACCGCCTTTTCTAACTGAAACTTCGACTAAATTAGTCGGAAGCAACTGCAGCAGCTACAACGGCCAGCAGCAGCAGGGGGATCAGGATGCCCGAGGAAGAAGAGGTGGACTCTTCAACGATTACGGGTGCTTCGATGATTGGCTCTGCGAGCGAACCAGCGAATGCTGTCGATGCGGCAGCTGTCAAAGCAGCGGCGAGAACAAGTTTCTTCATAACATAACCTCCAGAAAAGGCGTACTTCACAGGGTGATAGCACGCGCCCAAGACTTACCTCGTAAAACTTTCTAAACAGCATCAGCGGGGAATTGCAAACACGGATTCAGCATTTGAGCACCACAATCGCTAAAAAGTTGTCAAATAAGCAACACTTGGGTGCCTACGTTTGCCATGCCGAAAAGTTCAGCGATATGTTCATTGTACAGGCCGACACAGCCATTCGACGAACGACGGCCGATCTTGCGTGTGTCATGCGTCCCATGGATACGGTAATACGTCCAGCTGAGGTACAGCGCATGGGTGCCCAAGGGGTTGTCAGGGCCCGGCCCGATGACCGCAGGCCATTCCGGGTTACGTTCCAGCATCGACGGTGTGGGGCGCCATGTAGGGCCGACAACCTTTTGGATAACGCTGGTACGACCACGGCGGGTCAGCTCTTCGGTCAGCGGCACGCTAGAGGGGTACAGCTTGTAAATCGACTGGTCTTCGGACCAGTAATGCACGGCGCGGCTGTCGATATCGACCAGAATGGCGCCGTTCTTGGTGTTGGTGAAATAGGGCTGCCAATCCAGCGTGCGGAAGCTAGAGGTGTTGCGGCGCACGCTTTCGGTCAGGTCACGCTCCGTCTCGGTCGTCGCGTCGCCGTTCACACTGCTTTGGGCCAAGGCAGGTGTTGCGAGCATCGCGGCGCTTCCTGCAAGGAAGGCACGGCGTGACGAAAGGGTAAATTTCTTATCAGACATCAAATGTCTCCTGAAGGTAGTTACAACCTAGTATAATATTGTCGTATATGGCTTGAAAGTCGCAGTTTCAAATCAAACAAGCGTTAACAGGCGCGCTCACGCTCATGTGCGTTTGATCTGCAACGCATCACGCTGTATGGCACAACAAAACCAATCGCGTGGAGTTGCGCCATGATCCGTCTGTTTTCAATCCTTATTTCCCTGACCGTGGCGCTGGCGGCTTGTACCCCTGCGCCGCAAACCATGGCATCTGACGGCCGCGCGGCCCCATCCGTGTACAAGATCGGCCGCAATGACACCGGCAAATTGCAGTTCCGCATGCTGGATTCCGTAAACGCGCTGCGCGGTGCTTCGGGTCTTTCGCAGGTGCAACTGAACGCACAGCTTAACGCCGCCGCAGCAACCCATGCGCGCGATATGGCCGTGCAAAACCGCCCGTGGCACTTTGGGTCGGACGGGTCGTCGCCCGTCGATCGTATTCAGCGCGTGGGCTATACCGGTGCGTTGGTCGGCGAAGTCATCTCGGAGACCTACGAGACAGAGCTGGAAACCCTCGCCGCCTGGATGGAACAACCAGATACCCGCCGAATCGTCATGTCCAAAGACGCTTTGAACATGGGCTTTTCCTGGCACCAGGAAGAAAACGGCAAGATCTGGTGGACGATGGTGATGGGAAAGTGACCATCACGGTCACTTTCTAAAGTTCTGACTACTCAGGGGTTCAGCGCGATGGGTGTATTATTGCCGACCATCGCGTAGATATCCTCCATCTCGTCATTAGTGACAGAGATACATCCCCATGTCCAATCCGTGCGATTCTTGTCCTTGGCAGTCTTTTGACCGTGGATAAAGATATCGCCACCGGGGCTTTTACCCATCTCATTGGCGCGCGCCCGGTCCATCTCGTTGGGGTAATCGATCCCGATCGACAGGTGGAACCGACTGTTCGGATTGCGCCGGTCGATCCGATAGATTCCTTCGGGCGTACGGCCGTCCCCCTCATAGACCTTATGGCCTACGGGTGCGAATCCCAGTTTGATATCATATGATTCCAACACCTTATCGTGGTGCATCAGGTACATCCGTCGGTCGCCTTTGTTGACGATCACATAGGTGACCTGTGGCCCGTTGTACCGTTTAAATTTACTGCTGCTGCAGGCCCCAAGCGCCACAAGCGCGGTGCCACCCAGAATCAGATTTCTGCGTTTCATGTTCACAATGCCTCGTTCCCGTGGCCTTTTCGGCCCTTATGTGGATGCCCTACCATGTAGCAAATATCGATGCGGTCAAAAAGCCGTTACTGGCGGGTGGTCTCTGCCAGCCGCTTTTCGATCGCTTCCAGCTTCTCCATCACCTCAAGCCGGTAGGCATCGGTGCGCACGGTTTCTTCTTCGTTATGCGCATCCTGCATCGAGTTCACGATCAGACCGACCAGCAAGTTCACCACGGCAAAGGTCGTGACCAGAATAAACGGCACGAAAAACACCCACGCATAAGGGTACACTTCCATCACGGGCCGCACGATGCCCATCGACCAGCTTTCCAGCGTCATGATCTGGAACAGGCTATAGGCGCTGGCGGGCAGCGATCCGAACCATTCAGGAAAGTGAGTGCTAAACAGCTTGGTCGCGATCACCGAACCGATATAAAAGATAATCGTCATCAGCAAAAAGACCGAGCCCATGCCGGGCAGCGCGGTGATGAAACCTTCGACGACGCGGCGCAGACGGGGGGCGACGGATAGCACGCGCAACACCCGCAAAATACGCAATGCGCGCAGTACCGACAGGCCTTGCACGGCAGGCACCAGCGCGATGGCAACGACGGTAAAGTCGAATACATTCCAACCGTTGCGAAAGAACCCGATCCCGCGCGCAAAGATCTTGAGCGTGATTTCAGCGACGAAAATGAACAGACATACACGGTCGAGAAACAGGATTACCGCGCCATATTTCTCCATCAACGAAGGCGCGGTTTCCATGCCCAGCAGGGCGGCGTTGAACACAATGACACCGATGATGAAATTGCTGACGGCCCGTCCTTCGACCCATCTTCCCAGACGTTCCCGCATGTTTGTCCTGCCCACCTTAGCTGTGCGTTATCTGCGCTTGCGTTGTACTTCCGGCGCAGTGAACTGCGCTGCCAGCTCCACATGGGATGACCAGCGGAATTGATCAACGACTTGCACCCAATTCAGCGTATAACCGGCGGCAATCAGCACAGCGGCATCCCGCGCAAAGGTGACCGGGTTGCACGAAACATAAGCCAGAACTGGCGGCATCGCTTTGACGATCTCGGCAATCTGCGCCTCTGCGCCGGCACGTGGCGGGTCGATTACGACCGCGTCGGTCTTGGCCAGTTCATCGGGCAGCAAGGGACGGCGGAACAGGTCTCGGGTCTCGTGCGTGACGGGCTTTAGGCCGGTCGACATGCGCCACCCGTGGTCCAGCGCCGCGGTCATGGCGGCGTCACCCTCGACCGCATGTACCTCTGCACGATCAGCCAAGGGCAGACTGAACGTGCCAGATCCCGCAAAAAGATCGATCACGTGGCGCGCATCGCCAACAGCCTCGCGCACAGCAGTGATCAATGCGGCCTCGCCATGGGGGGTGGCTTGCAGGAACGCGCCGGGCGGGGGCGTCACCTTGGCCGTGCCGAACCGCTGTACCGGCGGCGTGCGCATGGCGATCACGTCTCCGTCCCAGGTCAGCCGCGCCAGCCCCAGACTGTCACACAAATGCGCCAGCTCTTGCCGCAGCGGGCCATCAAGCTCCTTGCCGTTCTGGACCGAGATATCGAGCCCGCCTCGCGATGCGGTAACTGTCACGGCCAGTGGTGCCTTGCGGCTGGTCCCGATCACGGCCAGCTTTTCGGCAATTGGCAGTGCGCCCAATACGGCAGGGTCCAACAACTGACACCCTGGAATTTCGATCACGACATCGGACCCGCGCCCGTGGAAACCGGCCATCGCACCCTTTTTGGTACGCTTCGCTGCAAAGGTCGCACGACGGCGCGATTGCGCTGGCGAGGTCTGGAGAGGCTTGAAAACAGTCTCTATCCCGTGGGCATCCAGCGACGCTTTGACCACGCCCAGCTTGAATTCCGCAACGAAATCATCTGATGCATGCTGCAACTGACATCCGCCACAGGCCTTGAAGTGACGGCACGGGGGCGCGACCCGCTTTTCAGACGGTCTGACGATACGAATATCGGTCAGGGTCTGGCCGTCAGGCGTGCCTGTGACCACCTCGCCCGGCAGGGTCATCGGTGCAAATAAAGGGCCGGACACAATGCCGTCGCCCAGGTGGCCAAGTCGCTGGATTGTATATTCTGTCATGCGCAGGGCTTACCGCGAAGCCGTGCGCAGCAAAAGCCTTATTCTGCGGCCTTCATATCCAAAAACCCACCTGACTGCCGCTGCCAGTACCGCGCATAAAGCCCGTCTTTGGACAGCAACGCCTCGTGGGTGCCTATCTCTACGATGCGGCCAGCGTCCATTACAGCGATGCGGTCCATCTCGGTCAGGGTTGAAAGGCGGTGCGCGATGGCCATCACGGTCTTGCCCTTCATCACCCGGGTCAGTGCACTTTGGATTGATGCTTCGACCTCGCTATCAAGCGCGCTGGTTGCCTCATCCAATATCAGGATTGGTGCGTCTTTCAGGATCGCCCGTGCCAGCGCGATGCGTTGACGTTGCCCGCCCGACAGCTTCACACCACGTTCGCCCAAATGCGCGTCATAGCCGCTGCGGCCCGTGTGGTCCTGCATACTTTCGATGAACGCATGCGCTTCGGCTTTGCGGGCGGCGGCGATCACCTCGGCTTGGGTCGCATCGGGCTTACCGTAGCGTATGTTGTCGAACGCCGACCGGTTGAACATAGCGGTTTCCTGCGTGACCATCCCGATCTGACGCCGCAAGCTTTGCTTGGTCACTTGGCTCACATCCTGCCCGTCGATCAAAATGTGACCCTGTTCCGCAGGATAGAGCCGCAACAGAAGGGAAACCAAGGTCGATTTACCCGCGCCAGAGGCCCCTACAATCCCCAATTTTTCGCCCGGCTTGATCGACAGGTTCAGATCTTCGATGCCGCCTGTGTCGCGGCCATAGGTAAAGCGCAGCCCATCAAAATGGATCGCCCCTTCGTGAACATCCAGATCCGCGGCGCCATCCGCATCACGCAGCTGCTGCGGGGCCGCGAGGGTGCGCATACCGTCCTCGACCTCGCCCATATTCGCATAAAGCGCCATGAGCGTAAAACTGACCCAGCCGGTCATTTGCGCCAGCCGCAGCGACACCGCCCCCGTTGCAGCGATATCACCCGCCGTCACCAACCCAAGTGACCAATACCATAGCGCGCCGCCCACCAGCAGCACCGGCAGAACCCCTGCAATCGCCATCAGCCAGAACCGGAAAGACACACTAACCCGCCCAAAATCGAGGCTCGTGTCCAGAAATTTGCGCATCGCGCCTAAGGCGGCGCGGTCTTCGTGGTCGGCATGGGCGAACAGTTTCACGGTCTTGATATTGGTGATCGTATCGACCACCTGCCCCGTCACCATCGCGCGCGCGCCTGCCCGCGCCTTTGAAAATTTGCGCACCCGAGGCATGAAATGGCGGATCAAAAAGACATACCCCACCATCCACAACACCAAACCAGCAGCGATACGCCAGTCCACCGTCCCCAAAAGCATCACCGCCCCGATAAAGGACGCCGCCGCGAACAGCACCGTGTGCAGCACCTCGGTCACAACATCGGTCAGCGCACGGCTGGTCTGCATTTCCTTTTGGGAAATCCGGCCTGCGAAATCATTGTCGAAGAACGTGACCGCTTGTCCCAGCGTGTAGCGATGCAACCGTGATAGCACGAGGTTGAACACATTGGGTGCCACGACGATCGACTGCATATACGAACTGACGCCAAACAGCGCCGGACGCAGCAGCAAAAAGAACGCCAGTCCCGCCAACAGCAGCCCCGTATGGTCCGCAAAAACGGCCCCCGCCTCTGCCGCAAGTGCTGCGTCAACAACCCAGCCAAGGACCAATGCGGCCATGACCTCGATCACGCCAGCGCAGATGGAGAGCACCCCCGCCACACAAAGCGCGGCACCGCTGCCCTTTAAAGCCCAACGAAAGAAAGCCGCCAGACGGCGCGGCGGCGCGGTGTCGGCGGGGGAAAACGGGTCGATCCATTTGAACGGCATTACGATGTCGGCTCTTCTGTGCGTAGGAACCCGCCGGATTGCCGGTTCCAGAGATCTGAATATAGCCCGCCCTTGGTCAAAAGCACCTCGTGGGTGCCTTCTTCGACAATACGCCCCCCGTCCATCACCAAAATGCGGTCCATCTCGGCGATGGTGGATAGGCGATGCGCGATGGCGATCACGGTCTTGCCTTCCATCATGCCATAAAGCGTCTTCTGGATTGTGGCCTCTACCTCGCTGTCCAGCGCGCTTGTGGCTTCGTCCAGCAAAAGAATCGGCGCGTTCTTCAAGATAACACGCGCCAAAGCGATACGTTGCCGCTGTCCGCCAGACAGTTTCACACCCCGCTCCCCGACCTGTGCATCATATCCTGACCGGCCCCCTTGATCGTTTAAATCCTGAATGAAATCATGGGCCTGGGCCTGTTTTGCGGCGGCGATCACCTCTGCTTCGGTAGCGGAGGGGCGTCCATAAAGGATGTTCTCGCGGATCGACCGGTGCAACAAAGCATTGTCCTGCTGCACCATTCCGATTGCTTGCCGCAGACTGTCCTGACGAACGGTCGTGATATCCTGCCCATCAATCAGAATACGGCCGCCTTCAGGATCGTAAAAGCGCAACAGCAGCTTAACCAAGGTCGATTTACCCGCGCCCGACCGCCCAATCAGGCCAATCTTTTCGCCCGGCAGCACTGTGATATCGATGTGATCCAACCCGCCTGACCCGCGCCCATAGTGATGGGTCAGGCATCGCATTTCCACGCAGCCATCGGTCAATACCAACGGCTGCGCGTCGTGTTCGTCCACCAGTGTGATCGGCTGCGCAATCGTTTCAAGCCCCTCTGCAACCACGCCAAGCTGCTGAAAAAATGTCGAAAGTGCCCACATGATCCACGCGGTCATAGAATTCAGCCGAAGCGTCAGCGCCGTCGCCGCCGTCACCACACCCACGGTCGCATTGCCCGTGGACCACAGGTAGAACGCCCACCCTACGACCCCAACGATTAACAAACCGTTCAAGCTGACCAGACAGATATCCATGATGGTGAATATCCGCATTTCCTTTTGGAAAGTGACGCGCGCCTTCTCGATGGCCCCTTTGGCATATTCAATTTCGCGGTCATGATGGGCGAACATCTTGACCGAATGGATGTTGCTATAGCTGTCGACCACACGGCCCGTCACCTCGGACCGCGCATCCGACGCCGCTTGCGAGGCGACCGCGACACGTTTTATCGTCCATCGGGTAAGCAGCGCATAAAGCGCGAACCACGCCACCAACGGGATCAACAGCTGCCAGTCCGATGTGGTTAACAGGATCGCCGCGCCAATCAGATAGGCAAGCGCAAAGGAAATCGCGTCGAACACCTGAAACACGACCTCTCCCGCGGCGGGAGGCGTTTGCATGATGCGGTTGGCAATGCGTCCGGCAAAGTCGTCTTCAAACCAGCCGACCGATTGCCGCAACACTTGCCGATGCCCGCGCCAGCGGAACAGTGTGCCGTAGTTCGGCAACACGGCATTGTTCAACAGCAACACATGCGCGGCTTGGACAGCAGGGCGCGCGATTAGGATCAGCAACGCCACGACGATAAACTCCTCCCCATAGCTACGCCACACCTCGGCGGGGCTGCTATCCATCAGATCGACGAGGCGACCCATATAGTAGATTAGACCGATCTCGATCGCGGCGACCACAATCGACAATACGCCTGTCACCCAGAATACAGTTTTGAACGGCCCACTGTAGCTTCGGAAAAAGGGCCACAGCCTTGTGGGTGGCGTGTCTTGTTCGGCGTAATCTGCGTAGGGATCGACAAGATTTTCGAAAAATCGAAACATATTTCACCTGTAGGCCGTGCGTTCGCCGCCACTATAGAAAGAGCCGCTTCAGAATGGCCACAGGGCGCATTAGCTTTCTGGCGCATCCAGCAAGCTTTCCCGAGTTGCTGCGAACCCCGAAGCAATCCAAAGCGCTTTTAACTCGGCCAACCGTTTCCCCAATTCAGGGCCCCGATATCGCGGCATCAAATCAGCGGCTTTCACGGGAAACACAGCATTTTCCGCTTGAAAGATCCCCTCAAGAACGGCGGGATCGGGCGGCGTTTCAGAAAGGCAGGCCCGCAGGATAACGACCGCGCGCGCGATATCCCCGCCATCAAGATAGGCAATCGCGGCGACGGTCTCGGCCCCGAAGGCGGCCTCCCTTAACCGATGAAGGTATTTCGCATCTGCCTTGCTCAGCCGTAACCGTTGGTCCACGTCTTCGCCGCCAAGCGCTGCCAAACGCGTGCGCCAATCAGGAGCCAGCTGCAAAAGATGTTCAAAATGCACGACCATCGCAAGCCAGCGATCATCGCTGCCGGGCAGGACAACCCCCAGCACACCGGTTTGGCGCATCGCTGCCACCGAAGGCGCAGGATCCGGCGCGGCCAATAGTTTCGCAAATTCCGCCCCGATACGTTCGGCCGACAGGCTTTCCAGGCCATCCGTATGCGCTGCAATCGCGGCCAAAGCATCTGGACTAAACCCCTCTGCCGGGTCGGCATACCACGCGCAAAACCGGAAATATCGCAATGTGCGCAGGTAATCCTCGCGAATACGTTGCGCCGCATCCTCAATAAATCGCACCCGTCGCGCCCGCAGATCAGGAAGACTTTCAAGCGGATCAATGACCCGACCCTGCGCGTCCGCATAAAGAGCATTCATGGTGAAATCGCGGCGTAACGCGTCGTCAATGATACTGTCAGAGAACGCTACCACGGCGCGCCGGCCATCCGTTTCCACATCGCGGCGGAAGGTCGTTACCTCGAACCCTTTGCCGCCACTGACCACAGTGACCGTTCCATGTTCCACCCCCGTCGGCACGGCTTTGAGCCCAGCGCGCGCCGCGAGCGCCATCACCCTTTCCGGCAATGCGTTGGTCGACATATCGACATCGCTGTCGGCCACGCCCAGCAGCGCATTGCGCACACAGCCGCCAACGAAATAGATCACATGCCCCCCATCCTTCACCGCATCGCACACAGCTTGGGCGTCAGGGTCAACAAGCCAGCGGGTGCTCGCGGGAAGGGTCACATCATACGTTCGGTCCATGCCCGTAACATACGCGCGGTTGCCCCCCAAATGTAATAGGGACCGTAAGGAACAGTGTAATAATACCGTCGTTGCCCCTGCCATCGTCGTGACTGAACCACATAATTGTCAGCGTTCAGCACATGATCCAACGGAACGGTAAAGACTTCCTCAACTTCACCCGGTTCAGCGACGATTTTGAAATCTTCTTTCACAAAGGCGATCACTGGGGTCACTAGAAAGTTGGTCACTGTTTCATGCGCGGGCAACGTGCCCAACACCTCAACCAGATGCGACGGCAAACCGATCTCTTCTCGCGCCTCACGCAACGCTGCCGCCACCACGTCAGCATCGTCACCATCCTGTTTGCCACCGGGAAAGGAAATTTGTCCTGGATGGTGCTTTAGAGCCGAGGACCGCTTGGTCAGGATAAGGTCAAAACGGCCATTACGCTCGATAATCGGGGCCAGCACGCCGGCAGGACGCAAGGTGCGATTGGCCGGCAGCACCGTCTCTTTATTCAGGTCAAAATCAGACGACGTGACACCAGTTTGCGCCAACGCCGTCCGAAAATGGGCAAGTTGATCAGCTGCCACTGTTATCTTCAGCCTCGAACCCGACAGTTTTCGGGTCCAGATCGTAATGCGCGCCACAGAACTGACAATCTGCGGTGACCCGACCGTCGTCAGTTGTCATCGTTTTAATATCGCCCGCTGAATAGATAGATAGGCTTTGCCGAACCCGATCTTCCGAGCAGGTGCAGCCAAATCGAACAGCCTGCGCGTCGAATACCCGCGGCACTTCCTCGTGAAACAGGCGTTTCAGCAAGTCGGTCGGTGGCAGACTTGGCCCGATCAGTTCAAGCTCGTCTACTGTATCCAGCAACACATTCACACGACGCCAGTTATCGCCCTCTTCGCCGTCAACGAGGTCAGAGGCAAGAAGCACGTCACCGCTGCCTTCGCCCTGCGCGGCAAAGGGCGACGCTTTGGGCATATGTTGCAACATAACACCGCCAGCACGCCAGTGTTCATCCTGACCAGGCGTTGTGGATTTGCCAAAGCTCAACTCGAACCGGGTTGGCAGCTGCTCGGACTGCGCGAAATACGCCTCTGCACATTCGGAGAGGGATTTTCCAGTAAGCGGCGTAATCCCCTGATAGGGTGTCATACCGTTCCCTTGATCGATCATAACGGCGAAATATCCCTCGCCGACCTGATCAAACGCCGGCCCATCGGTGATCCGGTCAGCATCATAGCTGGCGTAAGCACGGATACGCGCAGGTTCGCCATCGTCGGTCGGACCATAATAGTCCGTTGCAATCATCCGCACCGGCCCGTTCGACTGAACCTGCAGTTGCAGTTTCCATCGCAGTTTGATCGTCTGGCCGATCAACGCCGTAAGCAAGGCCATTTCCGCGACCAGTGCTTCGACCTTTTCGGGATAATCGTGCTGACGCAAGATCCCTTCCAGCACGCCATCCAGACGGGCGACACGCCCCCGGATGTCAGAGGCATCGAGTTGAAAGGGTAGAACGGTATCGTCCCACGCGATTTTGTTTCCTTGGGTCATTTGACTTTCCTTACCGGCAGACGGTTGGCATACCGCGTCTATATAAGCGCAACAACCCGTGCGAAAAGGGGGTGTCAAATGATGCGACGTGTAGGGAAGCCGCCCGTGCCCGGCAAAACATATCGATCTCGACCCGGTGTCTATGCGATCTTGCCCCTTAAGGGACGGTTTTTGTTGACTGCCCAGTTGCGCCCCGAGGTCGATGTTCAACTTCCTGGCGGTGGAATTGACCCTGGTGAATCGCCGCTCCAAACGCTCCACCGCGAGGTAATGGAGGAAATCGGGTGGACCATCGCCCGCCCCCGGCGATTGGGGGCGTTCCGACGGTTCGCCTATATGCCCGAGTATGATATGTGGGCCGAGAAAATCTGCCAAGTGTATGTCGCCCATCCAGTCCATCAGGTAGCCCAGCCGATCGAGCCGGACCACGCCACGGTTGTTATGTCGGGGGAAGAAGCCATTTCTGTGCTAGGGAACGACGGAGACAGGTATTTCCTTGATCGATTTTTGGCGATGCGACCCTGATAATCGAAGCAAATTCCCGACACATCATCCGGGAAATCTACACCGCCCGCATATTCCTCCAGATGGGTGGAAAGCGCGTCGAAAAATTGCGCGCCTCGAACGGAATATAGGTCATGCAGAACGCGGGCCACCCCGTCGTCGTCCAGCATTTTCCCCGATGCGTTAGGGCACTCCGTTACACCATCGGATAAAATGATAAATCGATCGCCTGGTTCTAGCTGTGCAACCGTCGTGTCATAATGCGCATCAGGTATCAGGCCGACAGGCAGCCCTCCCTGCCCCAACTGTACCAGAACACCATTTTTTCTTTGTATATATGGATGAGGGTGTCCGGCCTGCGTCGCTTGAATATAGCCGGTATCAAGGTCAATTTTGGCTAAAAAGATCGTAAAGTATTGCTCCGTCTCCATATCAGAGAGGACCAACCTGTTCAGGTCTGCCACCACTCGATCCGGCGACCGCATCCTGTACATCCCGTTCGGTTGACGCGTCAAAGCAATGTTATGGTCCGGCGCGACAGCAGAGAAGGTTCCGGCAAGCCGCGCCGCCATCAGAGCGGAGCTGACACCGTGCCCAGATACATCCAACCCATATACCCCCAAGCTGCGGCCGGCGGCGAAATACCCCACCAAGTCGCCACCCACGTGACCACTTGATCGCAGCATCAAGGAAATCGTTCCCTCGCTAAAGTCGTGCAGCGGATCCTGCAGCAGGGATTCCTGAAATTTCCGCGCCTCATCAAGATCACGATCAAGCGCGCTATGCACCACCTGCAGTGCAGACAGCGCTTCACTGATGACGCGATTCTTCGATGACAGTTCGCGTTGCATTGTCAAAATTCTTTCGCCCGCCATGATGCGAGCGCGCAATTCGTCCACGTTAACCGGCTTGCTAACGAAATCATCCGCGCCGCTATCGAGCCCCCTGACCACCTCTGATTTATCGGATTTTGCGGTCAGTAGAATGAAATATCCGTAGCGCCCCTTAGAGAGTTCACGGAACGCACGGCAGAACTGTAGCCCCGACATCCCGGGCATAATCCAATCGCTGATGATCAAATCTGGCAGACGATTTCGACACATTTTTAGCGCGTCCACTGCCGATGCCGCCTCTTGGACGGTGAACCCCCATCGCGTCAAGGTCGCGGTTAAAATGCACCGTTGTAGTGCGCTGTCGTCCACGACCATGACAGTTTTGACCGCGCGAAACCGCGCTGATTCAGGTAGTATCTGTGTTTTTTCGGTTGTCTGCGGCAGCATCTCAAAGGCTTTCGATATCTCTTATCGGAAGCCTATGGGATGTCGGATTAAGATACCGTGAATCCTGTCTAATATTATCCGTGACGAAGCCATTGATACCGCGCCTCGCGCAGACGGACGATAGCCCCTGCGATGGGGCCTTCCTCGGTTCCAAGGCATTCATTCATCAGACGCAGCAGCCAGCGCTAAAAGATTGATCGCTACGATCAGATAAGCAGACGGAACTATTTGTTAAGGTTTTCGCGTCAGGGTGACCGCAGAAAAGGAGGCGAATCGTTGATCGACTGGGAGCAAATCTCTGTGCTGAAAGAAGCTGTTGGCCCCAGCGCATTCGAAGAAATTATCGTGGTTTTTTTTTTGGAGGTAGAAGAAGCAAAAAGCAAACTTCGGGACAGCAGGGCTACTAAAACCATTCGAGACACTCTTCATTTCGTTAAAGGAAGTGCGCTGAGCTTAGGTTTTATCGAGTTTTCGGAACATTGCCTGCGCGCGGAAAAAGAACTCGCGTTAGGCAAATCGATGCAGCCCCTTATAGAGGACCTTTTTACCATCTACGAGAAATCCAAGCTGCAGTTTCTGACAAGCTGTGGGTCAAAATCCCGCGCTATAGCACAAACTGCGCCAAAGTTTCATCATTCGTGATGTCGGTATAGGTGAACCCGGCTGCGTTAAGCTGTGACAAGAAAGGAGCGAAGCTATCGGAACTGCGCGTTTCGATCCCGATAAGAACTGACCCGAAATTACGTGCTGATTTTTTCAGATATTCGAAACGGCAAATGTCATCGTCAGGCCCTAGAATGCCCAGAAACTCCTTCAGCGCACCGGGCCGCTGCGGCATCCGCAGGATGAAGTATTTCTTAACCCCAGAATAGCGCTGAGCCCGTTCCTTTACCTCAGGGAGACGTTCAAAATCAAAGTTCCCGCCTGATGCGACACAGACGACGGTCTTGCCCTTTATCTGTTCAGAAACCTCACCCAAGGCTTCAATTGAAAGAGCTCCGGCAGGCTCAAGGACGATGCCTTCGACGTTCAACATTTCAATGATCGTGACGCAGATGCGATCTTCGGCCAGGTGGATCACGCTCTCAACCGGCACAGTGCGCAATCGCTTAAAATTACGCTCACCAATCTTTGCCACAGCGGCACCGTCAACAAAACTATTGATAGGAGATACATCAACAGGAGCTCCAGCCACCAATGCCCGAGCTAAACTAGGCGCACCTTTAGGTTCAACGAAGCTATATCGACATGTATCTTGAAAATAGCTGTAGATCCCCGACGACAATCCGCCGCCGCCAACGGGCAGCATGATGTGGTCCGGAACACGGCCCAACTGCTTTTCTATTTCAACCGCAACAGAGGCTTGCCCCTCGATGACATCTTCATCATCGAAAGGAGACAGAAAATGAGCGCCCTCTTCCGTGCAATATTGCTGCGCCGCTTGCAGGGTTTTATCAAAATAGTCCCCAACCAGCCGCACCTCCACCTGAAGCCCGCCAAAGATTTTTGTTTTCTGGATCTTCTGCTGAGGGGTCGTTACGGGCATAAATATAACGCCCTTCACACCAAAATGACTGCACATAAATGCAACACCTTGGGCATGATTTCCTGCGCTTGCACAAACAAAAACCGACTGTTCGGGGATCACCTTGCGCATCGCGTTGAACGCGCCGCGCAGCTTATATGACCTGACCGGGCTTAGGTCTTCTCGCTTCAACCAAATATCCGCGTCATATTTTTCGGACAAATGTTCGTTGCGCATCAATGGGGTGGCGGGAAACACCTCGCGCATCGATAGCGTAGCGCTGCGAGCCGCAGTTTTGAACAGATCCGTCATTTCATTGACCTTTGCGTTGGATACCTTTCGATACGATCCCGCGCCGGTGCGGTCAACGCAGCCTTCAATCTTGCTCATACCATGGAAAACAGGTACTTCGCGGTGCAAACCGAAAAGGAAACATCATGTCCGCGCCCAAAAAAGTTGTGCTCGCCTATTCTGGTGGGCTTGATACCTCGATTATCCTAAAATGGCTGCAAACCGAATATGGCTGCGAAGTGGTCACCTTTACCGCTGATCTCGGCCAAGGCGAAGAACTTGAGCCTGCCCGCGCCAAAGCCGAAATGATGGGCGCGTCGGAAATCTATGTCGAAGATGTCCGCGAAGAATTCGTGCGAGATTTCGTCTTCCCGATGTTTCGCGCCAATGCCGTCTACGAAGGGCTTTACCTGTTGGGCACCTCGATCGCTCGGCCGTTGATTTCTAAACGCTTGGTTGAAATTGCCGCCGAAACCGGAGCCGATGCGGTTGCGCATGGTGCGACGGGCAAGGGCAATGATCAGGTCCGTTTCGAATTGGCTGCCTATGCCTTGAACCCTGACATCAAAGTAATCGCGCCTTGGCGTGAGTGGGATCTGACCAGCCGGACGAAATTGATCGAATTTGCTGAAAAACATCAGATCCCCGTGGCAAAAGACAAACGTGGCGAAGCACCCTTTAGTGTGGATGCAAATCTCCTTCACACGTCCTCCGAAGGAAAAGTGCTGGAAGATCCGGCCGTGGACGCACCCGAATATGTTTATCAGCGTACGGTTTCGCCAGAGCAGGCACCCGACACGCCCGAATATGTCGAAGTTGGTTTTGAAGGTGGCGATGCGGTCAGCATCAATGGCGAAAACATGTCGCCAGCGACACTTTTGGCTAAATTGAACGAACTTGGCGGCAAGCACGGCTGCGGCCGCCTTGATCTTGTTGAGGGGCGCTTTGTCGGTATGAAGTCCCGTGGGATCTATGAGACCCCCGGCGGGACATTGCTGCTCGAAGCACACCGCGGCATCGAATCGATTACCCTCGACCGCGGCGCGATGCACCTAAAAGACGAGCTGATGCCGCGTTATGCAGAGCTGATCTATAATGGTTTTTGGTACAGCCCCGAACGCACCATGCTGCAAGCCGCGATTGATGCCTCCCAGACACATGTGACCGGTACAGTTAGATTGAAATTGTACAAAGGCCATGTCCGCACGGTTGGCCGCTGGTCGGAGCATTCGCTATATTCCGAAGCGCATGTCACGTTCGAAGATGACGCTGGTGCCTATGATCAAAAAGACGCTGCGGGCTTCATTCAGTTGAACGCGCTTCGACTCAAGCTTTTGGCGGCACGCGACAAACGCCTCAAAGGTTAGGATGAAAAAGGCCCGGACAGAGCATAATCTCTCCGGGCCTTTTCTTTAATTCATACCGGTTTATTCGGCAGTGATGACCGTCATCACCAATTTACCATCAGGCTTGATAGGGCCGTCTTCCTTTGCGCCCAAAGTGTATTCGAAGCCACCGGTTTTCATGCCGCCCTCTTCTGAGTGGACCATAAGCATCAGCATATCGCCGGATTTAACGTCTTCTTGCAGAATGGCGCTGACGTCGATGTTCTCACCGGCACGCAAGGGTGCGTAGCCGACGACCGGGCCCGGCTTCATCTCTGCATCGGTGCGGTGCACGACCATCCAACCGTTTTCCGATGCCATCACTTTATCGGCGCTGACGACGCCGTTGGACACATCTTGATCCATCGCTTCTACCATAGCGTTGCTGTGGGCTGCGGCGAAAGCCGTGCCCGCGACGAGCGTGAGGGACAGTGCGGTTGCTGCAAACATCTTCATGTTAAATCTCCAGGTTGTGTTGAACTTGTCTGATAGACACGCCAACCACAGAGATTTAGTTTCGATACTCCGCCATTTTCTAGCCATTACTCACCTAAGTCTTTGATCATAAAGCTTTTGGTAATGGGGCATTGCCTGCGCGCACAGCATTTCCGCCTCACCGGTGAGCGTAGGCAGAGGCCCTTCGGCCCCGGCGAACCCGGTGCTTTTATGAACGGCACCGTACCAATGCGCTGCCCAGATCCCGTCTTCTGCGCGGGGACCGGCGGCCCAAGACAGCATAGCGGGATCGAAACGCAGGTCGATTGCGCTGCAAAGTTTGCGCAGCATCTGTTCCGGATTCGCCCTGATATCTGCTGAATCAATCACCATTCCGCCAATTTGATCGAAAAGCGCGGTTTGTTGACCATAGCCGATATCGTTAAAATTCGGTGCTTCTCGCTTTGCAGTATAGCTGGCAATTACGTGCGCAGGATGGCGTATCAGATGGACATGGACACAGCCTTTGGCCCAATCCATCGGAAAGCCGTCAATCATGTGATGCGGCATATGCTTCATATAGCGGTGTGGGGTGCCGGCGAGCGCGCACTGCGCCGCGACTTTGGCAGGGTCACATTCATGGTGCGCGATGATTTCTTGGTGCATCGGATGGTTAATGCCGGTTTGTTTAAGATAGGGTGCATAGAACGGCTCATCCATCGCGGTGAAATCAGCGCGATTGCCGAAACTATACATCATCGCCGTGCTTAGATTACGCGGGCCGGACCACATTGCGATACGCATCAGGCACATTCCTTTGCGATGAGGGCCTTGTACAATTCGCGTAGTTTTTTGGTCACAGGCCCCATTTCGCCGTCGCCGATCTGGCGACCATCGATCATCGCGACGGGGGTTTGCGCGCCGAAGGTGCCCGTCAAGAATGCCTCGTCGGCACCATAGGTGTCGACAAGCGAATAGTTCCGCTCAAAACAGGGGATGTCGTTGGCGCGACACAGATTGATCACTTTCTGACGGGTGATCCCATTCATGCAGTAGTCGCCAGTGCTGGTCCAAACCTCCCCCTTGCCGACGATGAAAAAATTACAGGCGTTTGTTGTATTCACGAACCCGTTAATATCCAGCATCAAACCCTCGTCGGCACCGGCTTTTTCCGCGGCAATACAAGCAAGGATACAATTCAATTTTGAATGACTATTCAGTTTCGGGTCCTGGGTCATCGGCAGCCCCCGCATATGGGGCACGGTAGCAAGCCGGATCGGGCGCGGCATATTGGGCCGGGAATGCTCCATTATGATCGCGATTGTGGGGCCGGATTGCGACAGCGACGGGTGCTGGAACGGCCGCGTTTTAGGGCCACGGGTGATCATCAATCGCGCGTGGGCGTCTGTGGTCATTCCATTGACGCTTTGGGTCTCTAACAATGCGGAAACGAGCTGCTCACGTGTCATCCCGATGTCCAGATCAATGGCCTTTGCGGCTTCGAACAGGCGGTCGAAATGATCGCTTAGGAAGGCCCATGTACCATCATAAAGCCTCAGCCCTTCCCAGATTCCGTCACCCAACATGAAACCGCTGTCATAGACGCTGACAACCGCCTGCGCCTTGGGGACAATCCGGCCGTTTAAATAGATCAAGATGTCTTCGTTACGGGCATCTTCTTGGGCTTGGTGTGTGGTGACGTGATCTTGCATCAAGTTGCTCCTTCTTTGCGGTTGACGCTAAGAACTTCACGCCACGGGGCCAAGGGTGAAACCTACATCACTAGGGCGTGACATCACGGGCACCTGAGTTGCCTCGCGGCGCTATTGGCGTCACGGTTTGAAAAAATGATGGAGAGTATTCATGAGTATTGCCACAAATATGCGCCTGATCGTGCTGAGCGCCGCCATCGGTCTGGGCCTCGCGGCACAGGCGACAACCGCAAAAGCCGCCGGAACAGAGACGCTTTTGGTTGCTGGAGGCTGCTTTTGGTGCGTCGAATCCGATTTCGAAGCCGTGAAGGGCGTCAAAGAAGTTGTATCCGGTTTCGCGGGCGGAAATGTGAAGAACCCGACGTACAAGCAGGTCGTCGCGGGCGGAACGGGCCACTATGAAGCGGCGCAGATCCAATATGATCCTGCGGTTGTTTCTGCCGACCAATTGCTGGCGATGTTCTTCCGCTCGGTCGATCCGACCGATGCCGGTGGGCAATTCTGCGACCGCGGCGACAGTTATCGCACTGCGATCTTTGCGGATGGTGCCGGCCAGAAAGCCGCTGCAGAGAACGCGAAATCACAGGCTCAGGCCGCTTTAGGGAAAACCGTGGTTACCCCGATCTTGGGAAAAACTGCGTTCTATCCCGCCGATGCCTATCATCAGGACTATTACAAAAGCGATGAACGCCTTGCCTTTACCAGCGTCGGGTTGGGTGTGAAAAAGTCCGTCGCATATAAACGCTATCGTAACGGCTGCGGGCGCGACCAGCGCGTGAAACAGCTTTGGGGTAGTGCTGCTCCGTTCGTAAAATAAGTATTAACCCAGCGTTAATCGTTGGGTTCAATCACCGTCGAAACCATGGTCCTGGATGTCTTTGAGGTCCGGGATCACGTCGGCCGTTCCCTGACGCGTCACCATCAAGGCACCCGCCTGCATCGCCAGTATAATCGCATCTTGCATTGAAAGTTTGCGATCCAATGCGGCTATGAGATAACCGGTAAACGTGTCGCCTGCGCCCGTCGTATCGACGGAAATCACGGGATAGGCAGGGAAATTCATCACTGATTTTGCCTGTTTAGAGACCCATTTGCAGCCCTCGGCGCCCAAGGTTACGATAATATCGTCGATCGGCAGGGCGTCGATGCTGGTGCCAACGGCTTTCTCAAGCGCGGCAGCTTCGACTTCGTTTAGCACAAGGAGATCGATGTCTGGCAATACCTCCGCCACGATCTCCGCATCGAAGGGTGCGGCGGCATAGGCCACGCGCAATCCCAGCGTATGCGCAGTGCGCGCGGCAAAGCGTTGGCCCAATGTTTCGTTTTGCATGAGCAGAAAATCACCCGGCGACGCCTCGGACAAAGCGGCACCGATCATCTGGGTGGTGATTTCGTGATTGGCCCCTGAAAACAAAACGATAGCGTTTTCACCATCATCAGCAACACAGATATTCGCATGGCCGGTGGCCGTATCGATCACGCTGATATGCTGCGTCTCGACACCATATTCCAGCAATCGTTCCACGGCCCATTTGCCATCCGGCCCCACGGCGCCGATATGCGTGACGCGCGTGCCGGCACGGGCGGCGGCGACCGACATATTGGCCCCCTTCCCGCCCAAACCCTGCCGGAAATCATGCGCGGCAATTGTTTCCCCCGGCGCAGGCAAATGCCGCAGATAGTAGAAGTTATCTGCGTTGATAGAGCCGAGGTTCCAGATCATTCGCCGACCTTACAGGCTGCTAGAATGGCCATGTTCAAAATGTCGTTCGCCGTGGATGTCGTCGAACAAATCTGGATCGATTTGTCCAAACCGGTCAAAATCGGCCCGATCACAGTGGCGCCCGCCATTTCCTGCATCAGTTTCACAGAAATGCTCGCGGAATGTCGCGCGGGGACCACCAGAATATTCGCAGGCCCCGTCAAACGCGAGAACGGATAGTTCTTCTGGCTCTCGGCGTTCAGCGCGACATCAACGGTCATCTCGCCTTCGTATTCGAATTCAACGCCGCGGGCGTCCAGCACATCGGGGGCGCGCTGCATCTTTTCCGCCCGCTCGGAAACCGGATAGCCAAAGGTAGAGAAGCTGACGAAAGCAACCCGAGGCTCAAGCCCCATGTGACGCGCGACCTTAGCCCCTTTTTCGGCAATGTTGGCCAGATCCTCTTCGTTTGGCCATTCGTGCACCAGCGTATCGCCGATAAATACGATCCGCCCCTTGTGCAGCAACGCGGTAATGCCGACGGCGCCATGTTGGGCGTTGGCGTCGAACACGTGGTTCAGCCGTTCAAGCACATGCGCAGATTTACGGGTCGCACCGGTCACCAGACCGTCGCCATGCCCATGTGCCAGCATCAATGCGGCGAACACGTGACGATCTCGTGCTGCAAGACGGTGTATGTCTTTGCTGTCCGACCCTTTGCGCTGCAACCTGTTGTAAAGATATGACTTATACGTATCCAGATACTGGGTATTGGCCGCGTTCACGATCTCGAGCTCGCGGTGTGCATCCTCCATTCCTGCGGCGGTCAGCTTGGCCTTGACGTCGTCAAGCCGCCCGACCACCAGCGCCTTGCCCAGACCGGAGCGTTGGTACATGACCGCCGCGCGCAAGACCTTGGGGTCATCGCCCTCGGCAAAGATCATCCGCGCCTGATTGGCGCGGGCACGGGCATTGATCCCCCGCAGGATATTCGCCGTCGGGTCCATGCGCGACTTCAGGCTCAGCTCGTAGGCGTCCATATCGATGATCGGGCGCCGCGCGGCACCGGTATTCATCCCTGCACGTGCAACGGCCGGCGGAATACGGTGGATCAATCGCGGGTCAAACGGCGTCGGGATAATGTAATCGCGACCAAAGGTGAGGTTCTTGCCATAGGCGAGCGCCACTTCGTCCGGCACATCCTCGCGCGCAAGATCGGCCAGCGCGTGGGCGCAGGCGATCTTCATCTCGTCGTTGATGGCGCGCGCATGAATATCGAGCGCCCCGCGGAACAGATAGGGAAAGCCCAACACGTTATTTACCTGATTGGGGTAGTCACTGCGGCCTGTGGCGACAATCGCGTCGGCGCGGACTTCGTGTGCTTCTTCGGGGGTGATTTCGGGATCGGGGTTTGCCATCGCAAAGATCACCGGATTATCGGCCATGCTGGCGACCATCGCGGGCGTCACAGCGCCCTTGACAGACACGCCAAGGAACACATCCGCGTTCTTCATCGCCTCTTCCAGGGTCCGCAGATCAGTCTGTGCGGCGTGGGCCGATTTCCACTGGTTCATGCCTTCGGTACGACCTTGATAGATCACGCCTTTAGTGTCGCACATAATGCAGTTGTTATGCTTGGCCCCCATCGCCTTGAGAAGCTCAAGACAGGCGATCCCCGCCGCGCCGGCACCGTTCAAAACGATCTGCACGTCTTCGATCTTTTTGCCCGAAATGCGCAAGGCGTTCAGCAGCCCCGCGGCACAGATTACCGCCGTTCCGTGTTGGTCATCATGAAAGACGGGGATGTCCATCTCTTCTTTCAGGCGCTGTTCGATGATGAAACACTCAGGCGCCTTGATATCCTCAAGGTTTATCCCGCCGAACGTCGGGCCCATCAGCTTGACCGCATTGATGAACGCTTCGGGGTCTTCGGTATCCAGTTCGATGTCGATGGAGTTCACATCGGCGAACCGTTTGAACAGCACCGATTTGCCTTCCATCACCGGCTTTGACGCCAGCGCACCAAGGTTACCCAACCCCAGAACCGCCGTCCCGTTAGAAATCACCGCGACCAAATTGCCCTTGTTGGTATAGTCATACGCCAGTTCGGGGTTCTCGGCGATGGCCTCGCACGGGACGGCGACACCGGGGGAATAGGCAAGGCTCAGATCTCGCTGGGTCGTCATAGGGACGGTCGCGGTGATCTCGAACTTGCCGGGTGTGGGTTCAAGGTGAAAGGCTAGCGCCTCTTCTGGCGTAATACGGTTTTTGTTCACTGGAACGGCTTTCCTCTTGGTTTCTCGCTTGATATCGCCGATCGCCCCTTCACACAATCATGATGGCGCTCACGCTTTGGGCGACGTCGCGGCGACCCCGTGCGCGCAGTGGTCGGTCCGCCCTTTCGTCTGGGGGCGCGGTTTTGTACACAGCGTTAACTCGAACCGGGGGCGCAGAGTGACCGAAGAAAAAATCACGCCAATGATGGCGCAATATCTAGAGCTCAAATCCCAGTACGCCGAAGCGCTGCTGTTCTACCGTATGGGCGACTTCTACGAGATGTTCTTTGACGATGCCGTCGCGGCAGCAGAGGCGCTGGACATTGCCCTGACCAAACGCGGCAAGCACGGCGGCGAAGATATCCCCATGTGTGGCGTTCCGGTACATGCCGCCGAAGGATATTTGCTGACGCTGA
The DNA here is from genome assembly GCF_053474885.1 of Sulfitobacter sp. M13. Taxonomy (NCBI): domain Bacteria; kingdom Pseudomonadati; phylum Pseudomonadota; class Alphaproteobacteria; order Rhodobacterales; family Roseobacteraceae; genus Sulfitobacter; species Sulfitobacter sp. M13. The sequence goes on along the minus strand of NZ_CM130281.1, from coordinate 413,796 downwards.
TCCGCAAGGGGTTTCGCGTCGCGGTCTGCGAACAGATGGAAAGCCCGGCAGAGGCAAAAAAACGCGGCTATAAGTCGGTGGTCAAACGCGATGTCGTGCGGCTGGTCACCCCCGGTACTTTGACCGAAGAATCCCTGCTCGAAGCGCGGCGCCACAACTATCTTGCAGCTTTTGCAGAGGTACGCGACGGCCATGCATTGGCGTGGGTTGATATCTCTACCGGCGCGTTTCACGTCATGCCCCTGACCCTGTCGCGTCTCGGCCCCGAACTGGCACGTCTGGCCCCGTCAGAGCTGATCGTGTCAGAGGCGAAAGAGGCCGATTTGCGCGATTTAGTGTCTGATTTTGATATCGCACTTACCCCAATCGCCCGTTCCGCCTTTGATAGCAGCGGGGCCGAGAAAAGGGTCTGCGATCTGTTTGGTATCGGGTCTCTGGATGCGTTCGGCAGCTTTGAACGCGCCGATATCTCCGCCATGGGCGCGATCATCGACTACCTTGAGATCACGCAAAAAGGCAAACTGCCCCTGCTCCGCCCGCCGCAAAAAGAAGCAGAGGCACGCAGCGTGCAGATCGACGCCGCCACAAGGCGCAACCTTGAACTGACCCACGCGTTGACGGGTGGTCGTTCGGGCACGCTGCTGTCGGTGATGGACAAGACCGTAACGGCAGGTGGTGCGCGCCTGCTCGAACGGCGCATTTCGTCGCCTTCGCGTGTGTTAGAGACGATTCAAGCCCGTCTGGACGCCATTTCCTTTGCCTATGATACGCCGACCATCCGTAGCGATATCCGCCAGCACCTGCGCAATGTGCCTGATCTGGACCGCGCCCTGTCGCGCCTGTCGCTTGATCGTGGTGGCCCCCGCGACCTTGCAGCCCTCCGCAATGGCTTGACCGAAGCAGGGCAATTGGCAGAAAAAATGCAAACCGCCACCCTACCTGATCTGCTGGCCCAAGCCGCCAAAGGGCTCTCCGGCCATGACGACCTGATCGACCTGCTGGACGAAGCCTTGATCGCAGAGCCGCCCCTGCTCGCCCGCGATGGCGGGTTTATCGCGCCCGGTTACAACAGCGAGCTCGACGAAGTGCGCACCCTGCGCGACGAAGGCCGCAGTGTCATTGCGCAGATGCAACAGGATTTCGTCACGCTCACCGGTATCTCTACGCTCAAGATCAAACACAACAATGTGCTTGGCTATTTCGCCGAGGTCACAGCGACTCATGCCGAAAAGATGCTGTCGGCGCCGCTGACGGATACTTTTATCCACCGTCAAACCACAGCCAATCAGGTCCGTTTCACTACCGTGGAGCTTTCTGAAATGGAGACCAAGATCCTTAACGCGGGCAACCATGCGTTAGAGATCGAAAAGCGGCTCTATGAAACGCTGAAACGTGCCATTCTGGACCACTCAGGCCCCATCGGCGTGGCATCGGCCGGACTGGCAGAAATTGATCTGGCTGCTGGGCTGGCCGAGCTTGCACAGTCTCAGAACTGGGTGAAACCCCGCGTCGATAATTCACGTGCCTTCGACATTCAGGGTGGCCGTCACCCGGTAGTGGAACGTGCTTTGGCCCAGCAATCGGGCAGCCCGTTTATTGCCAACGATTGCACCCTGTCGGCCGATGGTGACAACGCGAACATCTGGCTGCTGACCGGCCCCAACATGGCGGGTAAATCGACCTTCCTGCGGCAGAACGCGATCATCGCTTTGATGGCCCAGATGGGCAGCTATGTGCCTGCCGCCAGCGCCCATATCGGCCTGATCAGCCAGATTTTCAGCCGCGTAGGCGCCTCTGACGATCTGGCACGGGGGCGTTCCACGTTTATGGTCGAAATGGTCGAAACCGCCGCGATCCTCAATCAGGCGGACGATCGTGCGCTGGTGATCCTGGATGAGATCGGGCGCGGCACCGCGACCTATGACGGCCTGTCCATCGCTTGGGCCACGCTGGAACATCTGCATGACATCAACCGTTCGCGTGCGCTCTTTGCCACGCACTACCATGAGATGACCGCCCTTTCGAACAAATTGGACGGGGTCGATAATGCCACCGTCGCAGTCAAGGAGTGGGATGGTGAGGTTATCTTCCTGCACGAAGTCAAAAAGGGCGCTGCCGATCGGTCTTATGGCGTGCAGGTTGCGCAGCTTGCCGGATTGCCTGCCTCCGTCATTGCCCGCGCCCGCGTCGTGCTTGAAGCGTTGGAAAAAGGCGAACGCGAAGGCGGCGCAACCCAGAAGACTTTGATTGACGACCTGCCGCTGTTCGCCGTGGCCCCTACACCCGCGCCGCAACCGAAACAGACCTCAAAGCTGGAAGAGACGCTGGCAGACATCATTCCCGATGAGCTCTCTCCACGTGAAGCACTCGAATGGATGTACAAACTAAAAGAGGCGGCCAAAAACTGACCGCCTCCCTCATTTCCAAATGGATTTAAATCCTCCCCGAAGGGCCGCTCTATCCCGGGCGTTTACCCTGCGGGGGTAGAGGATACGCCAACCTGCGCCGGACGCAGCAAACGGTCGTGCAACATGAAACCTTCCGCGGCGACCTGAATGATATCGCCTGCTTTGGTACCAGGCACGGGGGCCTCGAACATCGCTTGGTGATGCTGAGGATCAAATTTTTCGCCCACTTCAGGTGCGATAACTTCCATGCCGTGCTTTTTGAACACGCTCAGCAATTCACGCATCGTCAGCTCGATGCCTTCCAGCAACGGACCAGAGATGGTGCGCTGCTCTTCCGTGGCGGCTTCCAATGCGCGTTTCATGTTGTCGTAAACCGGCAGCATGTCGCGGGCCAGCTTTGACCCGCCATAGTTCTCGGCCTCGCGACGGTCTTTATCAGACCGTTTGCGCGCGTTCTCTGCGTCGGCCAAGGCGCGCATAAAGCGGTCTTTAAACTGGTCGCGTTCGGCACGCAATTCGTCCAGTTCCAACGCTTCGTCGTCAATTTCGGCCATCTCATCAGCATAGGCCTCGGCCTCTGCGTCATCGATATCATCCAGAAATTCGTTCTCTTTCGGCTCTGCCATAATTCACCTCTAGCTGCGGTTCGAAATCAGCTTTCCAACCAGCTGCGCCGTGTAATTCACAATCGGCACGATACGTCCATAATTCAGGCGCGTGGGGCCGATCACTCCGACCGCCCCGATCACCTTACGATCAGCGTTCATATAAGGGGAAACCACCAGAGAGGAACCCGAAAGTGAAAAAAGTTTATTCTCAGAACCAATAAAAATGCGCACACCGTCGCCCGCATCGGCCAATTCGAGGAATTCGGCGATGTCCCGCTTGCGTTCAAGGTCGTCAAACAGCTGGCGGATCAATTCGACGTTCTCTGCCTCGCCTTCGGCGTTGATCAGATTCGACCGCCCCCGCACGATCAATCGCTCGGGTGTCTCGCCCTCACCCTGCCACAAGGCCAGCCCGCTTTCGACAAGTTGCTGCGCCAGAATGTCGATCTGCTGGCGCCGCTGGCTGATCTCATGCGCGATGGTGCGCTGCAATTCCGAGATGGTCTTCCCCTCGACCAGCGCGTTCAGGAAATTCGCGGCCTCGCGCATGCTGCTGGGGGTCTGGCCCGGCGGGGGGGTGAACAAGCGGTTTTCCACGTGACCGTCCGAAAACACCAGAACGACCAGCGCCCTGTCGTGAGACAGTGAAACGAATTCGATATGCTTAATCGGCGCTTCGTGCTTTGGCGTCAGCACGAGCGAGGCGCCTTGTGTCACGCCGGACAATGCCGACCCCACGCGATCAAGGATACCGCCGACATCGGCGTTGTTGTTGCCAACGGTCGCATCAATCTTTTCGCGGTCGGTTTCTGTCGGGTCGCCAATCTCGATCATGCCGTCAACGAACATCCGCAGGCCCATCTGCGTCGGGATACGGCCCGCGCTGACATGGGGGCTGCCAAGCAGGCCCATATATTCAAGATCCTGCATCACATTGCGAATGGTGGCTGCGCTGACCTTTTCGCTGAAATCACGGGTCAGCGTGCGCGACCCCACAGGGTCCCCATTGGCCAGATAGCCTTCGACCACGCGGCGGAAAACTTCACGCGAGCGATCATTCATTTCTTCTAAAACTGTTGGTGCTTTGTCCATATAGTCAGAAGTATGTGCGTCAGGGGGCAAACGTCAATCGGGGTTGCATCGCGCCGCAACGCAGAGTTATCCCCAAAGGCAAATGGAAAAGGAATTACCTATGCGCCCCTCTGGTCGGAAACTTGATGAATTGCGTGCCGTGTCGATTGAAACCGGCTTTACCAAACACGCCGAAGGATCGGCCCTGATCAAGATGGGCGACACCCACGTGCTGTGTACAGCAACGATCGAAGACCGCGTGCCCCCGTTTATCAAAGGCTCCGGTCTGGGTTGGGTCACCGCCGAATACGGCATGCTGCCGCGCGCTACCAACACCCGTATGCGCCGCGAGGCCGCGATGGGCAAACAAGGCGGGCGCACCGTTGAAATTCAACGTCTTATCGGCCGTGCCCTGCGCGCCGGTGTGGATCGCAGTGCCTTGGGCGAACGCCAGATCACCATCGACTGCGACGTGCTGCAGGCCGACGGTGGCACACGTTGTGCGTCTATCACGGGCGGTTGGGTCGCATTGAAGCTCGCGGTAAACAAACTCATGAAGGCCGGTGATGTCATCAGCGACCCGCTGGTTGATCCGGTCGCGGCGATCAGTTGTGGTATCTACGCGGGACAGCCCGTGCTCGACCTCGACTACCCCGAGGATTCCGAAGCGGGCGTTGACGGTAACTTTATCATGACCGGCACTGGCAAGCTGATCGAGATCCAGATGAGCGCCGAAGGCTCTACCTATTCACGCGACCAGATGAACCAGCTGATGGACCTCGCTGAAAAGGGCGTGGCAGAGCTGGTTGAGATGCAAAAGGCAGCCACCGCATGACCCGCAAATTTACTGGCGACCAGATTTTGGTCGCCACCCACAACGCGGGCAAACTGCAAGAAATGACAGAGCTTTTCGCCCCCTTCGGCGTCTCTGTCAAAGGTGCCGCCGAAATGAACCTGGGCGAACCTGAAGAAACCGAAAGCACTTTTATCGGCAATGCCCGCATCAAAGCACGTGCGGCAGTCGAGGCGACAGGCCTCCCTGCCCTTGCGGATGATTCCGGCATAGAGGTCGAAGCGCTGGACGGTGCCCCCGGTGTCTACACTGCCGACTGGTCCGAAACGCCGAACGGGCGTGATTTCGTCATGGCAATGACCAAGACCCATAACCTGTTGGAAGAGGCAAACGCCCCCCATCCCCGTCGTGCTCGGTTCTGCGCGACATTGGTGTTGGTCTGGCCAGACGGCCACGAAGAGATTTTCGAAGGTCGGGTTAACGGTTCCCTCGTTTGGCCAATCCGTGGCGAAATCGGTCACGGCTACGATCCAATGTTCCAGCCCGATGGACACAATCAAACCTTCGGCGAAATGTCCGCCGACGCGAAAAACGCAATCAGCCACCGTGCGGATGCTTTCGCCAAACTGATTTCTGCCTGCTTTGACTGAGGATTGGCGTCAGGGCGGATTTGGCCTTTATATCCATTGGCCATTTTGCGAGGCTAAATGCCCCTATTGTGACTTTAACAGCCATGTTAGTCGCTCAATCGACCAACGCGCTTGGCGTGACGCCTATCTGTCAGAGCTGGAACGCGGCGCAGCCGAAACCCAAGGACGTGTGTTGAACGCTGTCTTTTTCGGCGGCGGCACCCCAAGCTTGATGGACCCTGATGTCGTCGCGGACGTCATTGCCGCAATTCGGCGCCTTTGGCCAACAGCTAATGACTTGGAAATTACCCTTGAAGCGAACCCAGGCTCGGTCGAGGCCGATCGCTTCGCCGCTTTCCGGCAGGCCGGCGTTAACCGTATTTCGATGGGGATACAGGCGCTGAACGACGCTGACCTGAAACGGCTTGGGCGAATTCATACCATCGCAGAGGGACTGGCAGCGTTCGATATTGCCCGCACGACATTCGACCGCGTCAGCTTTGATCTTATCTATGGGCGCCAGAACCAGACCTTGGTCGACTGGCAGGCCGAACTGAAGCAGGCCCTATCCCTCGCGATAGACCATATGTCTTTGTACCAATTGACGATCGAACAAGGCACCGCCTTTGGGGATCGCTACGCGATCGGAAAGCTTCGAGGGCTTCCCACTGATGACCTTGGTGCCGATATGTATGCAGCAACCCAAGACATCTGCGGAGAGATGGGTATGCCATCTTACGAGGTGTCTAACCATGCGCGCGACGGCGCCCAATCGCGGCATAACCTCATCTACTGGCGGTACGGCGATTATCTGGGTATCGGCCCCGGGGCGCATGGACGTTTGACCCAGAATGGCAATCGATTTGCGACCGAATGCTTCAGCAACCCCAAACGCTGGCTCGACGCGAGCGTAAGTGGAGCCACAGAAAAACCCCGCGAGCTGCTTACCACCGAGGATCAAGGCAGCGAGTTTTTGATGATGGGCCTGCGCTTGAAAGAAGGTGTTGACCTTCGACGTTACGAGGCCCTCGCGGGTGCCCCCCTATCGACAAAAAAAATCACCCAGATGCAGGACATCGGGATGATTTCTAGGGTTCATGATCAGCTTTTTGTCACTGATCAGGGTTTTATGGTGCTGAACGCTATCCTGGCCGAGCTATTGTCCGATTAAGAAGCCGACAAACGTTGGCAGAGTTCGTCCAGCTCATCCATGGTCGTGTAATGCAGTACCATCTGGCCGGCTTCCTGCCCGGGTTTATGGTTCAGCGTTACTTTCAGGCCCAGATTCGCCGAAAGATCGCCTTCAAGTGCGCGGGTGTCTGCATCTTTCTCACCAGTCGGTCGAGCGGTGCGTTTTTCAACACCACCATTTTCTGCCTGATGCTCTTTCTTAATCAAAGCTTCGGCAGCCCGTACCGACAAGCCGCCCGCAATAATCTGCTTCGCAAGCTTTTCGGGGTTCTTTGACGGAACCAAGGTCCGTGCGTGTCCAGCCGTCAGATCACCCTGCCGCACCAATTCCAGCACATTTTCAGGCAGGTTCAAAAGCCGCAGTAAGTTGGCAATATGGCTTCGACTTTTACCCAGGGCTTCGGCCATTTTTTCCTGCGTGTGCCCGAAACGATCCATCAGCTGGCGATAACCTGCAGCCTCTTCGATCGAGTTGAGGTCCGCGCGCTGAATGTTTTCGATAATCGCGACTTCAAGAACTTCGACGTCGGTAAATTCGCGGACAATGATCGGCAGCTGGTGCAGCTGCGCCATTTGCGACGCACGCCAGCGCCGTTCGCCGGCAACAATCTCGAATGTTCCGTCCTCGCGGCGGCGCACGATCAGCGGCTGGATGACCCCTTTTTCTCGGATCGAATTCGCAAGATCCTCCAGATCCTGTGGATCAAATCGCTTGCGCGGCTGCTCCGGGTTAGGAGAGATTTTTTCGATCGGAACATACTGTTCCGCTGCGCCTTCTGATGCCACCGTTTGTGTCTCCGCTACATCTGCCATCAAAGCCGACAATCCGCGACCCAAACCGCGTCGTTTGTCTCTATCTGCCATTGCCTGACCCCTTATTTATATAACACTATTCGCCAGTACTTCTCGCGCGAGATCGCGATACGCCTTGGCACCTTTCGATCCGCTATCATAGCTAAGAACCGGCATCGCGTAGCTTGGTGCCTCGCTGACGCGGACATTCCGCGGGATGACAGTTCTATATACCAGTTCACCCAGATTACTTCGGGCGTCCTGCTCAACCTGTTGAGACAGATTATTCCGCCGATCATACATCGTCAGAAGAACCCCCTCGATCCGAAGATCTTTATTACCGTTCTGCCTGACCTCTCGGATTGTAAGCATAAGCTGCGAGAGCCCTTCCAAAGCAAAAAATTCGCTTTGCAGTGGGACCAGAACTGAATGCGCCGCGATCATCGCGTTCACCGTCAACAAGTTCAGCGATGGGGGGCAGTCGATTAAGATATAATCAAAGGCGTAGCTGTCCATTTGGGTCTGACGCAATGCGTCATGCAATAGAAAGCTTCTCTTTTCGTTAGAGATAAGCTCCATATCAGCCGAACTGAGATCGACCGTCGCAGCAACGATGTGCAGGCCCTCCGTTTCGGTTGACATGATAACTTGGTCCAGATCGATATCTTCGAGCAGCAGTTCGTATGTTGTAAACTCTCTATCATCGAGTTCGATACCCAAACCCGTTGAGGCATTCCCCTGCGGATCAAGGTCGATCACGAGAACGCGTTGCTTTTGCTCGACCAATGCGGCAGCCAAATTTATCGTCGTTGTGGTTTTTCCCACGCCGCCTTTCTGGTTCGCAATCGCAATAATCTTTGGTCCTGATGGCCTAGACAGGTCAGACATGATTGATTTCCTTGATCTTAAGGATTGCAGCTGAGCTGTTCGTCTTACTCGGGATCGCCTCGTAGGTATAGGCCCACTTCAATTTCGCCGCGTTATGCTCCTCGCGCCAATTTTCGCCTTTCGGAAAGAGCGCAGTTCCAGATGGGCTCATATGAAGGCTGGCAAATCCCATTAGGGTAGATAGATCAGCGAGAGCTCGTGCGCTAAGCACATCTGCCGATAGCGGCTCGATTGATTCAATCCGGTCATTTACCACCGACGCGCTGAGACTAAGCTCACGAATTGCCGTGCGCAGAAATACACACTTTCTCTGATCGCTTTCAACCAGGGTGAACCTAGTATCCCGTCCCTCTTGCTCTGCCATCAACGCTAGTATTATTGCCGGGAACCCGCCGCCACTTCCCAAATCGACCCAATGGTCTGCCTTTGGTGCGTGCGCGTAAAGCTGAATAGAATCTTGAATATGCCGATCCCAAAGCTCGGACACGCTTGCCTTGGAAACGAGATTGATCTTCACTGTCCACTTTTCTACGAGACCTGCAAAATGCTGAAGCTTATTCAATGTTTCACGTGAAACATCGCCATCTGATCCGATCATTATGCTGACTTCTTTCGGCTGTCACGTTTTAGATGTGATAGTAGCAGTGTTAGCGCAGATGGAGTCATGCCATCAATCCGGGCCGCCTGTGAAAGGTTTCCGGGCCGGGAAAGCGATAGTTTCGATTTCAGTTCATTAGACAACCCATCTATCGAACTATAATCAAATTCAATAGGAATAACATGTGCTTCGTCCTTCTGTAGAAGGTCTATATCCCTCTTCTGCCGCACAATGTAATGTGCGTACAGTGCGTCGCGTTCGACCTGTCGCCGAATTTGGGGCTCGATAATCTCAAGCTCAGAGCTAATCTTAATGAGGTGTTCGAACGTCACATCTGGGAACGCCAGAAGCTCAAAGCCAGTTCGCTTGGACCCGTCTTGACTAACCTTAATCCCAGCAGACTCAATGGTCTTAGAGGCGTAAGCAGACTTGGTAAGCATCTCCATAGCGTCTTCGATTTTGGCCATCTTAGTCTGAAAGCTCTCGATCCGCTCCGCACCGGCGACACCCAATGCCATAGCAATCGGCGTCAATCTCTGGTCTGCATTATCCGCGCGAAGCGAAAGGCGGAATTCGGCTCGCGATGTAAACATCCGATAAGGCTCGGCTACACCCCGCGTTGTAAGGTCATCAACCATCACCCCGATGTAGCTTCCCGACCGGCTAAAGGTAATTGCTTCCTTGCCCTGAGCCAGTAGCCCGGCGTTCAACCCAGCGACCAATCCTTGCGCAGCAGCCTCTTCATAACCGGTCGTTCCGTTAATCTGACCCGCCAAGAAAAGGCCCGGCACGCTTCGCACGGCGAGCGTCAGGTCAAGGGCCCGAGGGTCTACGTAGTCGTATTCAATCGCATAACCAGGCTGGATGATCTCAACCCGCTCTAATCCGACCATAGAACGTACGTACTCAAGCTGCACATCTTCGGGTAAAGATGTAGAAATACCGTTCGGATAAATGGTGTGGTCGTCAGCGCCCTCAGGCTCTAGAAACACCTGATGAGAGGTCTTATCGGCAAACCTTACGACCTTATCCTCGATCGAGGGACAATAGCGCGGGCCAACACCATCTATATGACCGCCATACATCGCGGAACGCGCGAGGTTGCTGCGAATAATGTCGTGGGTTTTCTCATTCGTATGGGTGATGCCGCAAGCAATTTGGGGCGCTGATGTCGCTTTAGACAAGAACGAAAAAAGCACAGGCTCGGCATCCCCTGGCTGGGATTCAAGCTTCTCCCAGTCAATGGTCCGACCATCTAGCCGCGGTGGCGTTCCTGTCTTCAAACGCCCAAGTGGCAGGTCAAATGAATCGATACGTTTTGCGAGATCAACGGAGGCCTTATCGCCCATTCGGCCACCAGAGCGTGACACATCACCGATATGAATAACGCCGCGAAGGAACGTGCCAGTGGTCAGAACAACCGCCGCCGCAGAAATTTTCAATCCATCGGACAGCACAGCTCCGCCTACGCGCCCGTTTGTAACGATAAAGTCGGTGACTTCGCCCTCAATAATCTCAAGATTGGCTTGCTGTTCGGTCTCTGAAAGCATTTCGCGACGATATATGGCGCGATCTGCTTGGGCGCGCGGTCCCTGTACGGCTGGGCCCTTGCGACGATTAAGAAGACGAAACTGAATGCCGGCCTTATCCGCAACTCGGCCCATCACGCCGTCCATCGCGTCAATTTCGCGCACAAGGTGCCCTTTTCCCAATCCGCCGATTGCAGGGTTACAGGACATCACGCCGATTCCATCGCGCGACATTGTTATCAAAGCGGTACTTGCACCTAAACGTGCCGACGCATGCGCAGCCTCGGCGCCGGCATGCCCACCACCAATAACAATGACATCAAAATGTTTCACGTGAAACTTTCCAATCTATTTACCCAAGCAAAAGCTCGAGAAGATTACATCTAGCAGATTTTCCACGTCAATCCGACCAACCAACGCCTCAAGCGCACGAATCGAATGGCGCAGTTCTTCTGACGCTATATCATATTGATCAGGCCCATGATCCAGTACCAACATCGCAGATGCCAGACCTTCGGCAGATTTCTGCAATGCAACGCGATGACGCTCATGCGTGGCCAATCCGGCGTTCAAGCTCCGAACACTTAGAATTTCTTGAATTCTATCAACGAGTTGCTTTACGCCCTGCCCGGTGACACCTGATATTGCCCCCTTTGGGTCGTCTAAAAGATCGGCCTTCGGGCGCAAGATAATATCATCGGGGATAAGAGAAACAGGAAGCTCCTCGCCTTGCTCAACCAAAAAGACCCGTAGGTCTGCCTGTTGAGCTCTATGTTTAGCGCGGTCAATTCCGATCGCTTCAACCTCGTCGGCGCCCTCTCGTAGACCGGCAGTATCAAGGAGTGTGACAGGTAATCCGCCTAGATCCATCCGGACCTCGATGATATCACGCGTCGTGCCCGCAACAGCCGAGGTGATCGCAGCATCGCGTCCCGCCAGAGCATTCAGTAAAGTCGACTTACCAGCATTCGGTCGTCCGATAATAGCGACCTCAAATCCGGTTCTGATCCGTTCGGCGGTGTGTGTACCTGCAAGTTCTTTTGAAATGTCGGCATTCACCGCAGTAAGAAGCGCAGTCACTTCCGGCGAAACGTCCACCGGGACATCCTCGTCAGCGAAATCGATGGTTACTTCGAGCAGAGCAGCGGCGCGTATTAGTTTTTCGCGCCAGATGTCAACTTTCTGGCCCAAGTGACCGGACAGAACGCGTAACGCTTGCTTGCGCTGAACCTCAGTCTCCGCCTCGATCAAATCACCCAAGCCTTCGACCTGGGTGAGATCAAGCTTACCGTTCTCCATCGCTCGACGCGTAAATTCGCCAGGTTCCGCGAGGCGAGCGTTGTCGAAGCCGGAGAGTAATCGTAGCACAGCCCGCACTACCGCAATACTCCCGTGTAGGTGCAACTCTACCGTGTCTTCGCCGGTAAAACTGTTAGGCCCCTTAAACGTGAGAACCAACGCGCGATCAAGGATTTGCCCCTCGGCGTCGCTGACCGCGCGAACCGCGGCTTGGCGCACTGCTGGCAGGGGCGATGCGATGGCATTTGCGATTAAAAAAGCCTGCGGGCCCGAGATACGAATGACGCAAACACCGGCCCGCCCCTGCGCTGTGGCTTGGGCGAATATCGTATCCATATCATTTAACCCACTGAATTAAGTGAATATTTAGCTGTTCATCGAGTCGAAGAAATCGGAATTTGTCTTCGTTTGCTTCAATTTCCCGATCAGGAATTCGATTGCATCCGTGGTACCCATTGGGTTCAGAATACGACGCAAGACAAATGTCTTTTGCAGATCGATTTTATCGACCAACAGATCTTCTTTCCGCGTGCCGGACTTGAGGATATCCATCGCAGGGAAGACGCGTTTGTCTGCGATCTTGCGATCCAGCACGATTTCAGAGTTACCGGTCCCTTTGAATTCTTCAAAGATGACTTCGTCCATGCGGCTGCCGGTATCGATCAGTGCGGTCGCGATAATGGTCAGCGACCCGCCCTCTTCGATATTACGCGCGGCACCAAAGAAACGCTTCGGACGTTGCAGCGCGTTCGCATCAACACCACCGGTCAGAACCTTACCGGACGATGGTACCACAGTGTTAAAGGCGCGCCCCAAACGGGTGATCGAATCCAGCAAAATTACGACGTCGCGCTTGTGTTCAACCAGACGTTTTGCCTTTTCGATAACCATTTCGGACACAGCAACGTGACGGGTCGCAGGCTCGTCGAAGGTCGAGGAGACGACCTCCCCTTTGACACTACGCTGCATATCAGTGACTTCTTCGGGGCGTTCATCGATCAGCAAAACGATCAAATAGCACTCAGGGTGGTTCTTTTCGATCGAATTGGCAATATTTTGCAGCAAAACGGTTTTACCAGTCCGTGGCGGCGCCACGATCAAACAGCGCTGGCCTTTACCGATGGGCGATACCAGATCGATAATACGTGCCGAGCGGTCCTTGATCGTTGGATCATCGACTTCCATCGTGAGGCGTTCGTCGGGGTAAAGCGGCGTCAGGTTTTCAAAAGCAACCTTGTGGCGGGCCTTTTCGGGCTCCTCAAAGTTGATCTTGGTCACTTCGGTCAGCGCAAAGTAGCGTTCGGTATCATCCGGCGCCTTGATCAATCCTTCGATCGTGTCCCCCGTGCGCAGCGAGTGCTGGCGGATCATCTCGGGCGAAACGTAGATATCATCGGGGCCCGGCAGGTAGTTTGCCTCGGGCGAGCGGAGGAAACCGAAGCCGTCCTGCAACACTTCCAGCACACCATCGCCAGAGATTTCCCACCCTTCATCCGCGCGTTCGCGCAGAATCTGGAACATCATCTCGCCTTTACGCATCGTGGATGCGTTTTCGATCTCAAGCTCTTCGGCCATCGCCAAAAGATTCTTGGGCGTCTGCGCCTTTAGATCGGCAAGGTTAAGTGTTTCGGTTGTCATGGAAATATCCTGTTCCGGTCCCGGAATACGGGCGGGTCGTGTCATAAAAATGGGCAGATTAATACAAACCCCGGACGGGGTGCAGCAAACACATACTCAGATTGGCCGGTTTCGTCAATCAACTTAGAATTTCACGACAACCGAGAACACAATGATGATCATCAGCAGGGTCGGTACTTCGTTCATGATCCGGTAACGTTTTCCGCTTAGGCTGTTCTCCCCCGCTGCAAAGGCCCGCACACGCCCGACAAGCCACCCGTGAAAGCCCGTCATTGCAAACACACTGGCACCCTTAGTCCAGGGCCACACAGCGCCCCAGTCAACAATGCCGGGCGTGAGAACCAGCGCCAGCCCAAAGATCCACGTGCCGATCATCGCAGGACGCATGATGACTGTGGCGAGCTTGAACTCCATCATTTTGAAAAGATCATGGGTCGGGCCGCTTTGGCCTACCTGCTCGGTATGATGGACGAGAAGGCGCGGCAGATAGAACAGCGCGGCCATCCACGAAATGACCGAAATGATATGAAGCGATTTTACCCAAGGGTAGGCGATGGCAAGCAGGTCGGTCATGTCAGACTCCGGTTTGGGTCTTCTTACTAATATAAATAAGAAAAGAAGAAAGATGATGATGTAAGTAGGGAGACCATTTTCTGTGGATTACTGTTTTGTACCTCGATTTATCCACCTGTGTACTTCGTAAATCCTCCGACAGTGATAAGTCACGGGATGTCAAATTAAAATTAATATTTTCAGTGGGTTATTCGAAAAAAAATCGGGGGATAACCTGTGTAGGTCTGTGGATAAGCTTGGGATTAACTCCGTTCAGGGGATTTCGGATTTATCCTTATGCCTGCCCGTATAAAACATGAAATTCCGGCTGGAGGGCATGGGTTTTCCCGACGGTTTTGCGGACCCTCGCCATTCGGGGGAAAAATCCCTAAGAACTTCCTAGCGTCGCACACAGGTTTATCCACATGCCCCAACGTCTCATCCTCGCCTCCGGCTCGTCGATCCGGTCACAGTTGCTGCAACAGGCTTGCGTCCCTCACGAGGTGAGCGTCGCGCGAATTGATGAACAAATGATTAAGATGGCCCTGCTGGCAGAGCAGGCGCCCCCACGTGACATCGCCGATACACTGGCAGAGATGAAAGCCCGCAAGGTCAGCGACAAGACCCCCGGTGCGTTGGTACTGGGCTGCGATCAGGTGCTCGACCATCGCGGCACGCTGCTGTCGAAACCCGCAACGCCCGACGAAGCGATTGCGCAGCTGAAATCCCTGCGGGGTGATCGCCATAGTTTGTTGTCAGCTGCGGTTATCGTCGAAGATGGCAAACCGATCTGGCGCCACGTGGGTCAGGTCCGGTTGCGGATGCGCGATGCTTCGGACGACTATATAGAAGACTACGTTGCGCGAAACTGGGACAGTATCCAGCACGCGGTCGGTGCCTATAAGCTGGAGGAAGAAGGCGTCAGGCTGTTCACCGGCATTGAAGGGGATTACTTTAATGTCCTAGGGTTACCTTTGCTTGAACTGTTGAATTATTTGACGCTACGGGGGGATCTATCCGCATGAGCCTGGCCAAAATACCGCTAGCAGGTGTGATCGGGTCACCGATTGCCCATTCGAAATCCCCGCAGATACACGGGCATTGGCTGAAAACGCTTGGCCTGCAAGGCGCCTATATCCCGCTACACGTCGAACCCGAAAATGTGCGCCAAGTCCTAGAGACGATGCCGAAAATGGGGTTTGTCGGGGCCAATGTCACGATCCCCCATAAGGAAGCCGTGATCGAGATCGCGGACATCATTACGGACCGTGCGGCGATGATTGGTGCGGTGAATACGATCACCTTTCGCGCCGATGGCAAAATCCAGGGCGACAATACAGATGGCTACGGGTTTATCGAAAATCTGAAAGCCGGTGCGCCGGATTGGGTGCCGTCGTCTGGCCCCGCATGCGTGTTTGGCGCTGGTGGCGCTGCGCGGGCCGTGATTTGGTCGTTGCTGGATGCAGGTGTCCCTGAAATCCTGCTCTCCAACCGCACCCGAGAGCGGGCTGAACGCCTGCGGTCGGTATTTGGAAACCGTGTTACCGTCTATGATTGGTCGCAGATGGGCATGATGGTGGGCCACGCTGCATTGGTGGTGAACACCACGTCGCTTGGGATGATTGGCAAATCAGAGCTGCGCGTGCCGCTGAACGGGCTGCGCGCAGATACGGTCGTTACGGATCTCGTGTATGCACCGCTAAAGACAAGCCTTTTGGAAGCGGCAGAAGCGGCAGGATGTGTCACTGTTGACGGCTTAGGCATGCTTTTGCATCAGGCTGTGCCGGGGTTCGAACGATGGTTCGGCACGCGCCCCACAGTGGACCACGAAACACGCTTGGCGGCGTTGCGCTGATGTTTCTACTGGGCCTGACCGGGTCGATCGGTATGGGGAAATCGACCACCGCAAAAATGTTCGCTGAACTGGGATGTGCCGTTTGGGACGCCGATGCCGCGGTACATCGCCTTTATGCCCAGGGCGGCGCCGCAGTTTCTGCCTTTCAAAAGGAGTTGCCCGATGCCGTCGTCGCGGGCGAAGTGTCACGACCCGCGCTGAAAAACCTGATTGATGCGGACCCGACCGTGTTGAAAAAGATCGAAGCCATTGTGCATCCGTTGGTTGGCGAAGACCGCGCGGCCTTTCTGGCCGATACCAAGGCAGAGATTGTCGTGCTTGATATTCCGTTGATTTTTGAAACCGGCGGTAACAAACGCATGGATGCGGTTGCATGCGTCACTGTTTCGGAGGAAATCCAGCAAAAGCGGGTGATGGAACGCGGCACAATGACGTTGGAACAGTTCGAAAACATACGTGCGAAACAGATGCCAAACGATGAAAAATGCGCCTTGGCCGACTATGTGATTGAAACAGACACCCTGCCCCACGCCCGTGCGCAGGTGCAGGCCGTCATCGACAATATCAAAGGAAAGCTTTCCCATGCGTGAGATCGTGCTGGATACGGAAACCACCGGATTCGACCCTCAAAGCGGCGATAGGATCGTAGAAATTGGCGCGGTTGAGCTAATGGGCCACGTGGCGACCGGCAATACGTACCACCAGTATATCAATCCCGAACGTAGCATGCCCGCCGAGGCATTCGAGGTGCACGGGCTGGGGGATGATTTCCTGCGCGACAAACCCAAATTTGCGCAGATCGGGCAGGAATTTCTGGATTTTATCGGCGATTCAAAGCTGGTGATCCACAACGCGGCTTTTGACATCAAATTCCTGAATGCTGAACTCAAGTGGATGGGCCTGCCCCAGATCCCGTGGGAACAGGCGCTGGATACGCTGGCCATCGCACGCAAACGCTTTCCTGGCTCACCGGCGTCGCTGGATGCGCTGTGCCGTCGTTTCGGCATCGATAACGCGTCGCGTACGTTGCACGGGGCTTTGCTTGATAGTGAAATTCTCGCGGAGGTGTATCTTGAACTGATTGGCGGGCGGCAGCCTGATTTTGGTCTGTCGACCAAGCCAGAGCGCAAAGAAGGTGATACCACCCCCGACTGGGCGCCCAAACCGCGCCCGACGCCCCTGCCCTCGCGGATTACCCCGCAAGAGACTGCCGCCCATACCGAATTTGTCGATAAACTGGGCGACAGCGCTGTGTGGAAGACGCTTTAGGCGTCTGCTTTTTGCGTATTCTCTGACTGACGGCGCGCGATTTCGTTGCGATACAGCGCGACAAAGTCGATGTTCTCGAGGTTCAGCGGCGGGAAGCCACCGTCACGGGTCACATCGCTGACAACACGGCGCAGAAACGGGAAGATCATGCGCGGGCATTCGATCAGCAGGAACGGGTGCATCTGATCTTCTGGCACGCTCTCGACGTGGAAAATCCCGACATAGTCGATTTCAAGCAAGAACAGCGTTGCGTCGCCGCCTTTGGCCTTTGATGTCACCTTGAGCTTGATCGCGGATTCATACTGATTGTCAGCAGACCGCTTTTTCGCATCCAGATTGACCTGAACCTGCACGTCTGGCTGCACATCCGTTGGCGCGCCCTTTTGTGCCATGATGTTTTCAAACGACATATCGCGGATGAACTGACCCAGGATGCGCATTTTCGGCTGTGCAGCTTGGGTCGGTTGTGTTGCTTCTTCTTCAGCCATTCAAAGGCTCCTTAAGACTAAAAACTCATTTCGTCGGGCTTATCAGATCGCTTGGCCGCGCTCAATGGTCTGTCCAGCCAGACGGGCGCTTGGGCCCGCGGTCCTGCTCTGACAGCTCGTGATATTCGCCGTCGATGACGTCGCCCTGCATCGGACGATGGGGCTGCGGCCGTCGGGGCCCGGTGGTGCCGCCCATGTGAACACCAGATACGCTAACCTTGCTCCGGACCGCTTTGAAGGCAGCCGTGCGCACGCCCGGTATCAAAAGGGCAAAGCCGATAGCATCAGTGAAAAAACCCGGGGTCAGCAGCAAGGCACCGGCAAACAGGATCATCGCGCCATGCACCAGCGGTTCGGTCGGATCGCGGACTTCGGACAGGGATGATTTGATCTGGCCAAGTGCCAGCGCCCCCTGTGCGCGCATCAGATAGGTGCCGATAATCGCTGTCGACACAACAATCGCCAAGGTCCAGCCGAGGCCAATCGCCCCACCCACTTGAATGAACAACGTTATTTCTATCAGCGGTACGGCAATAAAAGCTAAAAACAGCCACATGGCAGGCGTCCTTTCCTATGGGCCAGAGTGGACTTGGCCCTGTTCACACCCTACATAGGGGCACTAGACCGACGTTTCCATGTTTCTTAGCACGAGGTACCTATGAATTCGCCCATGATACAGCTTCTGGTACTGGCCGCTATTGCCGTGTTCCTGATCCTGCGCCTCAAGAATGTGCTTGGCACGCGCACCGGTTTCGAAAAACCGGCTGAGGTCAGCGAGAAGCCTGAACGCCCCACCGGCCCCGCATTCGAAGTGATCGAAGGCGGCCCCGATCTGGATATCACCGATCACGCGCCCGAAGGGTCCGACACAGCGCTCGCCCTGGCCGAGATGAAACGCATTGAGCCATCCTTTGGCGTCAGCGATTTTCTGGGCGGTGCCCGCGGTGCCTATGAGATGATCGTGATGGGCTACGAGCATGGCAACCTCGACGACATCAAACCCTTCCTGTCGGAAGAGATCTACGAAAGCTTTGTCGAAGGCGTCGCCGCACGCGAAGATCAGGGCCTGACCGTGGAAAGCCATTTCGTCGGCATCCGCGAGATGGAGCTTGAAAGCGCCACGATGGACAAAACCACCAACGAGGCGGAACTGACGATCCGTTTCGTAGCCGAGCTGACGTCGGTCGTGAAAGACCGCGACGGTGAAATCGTCGAAGGCAGCGCGACAGCGGTCAATCGTCAAAAAGACACATGGGTGTTTGCTCGTGTCATGGGCTCGGATGATCCAAATTGGCTGCTTGTTTCTACAGACGGTTAAAAAGTGCCTGTGCGGGTGCATTTCTGTGGGCGGGCCTGATGGCTCCGCCCGCTTCTGCGACCGATGTGTCCTATAGCATCCTGTCTTATGACCAGCTTGACGGCTGGGAAACCGACGACCATGCCGCAGCGTTGCGCACCTTTGTAAACACCTGCGGCGATATGAAGAGCGTGGATTGGCGCAACATCTGCGCCTATGCCAAGTCCGATCCCGATCCGCGCCAGTTCTTTGAACTGCTGTTCCGGCCCGTGTTGATCGAAGACGGCGCCGAGGCGATGTTCACCGGCTATTTCGAACCCGAACTTGATGGCGATCTCTACCCGTCTGACCGCTATCGCTATCCGGTTTATGCCATGCCGCCAGAGGCAAAAGAGAATAACCCATGGCTGCCGCGCCGTGATATTCTGGACACTGATGTGATGAAGGGGCGCGGCCTTGAAATCGCCTATGTTGACGACCCGGTAGAGCTTTTCTTTCTGCAAATTCAAGGGTCTGGCCGGATAAGGTTGCCCGACGGCAGCTATCGGCGCGTGGGCTATCGTGGTGCGAACGGCCACCCGTACCGGTCGATCGGCGTCGAACTGGTGCGCCGTGGCGTCTATGATCCGCATCAGGTCAGCGCCGAGGTGATCAAGAACTGGGTCCGGCGCAACCCCGAAGACGGGCGCGAACTGCTGTACCACAATCCGTCCTATGTGTTCTTTCGCGAGGTCAGTCAGGTGCCCGCCGACCAAGGGCCGCTCGGCGCGATGAACCGGTCCGTGACAACCCTACGCACCATCGCCGTTGACCCCAAGTTTATACCGCTCGGGGCGCCTGTCTGGATCGAAAAACAGGGCAGTGAACCGATGCACCGCTTGATGATCGCGCAGGACACCGGTTCGGCGATCAAGGGCGCTCAGCGGGCGGATGTGTTCTTTGGCACCGGTGACGAGGCGGGCCGTGCCGCCGGAAAGCTGCGAGACCCTGGGCGAATGATGGTATTGATGCCGATCCAGCGGGCTTACGCTCTCCTGCCGGAGCCACTGCTATGACCCGAAAACGCTTGAACAAGGATGATCTTTCCCTTTGGAAAAAGGTGGCAGAGCGGACAGAAAAGCTGGACGTCGACAAGCTGTTCCGTGCCGAAATCGACGGCGCCACTGCACTTAAGGGCCCTGGCCCGACGCCGCCGCAGATCCGCAAGACGACCTCTGTCCTGCTGGGCAAGCCCAATCCCAAACCACGGCGCAACACCCATGATCTGGTGCCTTCGTTGCCTGAACAATTGCGCCAGTCGCCGGTTCAGATGGATTCAAAAGCCTTCGGCAAGCTCAAGCGCGGCAAGATGCGCCCCGAAGGCCGGATCGACCTGCACGGCATGACGCTGGACCGCGCCCATCCTGCCCTGACCAAATTCATTCTCGGGTCTCATGCCAAAGGGCGGCGCCTTGTGTTGGTGATCACCGGCAAGGGCAAGATGCGCGACGAAGGCGGCCCTATCCCCGTGCGCCACGGCGTGCTGCGCCATCAGGTGCCGCAATGGCTGTCGATGCCGCCGCTGTCGTCTGCGGTGCTTCAGGTCAGTCAGGCGCATATCAGCCACGGCGGTGGCGGCGCCTACTACGTTTACCTGCGCCGCCACAGGTAAAAATCCCTAGCGGGCTACCAGCCGCTTGCGATACAGCAGCACACCGGCGGTCGCCATGATCGCTGCGATGACATAATAGATCGCGATCGGGATCATCTGCTGCGGAAAATCGACGCCCAGATCAATGAAAAGCCCCGTGACACCCGGCCCAATGGCCGATCCAAAGACCATCAGCGCGGCCCCCACGGCCTTGATCGATCCGATATAGCGTGTGCCATAGAATTCGGCCCAGAACACAGAGGTCGCGGTCGCCTGCATGCCCTGCCCCACGCCAAAGATCATCAACCCCACACCCGCCATTGCAATGGTATCGGCAAAGGCCAGCACCGCGAACGCCACGGCAAAGGGCACCATCTGCAAGGGTGTCACCCGCGTCACGCCGAACCGGTCAATGGCCCAGCCCGACACAAAGGTCGAAATCACGGATGTCACGGTATAAAGCGGCATCAGCGCGACAAAGCTGACCAGCGTCCAGCCCTTCACCTCTGTCAGGTGGACCTGTTGAAAGAATAACGCCGTGCCCCACGCGGCAGGCCCGATGACCAAGGGGATCATCAGCCAGAACAACCCGTGCCGGAACATCTGCAACCGTGTCCAGTGTTGGCCGTCCATCCCCGCCGATTGCGTGCTTTGCGCCATGGATTGCGGCGTCCGTTCCTGCTGCAGCAATAGTAGCATGACAGGCATGGTGATCACCACCAGCACGGCCGCCAGCACCCATAGGCTGCGCCAGTGGAAACTGGCAAAAAGGGCTACGAATACAACGGGCAAGATCGCCTGACCCGCTGCAAACCCCATCGACGACAGGGACAAGGCCTTGCCGCGCGCGGCCTCGAACCAGCGGACCATGGCAACGGCACTCAGCTGGGACATCATCCCCTGACCCGTCAACCGCAGCGCATAGATGACAAAGATCAGCGCGATCCAGTTCGGCACGGCAGCCATCGCCAGACAGGCCCCCGCCAACGCGACCATCACCCAGAACGACAAACGGCGTACCCGAAACCTGTCAGTAAGCACACCGGCCCAGACCATCGTGATCGCCGATAGCGTGGTGCCGATCGTGTAAATGCCGCCCCATTGCCCATCAGACAGGCCAAAGCTGCCCTTAATCTCGCCTGCGAAAAGCGAGATGAAATAGGTTTGCCCATAGGCCGACGTGAATGTCAGCAGGAAACCCGCCAACAAGAACACCCAATTGGCGCGGATAAATCTGAAGTATGCCATGCGCCATCCTTCTCAGGCGCATGGCAGATTGAAAAGACCTAAAGAACGTAGCGCGACAGATCGGTGGATCGAGTCAGCTCGCCCAGATTCTTTTCAACGAAATCGCCGTCGACGGTGATCTTTTCGCCGGTGCGATCCGGCGCAGTGAACGACAGCTCTTCAAAGACGCGCTCCATCACGGTGTACAGGCGCCGTGCCCCGATGTTTTCGATGGACTGGTTCACATCGGCCGCAATCTTGGCCAGTGCCCTGATGCCTTCGTCAGTAAAATTGACCTCGACTTCTTCGGTGCCCATCAGCGCGGTATATTGCAGCGTCAGCGCGTTATCGGTTTCGGTCAGAATACGAACAAAGTCATCTTCCGTCAGCGCACGCAGTTCAACCCGGATGGGCAAACGACCCTGCAATTCGGGCAACAGATCCGACGGTTTGGCAATGTGGAAGGCACCCGAGGCGATAAACAGGATATGGTCAGTTTTCACCGGACCGTATTTCGTCGACACGGTGGTACCCTCGATCAGCGGCAGCAAATCGCGCTGCACGCCTTCGCGGCTGACATCACCGCCGCGCGCGTCAGAGCGGGCGCAGACCTTGTCGATCTCGTCCAGAAACACGATGCCGTTCTGCTCCACAGACTCGATTGCCGCGCGGTTGACGGTTTCGTCATCCAGCAGCTTGTCGGCCTCTTCGCTGATCAGTACCTCGTAACTTTCGGACACCGAAAGACGCTTCTTGACCGTGCGACCGCCCATGGCTTTGCCAAACAGGTCGCCAATGTTCATCATCCCCATGCCACCGCCGGGTTGCCCGGGGATATCCATGGTGGGAAACGGGCTAGAGGTGTCGGCGACTTCAAGCTCGATCATCGTGTCGTCCAGCTCGCCCGATTTCAGCTTTTTGCGGAACATGTCGCGGGTGCCTTCGCGGGCATCTTTTCCGGCAATCGCGTCCACCACGCGTTCCTCCGCGGCTTTATGGGCGCTGACCTTCACGTCTTCGCGCATGTGTTCGCGGATCATCACAATGGCACTATCGATCAGGTCGCGGATAATCTGTTCTACATCGCGCCCGACATAGCCGACTTCGGTGAACTTTGTAGCTTCCACCTTGAGGAACGGCGCCCGCGCCAGTTTTGCCAGCCGGCGGCTGATTTCGGTTTTACCGACGCCGGTGGGCCCGATCATCAGGATGTTCTTGGGGTATACTTCGTCGCGCAGGTCATCGCCCAACTGCTTGCGGCGCCAGCGGTTGCGCAGGGCCACGGCCACGGCTCGTTTGGCGTCGTTCTGGCCGATGATAAAACGATCAAGTTCGGATACGATTTCGCGGGGGGTAAGATCGGTCATTGTGAGATTTTCTCCACCGTGAGGTTGCCATTGGTATAAACGCAGATGTCAGACGCGATCTTCATCGCGTCGCGGGCGATGGTTTCGGCGTCGCGGTCGCTGTCCATCATGCCGCGCGCGGCGGCCAGTGCATAATTCCCGCCCGACCCGATAGCCGCGACGCTGTGTTCGGGTTCCAGCACGTCGCCCGCGCCTGTGATCACCAGCAGTTCTCGCCCGTCCGTCACAATCAGCATCGCCTCGAGCTTTTGCAGGTATTTATCGGTGCGCCAGTCCTTGGCAAGCTCGACACTGGCCCGCGCCAATTGACCCGGCGTCGCCTCCAGCTTGGCTTCAAGCCGTTCCAGCAGCGTGAAAGCATCTGCGGTAGAACCGGCAAAGCCCGCGACAACGTCAAACCCACCGGGGCTGAGACGGCGCACCTTGCGCGCGGTCCCTTTGATGACGGTCTGGCCAAGGCTGACCTGACCGTCGCCCGCGATCACGACTTCGCCGTCTTTCTTCACACCGATGATGGTGGTCCCGTGCCAGCCGGGGAATTCTTGCTTTGACATGTAGCCTCCATAGTTCAAACCTATATGAAAACCCCGCCGCTGTTTCGCAAGGCTATTGTCCGGAAAGGATTTGAATGCCCCCGGTAGACGCCCTTAAAGTCGAGGCTTTTCAAGTGTTTGGCAGATTGTCCGGAAAAGCGGGTCTCGCGGCAGAAACCTACGTGTGTGGCGCGGAGTGGATCAAGGACGATCAGAAACAACGCCAGATCGTGCAGCGGTATGACGGGCGCGATGGTGCTGCTGTGGTGTTGAAATATGTCACACGTCCTGCGGATACCGACCGGTTCACCAAGATGCTGGTGGCGCATCAGGCGGCCTGTGACGCGCTGGACGGGATACCCGCCTATACGGTGCCGCAGATATTGGCGGCGGATCACGAGGCGCAGGCCTATCTGATGCGCTTTGCCAAGGGGGACACGTTTCTGGACCTGTGTCGAAAGACAGAAGATCACGCGCCCTTGCTGCGCCGTGCCGGTGGCTGGCTGGCGGCGTACCACGGGGCCACGGTGCAGGGCACACGCCCGTTCCAGCCGCACTTCATGGTCAATCACCTGCAGCGGTTGGTGGCGCGTATCGAAAGCGGCCAGCGTCGCATCAATGGCAAGCAGCGCTTTGCGGCTTATGTGGACCGCATTGCCGATTATGCGCCGCAGGCCCAAGGGCACGCGGGCAGCATCGCGGCCAAACATGGTGATCTGAACGGGCTTAATCTGGTGATGTCAGTGGATGAAACTGCAGCATTCGACTTTTCAGCGACCACGCCATCGCCTGTGGGATATGACATCGCGCGACTGCTGCAAAGCTACACCCAGATGGTCGGAGACCTCGACGCGTTGCCCAAGCGATACGCCGTACCCCCCGCCGCATGGGAGGCATTTTTCCAAGGATACACCTTTGTGCCGCCCGATGATCCCACGGTGCAATTCCTAACGCGGGTGCAGATTTTAACCGACTGGAACCGCATTCAGGAACATGCCTCGCTCGCCAATGTGATGCGGTTCGAGCGGATTAAAAAAATAGCGCGCCAAGCTTTTGCCTGACGCGCCAAATAATGTGCTTGCTACGGGTGCGGTAGCTTAAATCGACTCTTCGATCCAGCCTTGCAGTGCCGCCTTTGGGCGGGCGCCGGCCAGGTTTGATACGACTTCACCATTCTTGAAGATGAACAGGGCAGGGATGCCACGCACACCCATCTGGGCGGGGCTGTTGGGGTTTTCGTCAACGTTGACTTTGACGATCTTTACCTTGCCATCCATCTCGGCGGAGAGTTCCTCCAGCGCGGGGCCGATTTGCTTACAGGGGCCGCACCATTCAGCCCAGAAATCCACCACGACGGGGATATCGGAATTCTTAACTTCTGCGTCGAATGTTGCGTCTGTGACTGCGACGGTTGCCATTTTGCTGCTCCTGCACGGGGGTTGGTTAGAATGGGAACCTATGTAGCCCCATGCGTCCCGTCAAGATCGCGCACCCGCGATAGGGCGTTTGTGATCAGTGCATCGGGCAGTTCCATCAGCGCAGCAGTACGCGTCCACAAGATCGCAGTGCGAATACGGTGGTCGGGAAACACCTGCGCCAGTGCTGCGGCATAGGCACCCATCTGGCGCAGAATCCCTTCGGGACAGCGATCCGGCGTGTCTGGCACCACGCGGTTGGTTTTATAATCCACCAGCAACACATCCGTATCGGATACGAGCAGCCGGTCGATTGTACCATGCAGGCGCGCGCTGCCCAACGGCGCAGTAATCGGGACCTCTGCGAGCGCATCCTTGCCAAAGACATGCGCAATGGCGGGCGTATTGAGCACGGCAATCGCCTCTTTCAACGCAGCCTGAGCTGTCACATCATCATACCCTTGGGCTAAGGTTTGCAGCACGCCGTTCCACCGGTCGCTTTGCATCATCGGCAGTGTTTCCAGCATCTTATGGACCAGATTGCCGTATGACTTCGCCTCTGCCTCTGACTGGCCATCGTCACCGGGAAGGGCTTTGGCACCACCCAGGTCTGAAGGGGCCATCGTCTTGGCACGCTCGGGGATATTGGTGAGGGGCGTGCTGAAAATAGGCTCTAATAAAGGCTTAATGTCGGTTTTTGATGCAGTATCAACCACCGGCAGCGCATCCCAGTCGCCGTGTTCAAAGCGCATTCCGCCCGAGCTGCCTACCGGTTTTGCACCGGCCTGACCCATGGCAGCGCCGACCATCTGATACCAGCTATTGCCATCTTTGGGCAGATCACCCGCTGCGGCGACGATCAGCCATTTTTCGGCGCGCGTCATCGCCACGTAAAGCAGCCGCAGCCGTTCCGCCATTTCGCGCGCTTTGCGGTCGTCCAGCGCACCGCGCATCGCGGCCGGCATGTCACCTTCGGAAAGTTTCCACACAGGCGTGTCGCCGATTTTGATAATTTCGTCGCGGATCACCAACGGGCGCTTGCCGGTATCCGGCAGGATCACGATCGGTGCCTCAAGCCCCTTGGCCCCGTGCACGGTCATCACGCGCACCTGATCTGACGCGTTATCAATCTGGCGCTTGATCTCGAGGTCGTCGGTCTGCATCCACACCAGAAAACCGGTGAGGCTCGGGATCGCGCCGCGCTCATACGACAGCGCCTGCGAGAGCATGGCGTTGATCCCGTCTTCCGCCTCTGATCCCAGCCGCGCCAGCAGCTTGCGGCGCCCGTCGTGGCGGGTGAGGATGCGTTCAATCAGGTCATAGGGCCGCAGGAAATCGACCTGCGCCCGCAAATCCCGCAAGATCGCGACGGTTTCAGGATATGCGTCGCTGCTGCGCAACGCCTGCCACAGGTGATCTTCCTTGCGGTAGTGGGACAGGGTGAACAACATCTGCTCTGTCCAGCCAAACAGAGGCGATTTCAGCGCCGTCGCCAGCGACAGGTTATCCTCGGGCGTGGCAAGAAACGACAGCAGCGCCGCCAGATCCTTGACCGCCAGTTCGGCCCCGACCTTGAGCCGGTCGGCCCCCGCAATAGGGACACCGGCGGTCTTGCAGGCGCGAATGATTTCTGAAAACAGATCGCTGCGGCGTTGCACAAGGATCAGGAAATCGCCCGCACGGATGCGCCGTCGGGCAAAGGCACCCGGGGTGTCGGTATCGACGGGCAAATAATGGTCGCCCTCGATCAGTTCCTTGATCTGGGACGCGACCTGGTCGGCCAGAACGACCGCATGGTGATGCGCAGATTTCTGATCCACCGGATCGGACCATTCACGGTCATCGGCCTCGTCTGTCTTCTCGACCACGGGCCATAGATCGACACGGCCGGGCAGGGCGGATTTGAACGCTTTATGCGCGGCGTCTGCCTGAAACCCTGCGTCGGTATGGGGGGCCAGCGTCGTATCTACCAGTTGCAGGATCGCCGAGGACGATCGGAACGAATACTCAAGGCTGCGCCGCTGGAAGGTCTGGCCGGCTTGGGTGATTTTTTGCTCGAACAGGTCCTGTTTGTGGTCGAATTCACGCGGGTCGGCGCCCTGAAAGGAATAGATCGACTGCTTTTTATCACCGACGACAAACAGCGTGCGGTCTTCCTCTTCGCGGGCACCATCGCCGCTATAGAACTCATCGGCCAGCCGTTCGATCACATCCCATTGGCGCGGGCTGGTGTCTTGCGCTTCATCCACCAGAATATGATCAATGCCACCGTCGATCCGGTAAAGCACCCATGCCGCAACCGCCGGATTGGTCAGCAACGCCCGTGCCTTGAGGATAAGATCATCAAAATCCAGCCAGCCGCGTTTTTGTTTCTCGCGGGCATAAATCTCGAGGAACCGCTGCGCAAATTGGTGCAGCACATGGGTCTTCTGCGCAGCTCGCAGTGCCAGCCGCGCGTCCCGGGCATCTTCGACCCGTCGCATCAGATCATCGACCTGCGGCATCAGATCAAACAGCAGCTTTTGGGTCGGTTTGGTGGGCAGGGTGCCGACCTTAGCGGTAAAGGGTTCCTTGGCGCCCGCACCAGTCAGCATCACGTCTTCCAGAACGGGCAGGGCGGTGATGCCCATCGTCTGGATCGTGGCAAGCTTTTCCGCAGCCTTCCCGTCCAGCCCACCCTTGGCCCGCATCGGTGGGATCAACTGTTCAAGGATCATCGCCTCTGACCCCAGAAACACCGAAGCCGTGATTTTTTCTTCGGTCAGATCGGCGGGGTGGTCGAACAGCGCCAGCACATCTTCCCACGACAATACATCGGCAAAACCTTCGCGTTGGCCGACGATACTGCGGGTGAGCTTGCTGAAATCCTCGCCCGTGTACATCCGTGCCAGCGTGGTGATCAGGGCGGCATCGTGACCCTCGGCCATGGTATCGACAATCTCGGCCCGCAACAGATCGGCGGCGCGGTCTTCGATCTCGGTGAACTGCGGGCTTACCCCTGCCTCTAGCGGAAAGCGCCGTAATAGAGACGCACAAAACGAGTGAATGGTCTGGATCTTCAGCCCGCCCGGGGTTTCGATCGCGCGGGCAAACAGCGTGCGGGCCATGCGCAGCTTTTCAGGGCTAAAACCGTCCTCGACGCCCAGTTCAGACAGCGAATGGCGCAGGTCGGTATCTGTCAGCATCGCCCATGCGCCCAGCCGTTTGAACAGCCGGTTCTGCATCTCGGACGCGGCGGCTTTGGTATAGGTCAGACACAGGATATGCTGCGGCTCAACCCCGTTCAGCAACAGCCGCGCCACGCGGTCGGTCAGCACGCGGGTCTTGCCCGACCCCGCATTCGCCCCCAACCAGGTCGAAGCATCAGGCCGCGCCGC
This sequence comes from Sulfitobacter sp. M13, assembly GCF_053474885.1. Lineage (NCBI taxonomy): Bacteria > Pseudomonadati > Pseudomonadota > Alphaproteobacteria > Rhodobacterales > Roseobacteraceae > Sulfitobacter > Sulfitobacter sp. M13. Next base: position 385,342 of record NZ_CM130281.1, on the reverse strand, counting down.
GTCGATCTGGGCGCGGGTTGCGTCGTCAAAGGGGGCGGTCATGTCAAATCCTCCGGCGCAGGTTCGGTCGTGGCATCCCACTCTCCAAACCGCGCCAACTGGTCGTAATCGCCCTCAAAATCCGTGGTCTTCACCATCCGGCGCGAGGTAAAGCCTTGTTCATCAGACAGATAGCTGGTGATCAGCGCGTGCAGCTTGGCCAGAACCTCTGCCGGTGGTTCGTCTTCCAGAGGCGCAGGGCGTTCTACCGGCTTGCTGCCCAACCCGATATAGGCGGCTTGGGCGACGGGGGCAGGGCCGATTTCCTTGAACCCGCCTTCTTCGACCATGGCGGCCTCTAGCAGCAACTGCTTATCAAAAGCTTTCTGTTCAGCCACGCTAGGTGGTGTGCCGGTCTTGTAGTCATAGATCAAAATATCGCCATCTTCCGTCCGGTCGATCCGGTCAGCATAGCCGGTGAGGGTAAAGCCCAGATCTGCGAAACTATGGCTGCCTTTGGCGGCTTTTTCAAACGCGGCAGGGGTGGAATAGCTTTGTCGCTGCGTCTCGTTCTCGATGAACCAATCGGCGATGCGTTCGATCTTGGTCAGCCACATGACACGGGCGGCAGGCCAGGGGGCTTCGGTCTCTAACACGGTTTTTGCCGTCTCTAGCAAGTGCGATTTCGTCAAAAGCGCGGGGTCTGCTGTCACCGATTTGATGAAACGTTCCATGATTTCGTGCACAATGATGCCACGGACAGGGGCGTCGGGCGACTGCACCAGCGGGTTCAGCGCGCGCAGTTTGAGGCTGTGTTTGGCGTAGATCGCATAAGGGTCGCGGATCAGACGTTTGATCTCTGTCACCGACAACGCGTGGGGGCGCGCGGCACGGGGCGGGCGCGGTGACGGGCGCGGCGCGGGTGTCACACGGTCGACGGTTTCCAAAGCGCGCGCCTGATCCAGCCAGTGATCGCCGCGTCTGATCATCGCCTTCCACGCCGCATCACCACCCTGTGCGGGCAGACCGTTCAGCAGGTTGCCTAGACGGTTCAGCCAGCGCGAGGGCACGGTTTCCGCCTCGTCCGACCGGATCGCGCGGGTCAAACAGACCTCGGGCGCGGCGATGGATTGTTGATAGTCATGTGCAGACAGGCCAATCCGCCGTTCAGGCAACAGCAATCCGGCCTTCAGGCGCATCTGGCGATTCAGCCAAGGGTCCGGCGGCGGCGCTTCGGGCCAGACGCCGTCGTTGAGCCCGCCAAGGATCACCAGATCGGCGCCCTGCACGCGGGCCTCTAGCGTGCCCCAGATCATGACGTTTGGATGCGGCGCGTCGCGGTCGCGGATTTCGCCCTGTTGCAGCAGCGCGCCGACCAAATCGGTGTAATCCGACGCCGACATTTCGCCGCCATAGGGCGCGTTTTCGGCAAGGTCGTTCATCACCTTTGCCGCCTCTTCGCCCGCGTGGTGCTGCCACAATCCGTTGGGCTGGCTTGGCGCGGCACCGTCGGCGATGGCATCGGCCAGCGCCATATGCAGGGCGACCCATTCTTCCAGTGGCCGGTCGCCTGTTAGTTCACAATCGGTCAGGTGGGTGCCGACCCAATCGGCCCAAACATCCATCTGCGCAGGATCTTTCGACCGCGATACCGTCTTGCGCGCCAGTCTCAAAACCCCATCTGCATCGGGGTAGGGCAGCCCGTCGCGGCGCAGTTGCAGTTCAAGCCGCTGAGTGTTGAGCTGGTGGATGTTGCGATCCCCGCCACTATGGGTCAGCGGGTGCTTCAGCAAGGTTAACAAGGCCTCTGAATCGAGCTTACGCAGGAACAGATCGCCCACGTGACGCAAAAAACGACCCGGAGGGGACAGGTGCAGCGGCAAGCCCGCGCTGTCGTCGGGCAGGATATTCCAGCGGTCCAACGCCGAGGTGACCTGACGCGACAGCATCCGGTCGGGGGTGATCAGCGCGGCGGTTTTGCCGTCTGCCACCGCTTGACGCAAGCGCAGTGCAATGGCCAGCGCTTCGGCACGGGGGGTGGGGGCCTGAATCAGGGTTAACCCTTCGGTGGCTTCGTGTAGATCGGGCAGTTTCGGCCCTTCGGTCAGCCAGACGTGGGTGACAGGGGCAGGGCGCAATGACAGCGACACCAAAGCGTTACGCGCGGCAGAGGGGGGCGGCGTGTCGGTCCAGGCCTCGATCTTGCTGCGCGACATTTCAAGCCGGCACAGCAGATCGCGGAACCGGTATTGCGGGTGATCCTGCGCGATCTTTTCCTGATCCTCGCCCAGATCGGTCCAGACCGCCTGTGGCATGTCGAAACAGAAACCCGGTAGCACCAGCGCACCTTGGGGCAGCTTTGCCACTGCTTCCATTAACAGTGCCGAGGTCCCCCGTGATCCGGTAGAGCCGGCGACAATCACCGGATGCTGTGGCGGGTTTTCTTGCCAGTCCGCAATCAGCCGCAACGCAACCTGCCTTTGCCGCGCGCGCGGATCAGGACGGGTAACGCTTTCGCCCAGATAACGATGCGCAATATCAAGGAATTGTTTCGCGCGTTCCCAGTGGCCAGACTGGTCGCTGACATCCAGCTCGGTTACCGCCTCGACTGGCACGCCTTCGCCCTGCATTTCATCGATCAACTGCGCTAGGCTATCCGAAAGGTCATAAAGCGACGCCCGTGGGGCAAGCTCGGGTGCTTGATCCAGCAGTTTCGACACCAAGGTTATCAGCTCTAACCGGCGGCGTAGAGCCGGACCAGGCCGCGGCAGATCAACGCCGGTCCCCAGGGTATCAAGGTTGTCGATCAGGTGGATGCGCGGCAGCAGGCTGGCCGGACCGGCATCGAAAATTTCGCGCAAGCGGCGTTGCATCCGGCGGGTGTTCACCACCAGATCGATGCGCCCGATGGCGTGGGCGGGCTGCCCTAAGAGCCGCGAAAGCAACCCGCCCACCAGTTCCTTGGGAAAGTCGACACCGGGGGCCAGCCCGAAAACGCGCGGGTCGTCTTGCGGTTCAAACATCGGCGGCGTCCAGCATATCTTCGGCAAGGGTGATCCCACCGGGGTGGCCCACATCGCACCAGCGCCCGGGGTATGCCAGCCCGTACATGCGCCCACGGTCCAGCATCACGTCCCACAAGAGGTTAAGCGAGAAGGCACGCTCTGAAATCGTCTCTAACAGGTCGGTTTTGATGATCTGGACCCCGCCATAGACGACACCCGGCCCGCGTTTCAGCTGACCGTCGGCATCCATCGTAAAGTCGCCGTCACCGGCGTGACCCACAGCCTGCGCCACGGGCACGCCCATTAGCAGTGCGTCCATCTTGGCAGGGTCCCATGCATCCGCCAGTAACGACAGCGGGTTGGGGCCGGCCCAGATCGCATCGGTGTTCATGGTAAAAACGGGCCCGTTGCCCAGCAGCGACAGCGCATTGCGCAGCCCGCCGCCGGTTTCCAGAATATCAGGCTGTTCCACGATCGTTTGCACATCGCGCCCTGCAAGGTGCTGTAGCAGCGCGTCGGGTTTATAGTGCAGGTTCACGACAATGCGTTCCGGCGCGATACCGCGCGCCAGATCTAACGCATGGTCGATCAGGGGGCGCCCCGCGACGGGGATCATCGGCTTGGGCTGGTCTTTGGTCAAATGCTGCATCCGCGTGCCAAACCCGGCGGCAAACATCATTACGGCTTTGGGGGCGTTGCGCATCTGGCTTTTAAATCCTCTAGAAAATCGGGGGTCGGCGTGGGGAGCGCGGCGTGCAGCACCTTGGCCAGCGGTTCAAGCGCCGGATCATCAAGGTTGCGCTGCACATATTCCCAAACACGGGGGACGAAATCGACATAGTGCGCTTTGCCATCGCGCAGACACAGCCGCGCAAATATCCCCAAAATCCGCAGGTTTCGTTGTAGCCCAAGCAGAGCATAGGCGCTGCGGAACGCTGTGCCGTCCTGCCCGCTGTGCTGGATGTAATGCGCGATCATCTCGGCCTCGACGGCTGGGGCAACGTCGCGCCGCGCGTCTTGCAGGATCGACACCAGATCATAGGCGGGATGGCCTTGCAGTGCATCCTGGAAATCCAGCAGCCCGACGCGGGCAGAACCGGAACGTTCGGGAAGCCACAACAGGTTTTCAGCGTGATAGTCGCGCAGGATGATCACGCGGGGAGCGCTGTCCAATATGCGCGCCAATGGGGTGAACAATGCGTTAAACTCTGCCGCGGCGTCGCTGTCGGGGGCGTACCATTCGAACACCATTTGCGCCGCGTCTGTCAACCAGTCCGCATCACAAAGCGGCAGATCGGGGTGCGGTGCCTTGTGCAGGTGCAGCAGGCAATCTGTCGCAGCAGTATACAGCGCATGCGTCATCGCGGGCGTCTGGATCATCAAACGTGCGAACAGGTCATCGCCCAGATCCTCGATCAGCAGAAAACCATTATCGATATCTTCGGCATATACCTCGGGCGCGCTGGCACCTTGTGTGCGCAGCCAGTTGGCGATGCGGATGAACGGGCGCACGTCTTCGCCTTTTTCGGCGGGGGCGTCCATGAGCACAGCGGTGTTGCCGTCGGGCTTTGTCAAACGGTCATACCGGCGGTTCGACGCGTCGCCGGCCAGCAGATCACGCCGCGCCAGCGCCCATCCCGCATCGGCAAGGAAGCTCTGGATGGCGGTTATACGGTCGGTCATTTGCGCCATGCCCCCAGCTTTTCGTGCCATTTATCGTCGTTCCACGTGGCAGACAGCCGCCGTGTGTCATCACCAGTGACAGTCAGGGTCAGGTTCAGCGCATCTTCGGGGCGCACATCGCCCAGCCGGTCGGGCCATTCCACAAGGCAGATGGCATCGCTGAAGGCATCGGTCAGCCCCAGCTCTTCGATCTCGTAGACGGAGGTCAGCCGATAGAGATCCGCATGCCAGATCGCGGCATCGCGGGTGTCATAGGTCTGCACCAGCGTAAATGTGGGCGAGGGAACGTCTTCGGGCACGTCGAGCAAGGACTGGATCAATGCGCGGGCGAAATGCGTTTTGCCCGCGCCGACGTCGCCGGTCAATAAAACAACGTCGCCTGCTGTCAGCACGCGCCCTAGCGTCACGGCCAAGCGGGCGGTTTGGTCTGCGTCCTGCAGCGTAAGATCAAGTGCGTGTGATGCCATGCGGCAAGGATACTTGTCCGCGGTGGTGCGCCGCAAGGCGAAAGCGGGGATCAGGCGTCTTGTGGCGACTTCACGGCGTCAGAATTTTCGATCTCTGCGGGATGTTTTTTCCGCTGGTGAAACCGGATCAGCGTGGCCCCGTCAAGGATCGGTGAGATCAGGCAGGTCAGCTCGGTCCCATCGACAAGATACAGCGGCATGCTCCAATTCAGGCGATCCTCCCTGTTTTCTACAAAGCCCTGTATCTGCTCCCACGGCAGATTGGGCGCCGACCGCCGTTTCCAGACCTGAATAGCATCATGGATGGTGATGTCGGCAAAGGCAGCGTCCGGTTCGACCTTCCAGAGCTCTTGGTAGGCTCTGTTCGAAAACGTCAAAACCCCCGAGGATGAGAATACGCCGATGGCGTCATCCAAGGTGTCCAGCATGGCTTGGCCCTGTTCCAGTTCGGCCTTGAAGCTGCGGGTTTGGGTGACCTGCGCGCTGATGTCTTCGATCAGAAAGGCTGTGGCTCCGTCGGGATGGGGGCGCCCCTTGACCCGAAACGTCTGACCGGACTCCAGCGACCAGATTTCTTCGTAACGGCCATCATGCGCAGCGCTTATCAATTCGGATATGGTATTGCGCCATGACGCATAGTTTTTGGGTTCGGGAATTTTGCGTGTCTCGCGCAGTTTGTCAAAAAATGTCTGGATCTCGGGGCGGGCACTCAGGAACTGCGCCCCAAGGCCGGTCAGGTCGATGAGGGCCGGATTAAACAGGACAAGCTGGTTTTTGCGATCAAAAATAGCGAGCCCGATCGACAGCTGGGCAAAGGTCTTGGTCAGGGTCTGGACAAAGTTGCGCTGTGCTTCTTCGGCGCGGATCAGGGGCGTGATGCATGTCGCTTGGTAACAATTGGTGGTGCGTGACTGGCTATGGGTCACGGCATACCAGTTTTTCGCGCCGGTGGTCTGATCGCGCAGCGCAAGCCGGTGGGTCGCATTGCTGAAATCCGCAGGGAACAGCGGTCGGCTTTCGATGGCCAGCGTAGGGTGACATACCTTAAAGAGCGCGTGGTAGGCATCATTGTACCACAGCAAACGGTGGTGTTGATCGGTGTGCCAAAGCGGCACAGAAACGTGAGAGCGCACCCGCGACAGCGTGACCTCTGCCTCTGAGCGCAGGTCGACGCCGACGTCTTTGGGATCCAGCACAACGACACGGCACAGGTGTTTGTCCCAATTGATCCGCAGCAATGTCTGAATTTTGGGATCGGTGGCCGCGACAATCATCTGGCCTTCGCCGGTTGAAGGGGGCTTGTCCGGGAACAGCCCGAAACGCGGCAAGATATTGTGATGTAAATCGGGCCATTCATGGTGCCCTGCTTCTAGCGGGCAGAACTGTTGCGCCGCACTAGAGGCATGCTGCAACACACCGTGGTCGAACAGATAAGACAGCTCTGGCTCGCCCTGAAGGACGGGTTTGTCCCGGCGTTCAGGGCTATTCAGCCAAAGATAGGCGACGTAGCCACTGGGTAGAATGGCCATTATCACAAGCGCGATGTCAAATGTGGAAGCCACGACGAGACTCATTTCCTTAGGGTTCCGCTAAATTAAGCGCCAAAGAGTTAACGGTTTATTAACCGACCCAGAGATCGGCGGGTTTTGTCCGAGGGGGCGCTAACCGTCTATTCGCGTAAGGTTTACCACGAAAACTGTGTATTTTCCCCCGTAGCGCGCGGCGTGTCCCCGTGGTCGGCGTCGATCTTCGCCCGCGGCCAGGTCACTTTGACCACAGCCCCGACGTGCGTTTCGGTGCGCAGTGCGGTTTCGGGCCCATTGGCAAAGCGCAGCTCTGCGCCAGATCGTTCCAGCAGCGTTTTGGCGATGAACAGCCCCAGCCCCATGCCCTCATATTCGGGCCGCTGCGCAGCGTTCGGGTCAGACCGCCGCCGCCGCATGAACGGGTCTCCGATACGGCCAAGGATATCTGGCGGGAAACCGGCACCATCGTCGAAAATCCGGATTGAGATCACGGTATCGGTCCAGTTGGCTTCGACCCAGACTGTCGTTGCCGCAAAATCGACCGCGTTCTGCATTAGGTTGCGCAGCCCGTGGATAATCTCTGGTCGGCGCAGGATCGCGGGCTGGTCGGCGGCATCACCCGCATCAGGGCCAAGGGTAAAGGTAAATGTCTTGCCGCGCATACGGTGCGGTTCGGCAGCTTCTTCCAGAACGGTCATGAACGGGGCCTGACGCAGATGTAGATCGTCTTTGCCTGCACGCCCCATATTACGCAAAATATCGCGGCATCGGTCCGCTTGATCGCGGATCAAGGCCGCGTCTTCGGCCAGTTCAGGCTGGTCTTGCAGCTCGTTCCAAAGCTCGCCGCTGGCAAGCTTGATCGTGGCAAGCGGCGTCCCCAGTTCATGTGCGGCAGCAGCCACCACGCCGCCAAGGTCGGTCAGCTTTTGTTCCCGCGCCAGCGCCATTTGCGTCGCGGCCAAGGCGTCGGCCATCGAATGGATTTCCGTCGTAACGCGGCGGGAATACGCGGTAGAAAACAAAATCGCGATCACCAGCGCAATCCAGATGCCAAAGATAAAGATGCTTGGCAGTTCCAGTCGCCCGCCGTTTTGCGTGATCAATGGCAAGTGGTACAGCGCCAGCAGCGTCGCCAGCACAATCGCTGTACCGCACAGCACAATGGTCGAACGCAGGCTTAGCGCCGTGGCAGAAATGGTCACAGGCCCCAACAACAGCAGCGAGAACGGGTTATGCAGCCCGCCCGTCAGGAACAGCAGAAACGCCAGCTGCACCAGATCGAACAGCACCATCAGCAGGTTTTCGTATTCAGACAGACGTTTGTTTTCGGGAAAGACCAGAATGGCGATCAGGTTCCCGAGTACCGATACACCGATGGCAAAGTAACATAGCCCCAGTTCCAACTGCAGGCCAAAGATGCGCTGCGCCACGGTGATCGCCGTCAGCTGCCCCGCAATCGCCACCCATCGCAGCACAATCATGGTGCGTAGCCTGATCCAGTTGGCGCGGGCACCCTTGCCCAAGCCTCTCCCCACGGGAATGTCAGCGGCCTGCGTCATCGGCGCACCTTTTCAAAATGTCGATTGCGTTGATAGAGGGAAAGCGTAGGTCTGTGTCCGACCGGGATCAAGAGCGCCTAACCGCGCAGGAGAATGAATATGAGAAGAGTAATGGCAATTGGTGCGGTGCTGGTCGTGCTGGCCTTTCTGGCGGTATCCTTGATGCTCGTCTACCGGTCCGATAGCGACAGCGACAAATACGCGCAGTGCAGGAACTCTGCCGTGGCCGGGGGGGCCGAATTGGGCGGGCCGTTTGAGCTGGTGAATGCGCAAGGCCAGACCGTAACGGACACGGATGTGATCACCGAACCCAGCCTCGTTTACTTTGGTTATACCTTCTGCCCTGACGTTTGCCCGCTGGACGTAGACCGCAACGCCCGCGCCGTAGATGAACTGGAAACGCGCGGTATTTCGGTAACGCCTGTGTTCATTTCTGTCGATCCTGGCCGCGATACCCCTGAAGTTGTTGGGGATTTTGCGGCCAACATGCACCCCAAGATGATCGGCCTGACCGGATCGCCCGCGCAAGTCAAAGCCGCGAGCGACGCCTACCGGACCTACTACAAGGCGCATGAGGCCGAAGACGAAAACTATCTCGTGGATCACTCGACCTTTAGCTATCTGGTGATGCCCGAAGACGGTTTCGTCGACTTCTTTCGCCGCGATGTCCCGCCAGAGCAGTTGGCCGACAAGGTCGCGTGCTTTGTGGACAACCAGTAGAAAATTTGACCTCCCTATGCTCGCGCCACATATCTGGATAAAGACGGGTACAACATTCAACCAGCGGAGCATGATATGGTTCAGGAAAATACGCTCGACCTAGGCGAGGATCGGTCCCTCCTTCTGGTGGATGACGACGAACCGTTTCTGCGCCGTCTGGCCAAAGCGATGGAAAAACGTGGTTTCGAGGTAGAGACCGCGGGCTCTGTCGCCGCTGGCGTTGCGATCGCCACAGCACGGCCCACGGCCTATGCGGTGGTTGATCTGCGGTTGCAGGACGGCAATGGGTTGGATGTGGTCGAGGTATTGCGCGATAAACGCCCCGATGCGCGGGTTGTGGTGCTGACGGGATACGGGGCCATCGCCACCGCCGTTGCCGCGGTCAAAATCGGCGCGACGGATTATCTGTCAAAACCGGCTGATGCGACTGACATCGTCAATGCGCTGCTGGCCACGGGCGATGACTTGCCGCCGCCACCGGAAAACCCCATGAGCGCGGATCGCGTGCGGTGGGAACATATCCAGCGCGTCTATGAACTGTGCGACAGGAACGTGTCCGAAACAGCGCGTCGGTTGAACATGCATCGCCGGACCTTGCAGCGCATTCTGGCAAAGCGGTCACCGCAATAGGGCGCTAGACGTCGTACCGTTTGCTGATCTTGTCCACGATCTGACCAGACGCAAGTGTGACACCTTGGTCAAAGTGCCAGTCGCGAAATCCGCGGCTTTGGTAATAGGTCAGCCCGCCGTCGTTGTCGGCGCGGATTGTGGCGTTGATCCAGACATAGCCCAGCTGTTCCGCCGCCTGTGCCGTGGCATCAAACAGCGCGGACCCGACGCCAAGACCGGTGCGACCGACCTGCACAAAGCTCGCGATATCGCAGGCCTCGGGTGGCAGGTTAGGGTGTGGGCTGATCCATTGAAAACCGACGACGTTCTCTTGGTCATCCAGCGCCACATGCCATGCGCTTTGGTTGGCGTTGGCGGCCATCCACTCGGTCAGATCCTTACCGGTGACAGGGCGCGTCATCGCGGTGGTGCCGCCAATGGTGATAATCTCGTTTAACAGCTGCGCCATGTTGGACGCATCCAGCGCGATAGGGGGGCGGACCTTGACCATCACAGCGCGCCGAGTAAATCCAGGTGGCGCGCGGTGAAATCATTGCGCGGCTCTACCGGCGGGCGCAGCACGATGGACAGCCCCTCCATCACCTCGGGTTTGGGCCGGCCAAAAAGCTTGGACGCTTCGGTTTCGGAAAATCCGGCGATCTGCGTCGCCTCCATCCAGGCGCTGACCTTATCGGCGCGTTTGATCTGCTGCTTGACCGATTTGGGTAGCGCTGCGGGCAGACCAAAGCGGATGTGGATCGCCGCCATCAACCGGTCATCCAGCGCACCGTATTCCGGCCCGACTGCGGCTTTCACCGGAGAGATCATATCCCCGATCACATATTCCGGCGCATCATGCAGCAAGGCGGCCAATCGCCATTTCGCCGGCGCCTTGGGGTTCATCCGCCCGAAAAGGGTTTCGACCAGAAGCGCATGTTCAGCCACAGAATAGGCAAAATCCCCCCGCGTCTGACCATTCCAACGCGCCACAAAGGCTAGCCCGTGCGCGATATCTTCGATCTCTATATCGACCGGCGTCGGGTCCAGCAGATCAAGCCTGCGACCGGATAACATGCGTTGCCATGCACGCGATTGCTGCGCCATTGTGTTGTTCTGCCTTTTTTCACGTGGAACATTTGCGGGTTCATTGTGTTCTTCCCACGAAGGAGAAGATCATGAAACCTGTAATTTCCGCTCTCACAATCGCCCTTGGCCTCGGGACTGTTGCCGCGCCAGCGTTGGCTAACGATGTCTGTATGCCCGCGCAAGAGCTCAAGGCGTCACTGGTGGACTGGTACGGCGAAACACCGGTCGAAGGACAGGATGACAGAGCCGTTCAAATCTGGGCGTCGGACAATACTGGTACATGGTCTGCCGTGAGAACACTGTCGAACGGGATGGCGTGCGTGACCGCACAGGGTCAAAACTGGATGGCGGGGATGAATACTGATCAAATGGTCGTCGCCTCGGCAGAGTAACCGTTTCGTGTGACGGCGAACCACCACCGTTGAGATCACTCCCCCAAAGTGCTACGGCCCTTTTCAAATATAGAAACATTGCCGATCTTTTGAAAAGGGATGCCCCCGATGGCCAACGATTACATCGTTAAAGACATAAGCCTTGCCGCCTTTGGCCGCAAAGAACTTGATATTGCGGAAACCGAAATGCCCGGCCTGATGGCGCTGCGTGCCGAATATGGCGAAAGCAAACCGCTGTCCGGTTCACGCATCGTGGGCTCGCTGCACATGACGATCCAGACCGCCGTGCTGATCGAAACGCTGGTCGTGCTTGGTGCCGATGTGCGCTGGGCGTCCTGCAATATCTTCTCTACCCAAGACCACGCCGCTGCGGCCATCGCCGAAGGCGGCACGCCCGTGTTCGCGATTAAGGGCCAGTCGCTAGAGGAGCACTGGGACTATCTGGATAAATCCTTCCAGTTCCCCGAAGGCCCGAACCTGATTCTCGACGATGGTGGCGACGCTACGCTTTACATCCTGCTGGGTGCCCGTGCCGAAGCCGGCGAAGACGTGATCGCTGTCCCGACGTCGGAAGAAGAAATCGCGATTAAGGCACAGATTAAAAAGCGGATGGCGCAATCCCCCGGCTGGTTCACCAAAATGCGCGACCAGATCAAAGGCGTGTCTGAGGAAACCACCACAGGCGTGCACCGTCTGTACGATCTGGTGAAGCAAGGCCAGCTGCCCTTCCCCGCGATCAACGTGAACGACAGTGTCACCAAGTCGAAGTTCGACAATAAATACGGCTGCCGTGAATCGCTGGTCGATGGCATCCGCCGTGCCACCGACGTGATGATGGCCGGTAAGGTTGCCGTTGTTTGTGGCTATGGCGACGTTGGCAAAGGTTCTGCCGCATCGCTGGCCGGTGCCGGTGCCCGTGTGAAAGTGACCGAAGCCGACCCGATTTGCGCGCTGCAAGCCGCAATGGACGGGTTCGAGGTGATCCTGCTGGAAGACGTGCTCGACACCGCCGATATCTTTATCACCACCACCGGCAACAAAGACGTGATCCGCATCGAGCACATGCGCGCGATGAAGGACATGGCGATCGTCGGCAACATCGGCCACTTTGATAACGAAATTCAAGTCGCCGCGCTGAAGAACCACAAGTGGACCAACATCAAAGAACAGGTCGACATGATCGAGATGCCTTCGGGCAATCGTCTGATCCTGCTCTCCGAAGGGCGCCTGTTGAACCTTGGCAATGCCACGGGTCATCCATCGTTCGTCATGTCCGCCTCGTTCACCAACCAGGTGTTGGCGCAGATCGAACTGTGGGAAAACACCGGTAAATACGAAAACCAGGTCTATATCCTGCCCAAGCATCTGGACGAGAAAGTCGCGCGTCTGCACCTTGATCGTATCGGTGTGAAGCTGACCCAATTGAGCAGCGAACAAGCCGCCTATATCGGCGTTACACCCGAAGGCCCGTTCAAGCCGGAACACTACCGCTACTAAACCGGCGTAATTCGTCTGATAAAACGCCGTCTGAACAGTTGTTCAGGCGGCGTTTTTCATTTGTCATTCCCCGAGGGTAAAGCGTTCAATTTCGTGAAAACGCCCATCGGTATCCTCACCACATAGGGTCAGGCTGTCGATGACAAAGGGGGCGGGAATATCTGTCCCTAAATAACGCCGCAGAGCCGTTTTGACGGGCGTAATTTGATCGGGCGCAAGCGGGCCCGTAAGGGTGATGTGAAACCGGAAATACTCCATAATATGCGGGTATCCGTAGTTTTTAAGGTAAATCCGCTGCTGGTCGGTGAGGTAGGGCGCGTTCTTGCGGGTAAACTCAGCCTCGGACAAAGGGGCACGGAACGCATCCAGCACGACATTGGCCGTGCCCGCAAGACTGCCAAGCGCGGTGGTATCCCCCTGCGGCACCAGCGCCAGAAACCGCCCGATCTGCGACAGCGCCAACCCGTCAAGCTGTACCGGTGCCTGACCTTTGCAAAAGGTCGCAACGCCCTCGGCGAGCTGCGCTTCGGTCGACGCCTTTGTCAGCTCAAACGGGGCTTTGACTGTGCCGTGCAGCCCGTATTTTCGTGGCCGGTCGGTCAGTTTGGCAATGTCCAGATCGTCAATGGCAGGATGCTCGACAGGTATCCCCGCCTGCAGGTCCCAGCCCAACCACGCTGCACCCCGCTGGGCAAAATCCCCCGGGCGCGGCGTATAATAGATGGCATATCGCTTGAACATTCTCGGTCCCTCCACTCGCTTAACCTATGCGTCTAACAGCGCAGTATGACACCTTAAAGTTAGGGGGCACCCGATTTTCGGTAGGGTTTTTGAATGCCCCTGAAAAGCTAAGCTGCGGGCGCACTGGTTGTGCCGGAAACGGCGCAGGACCAGTGTTGCGGGAAAAATTTCTTTCGAACGCGCCAAAACCGCTCTAGGCTTTGACCCAAGGCCGGAGCTACCGGTCACATCAACGGTTGGAGACACCCTATGGGCAAGAGAGACGAATGGATCGAAAAATACGCTGACGATCTGAAAACGAAATGCGGCATGACGCCGGACATGGGCCTGCTGACAAAGGTGACCATCGGCTGCGGTCCGTCGATCTATAACGCCGACGCCCAAACCATCGCCGCGTCGCAAGAAAGCGAGCTTGAACTGGTAAAAGCCAACTTTCTGATGAAAAAGCTCGGCCTCTCTGACAGCCCTGACCTGATGGATGCGATCCATAAGGCCGTCGAAACCTACGGTAAGTCCGAGCGGAATAAATACCGCGCTGTGGTCTATTATATGCTAACCAAACACTTCGGCAAAGATTCCGTTTACGGGTAAGTTCTAGTGAATTGAATATGAAACGCCCGCTTTGCCAAGCGGGCGTTTTTCATGTCGCAATCCCTTGATAGGGTCTAGCTTTGGGTGTTCCCCATCGCGCAGATCGCGGTCCATTGTTCCGGCGTGACAGGTTGCACTGACAGGCGCGGGCTTTTGACCAAGGGCATATCGTCGAACCGGCCATCGGCCTTGATATCGTCCAGTGTCACAGGTGTCTCAAACGGGCGCAGGGCTTTGATATCAACACATTCCCACCGCGCATCCTCGGTCGAACTGTCCTGATGTGCTGCGGCACAGACTTCGACGATGCCGACAATCGCGCGTTCCCCTTGCGAATGGTAAAAGAACCCCAGATCGCCGACCGCCATCTCTCGCATAAAGTTACGCGCCTGATAGTTGCGCACGCCGTCCCATTCCTCGCCCGCCGCGCCTTTGGCGACCTGATCTTGCCAGCCCCAGGCCGAGGGTTCGGATTTGAACAGCCAGTAGGCCACTACCCGATCACCCGGTTCCAAGGGATCAGCTGCACATCGGCGAACAGCCCTGCTTTGGCATAGGGGTCATTGTCGGCCCATTCCTGTGCTGCGGCTTTATCTGCAACATCCAGAATGACCAAAGACCCGATCATGTCACCGGTATCATCCAGCAGCGGGCCAGCTTGGGCCACGCAACCAGTGGATTTCAGATAGTCGACATGGGCGGGGCGGTTTTCCTGACGCACGGAAAGCGCGCCAGCTTTGTCTTTGGCAATAAGGGCAACCAACATGTTATTCTTCCTTTAAGGGGCGGGTCAAAAGCGCTTTCATCGCGCTTGCCACATCTAAGCGGTTCTCGACCAGACCTGCAACGGCGGCGGTGATAGGCAGGTCCAGCCCGTTGTCTTGCGCCAGCGTATCCACGGCGCGCGCGGTGGCGGCCCCTTCGACGGTGGTGGCGCTGTCAAAGGGTTCCCCCCGGCCCAGGGCAAGCCCCAAACGGTAGTTCCGCGACTGGGTCGATGTACAGGTCAGTGTCAGATCGCCAAAGCCGGAAAGCCCCGCCAGTGTCACGGGATCGGCATGGTGATGCGCGGCAAGCCGCTGCATCTCGGCAAAGCCGCGGGTCATCACGGCGGCGCGGGCGCTTTCGCCCAGACCGGCCCCGATTGCGGCACCGCAGGCGATTGCCACGACGTTCTTGAGCGCCCCGCCCAGTTCGGCACCCACAGTGTCAGAGGTGCGATAAAGGCGCAGGTTTGCCGTTGTTAGGCTCTGTTGTAGAGCCGCACAGGTAGGCTTGTCGGCACAGGCAATCGTCAACGCCGTGGGTAACCCCCGTGCGATATCGGCGGCAAAGCTGGGTCCGGTGAGGATCGCAGCCGTGGCATTCGGCAGCACCTCGCGGATCACGGCGACAGGGCCTAGACCGGTGTTCAGCTCGATCCCCTTGCAGCAGGCGACGATGGTCTTGCCATCCAGCGCGGTGGCGTTCTCGGTCAGAAAACCACGCAGCTTTTGCATCGGCACCGCCGCCAGCAAGGTCTGGGCCTTGGCGGCTTCTGCCAGATCCTCGGTGACGAACAGCCCCTCGGGCAGCGGGCAACCGGGCAGGCGGGCGGTGTTCTCTCGGCTTTGCCCCATGCCTTGCGCATCCCTTGCCCACAGGGTCACCGCGCCCTTTCCAGCCAAAGAAATCGCCAACGCGGTGCCAAAGGCGCCAGCGCCGAGAACAGCAATGCTCATGCTTTCGCTCCTTTTTTGCCACTGCCCAACATGGCGGGCTGGCTTGTGTCCAGCGGCCAGCGCGGTCGGGCCGACAGGGTCAGATCATCGGGGCCGCGCAGCTGGCTTTGTTCAATCGCGGCAAAGGCGATCATGGCGGCGTTATCCGTACATAATGACAGCGGCGGCGCGATAAAGGCGCAGTCTAATTCACGTGAAACAGTCTCTAATCCGTGGCCTATTGCCTTGTTGGCAGCGACACCACCCGCAACGCACAGGGTCCGCACGTCAGGCGCGTGATCCAGATATTTCCGCAACGCGCGGCGGGTCTTTTCGGCCAGCACGTCGGTTACAGCCGCTTGGAACCCTGCGGCCAGATCGGCCTGATCCTGAACGCTCAACCCGCCCTTTTGTTCAATGACCTTGTCGCGGGTGCGCAGCACGGCGGTTTTCAGCCCCGAGAATGACATATCGCAATCGGGCCGGTCCAGCAGGGGGCGCGGCAGGGCAAAGCGTTTGGAGTCCCCCGCCTTGGCAGCCTGTTCAATCGCAGGCCCGCCCGGTTGCGGCAGCGAGATCAGGCGTGCAACTTTGTCAAAGGCTTCGCCCGGTGCGTCGTCGATGGTGCCACCCAGTCGTTCAAACCGGTCCGGCCCATGCACCAGCAGAAACTGGCAATGCCCGCCCGATACGAGCAGCATCAGATAGGGATAGGGCACATCATCGGTCAGCCGTGGCGTCAGCGCGTGGCCGGCCAGATGGTTCACCCCGTATAGCGGTTTGCCCGTCGCCGCCGACAGCCCCTTGGCGCACATCACCCCCGACAGCACGCCGCCAATCAGCCCTGGCCCCGCCGTCACGGCAAAACCGTCAACATCTGCCAAAGACAGATCGGCCTCGGCCAGCGCCATTTCCACGCAAAGGTCCAATTTTTCCGCATGGGCTCGTGCTGCGATCTCGGGGACGACACCGCCAAAAGAGGCATGCAATTCGGTTTGCCCCACCACGACAGACGACAACACCCGAGCGCGCTGACCCGGCATCTGGCGTACCAGCGCGGCGGCGGTATCGTCGCAGCTGCTTTCCAATCCAAGAAGTAACATGGCTGTTTCCATTGCAAGGGTGACAGGGGGCAAGTAACACCTTGGGGCATGTGGAACAATCCTTGGGGCCATACCGAAAGATGACAAAACCGGCGTTGATCCTGACCCGCCCTCGCTTGGCCTGCACCCGCTTTGCGCAAAGCCTGTCGCCCAAGCTGCTGTCCCGGGTGACGCTGGTGATCAGTCCTTTGCTGCAGATCGAACTGGTTAATACGCCTGTTGACCTTGACGGGGTCGGTGGGGTGATTTTCACCTCGGCCAATGGCGTGATGCATGGGCCTGATGGGGACGGGGTCACGGCCTATTGTGTGGGCGAGATCACGGCAGAGGCCGCCACAGCACGCGGATGGCGGGTGCAATTTCACGCCCCGGATGCAGCGCGGTTGGTACCCATGCTGGTTCAACACGGCCCCGCGACGCCGCTGCTGCACCTGCGCGGCACCCACCAACGCGGGGATGTTGCCGATAAGCTGACGCGGGCCGGTCTGCCGACGCATGTTGCGGTGCTGTATGATCAAAAGGCGGTGCAGCTGACCGATGCCGCGCAAGCTGCACTGGTGGGCGGGGCTCCGGCCATCGTGCCGTTATTTTCCCCACGCACCGCCGCCCAATTTGCCGATCAGGTGCCCGATATGGCGAATGCGATCATCATAGCCCTCAGCGATGCAGTGGCCGAGGCATTGGGGCCCAGGGAGGTTCGACAATTGCTGGTCGCAGCTGAACCAACTGCCACGTCACTGCGTTTTACGCTTGAAACTGCGGTGGATTGGAACAGGTTAGCTTGAAGGTCGGCCTATATGCCGTCTAAGGTTCATGAATACGTCTGATATCAGGTCAGAATCGGAAAGGTTTTTAAGCGTGGCGAAAGCGAAAACACCAAATTCAGGTGACGACACCCCGAAGACATCTTCGACATCGCGGGCGTCTGCTGCCGCCGCCAAGCCGAAGACGACTGCCAAAAAAACCGGATCACCCGCCGCGGCGAAGACGACGGCATCCACGTCGACATCTTCGACAGCCAAACCCAAGCCCGCGGTCAAACCATCGCCGGCCAGCGCGGCGACGCCTGATAAAACGACGCCTGATAAAACGACGCCTGATAAAACGGCGACAGCTAATACGGCTAAGGATACATCGACGGGCAAGGCGGCGGGCGTGACAGCGATGCCTGACGACACACCGTCGACCTCTGCAAACACAACACCCACCAAGGATGTGACCACACACCCCCCCGCGACAACAAAAGCGAGCGACACACCTGCCAAGGTACCCTCGGCCACCGCTGCAGCGTCCAGTGCCACAAGCTCTACCAGATCCGAAACGACGCCAAGCGATACAAAACCCGATCTGAAAGACGTGAAACCGGACACAGCAGCAACCAAACCGGCGGCACCCGCGTCAAAGCCCGAGAGCGCAAAACCTGCAACTCCCTCCAGCGCTGCGACAGTGAAACCTGCTGAAATGACCAAGACGCCGCCGCCTGCGCCCCCCAAGGCAGAGCCTGAAAAGCGTGGCGGTGTCTTTTGGCCCATGCTCTTTGGCGGGGTCATCGCCGGCGGGATCGGCTTTGCCGTGGCGGAATATGATGTACTGGAACAAGCTGGCCTGCGCCCCGCAGATACCACGCAATCTACCCTGACAGATACGCTCGCCACGCAAGAGGCCCGGATCAAGGCGCTGGAAGAAGCCGGCCCCGTCGCAGCGCCCGCCGATGACGCAGCCCTGCAAGAGGTTCAAGCGCAGGTCGCTGATTTGGCGACACGTGTTGAAGCGCTTGGCAATCGTCCTGCGGCAGAGGCAGCAGCCCCCGTCGATACCTCGGGCTTTGAACAGGAACTGGCCGCGCTGAAATCCTCGGTCGAGACGCAGCGCGACGAAATCGAACGTTTGCTGGACAACGCGCTTAGTGTTGAAGAAGCGACCGCGCAGGCCGCACAGGCTGCGACGTTGCAGTCTGCTTTGGGACGGATCGTATCGGCTGTTACCACAGGCCAACCGTTTGAAGCCGAGATCGCAGCGCTTCAGGAAAATGGTATTCAGGACATTCCCGCCGCGCTTGCAGATAACGCCGCGACGGGGGTTGTCACGGGTGCCAACCTACAAGACCGCTTTCCCGATGTGGCCCGCGCGACGCTTGCAGCGGCACGTGCCGCGACCCCAGAGGCAGACGGCGGCGGTATTGGTGGCTTCTTTAAACAACAGTTGGGCGCGCGGTCGGTGGCACCCCGTGACGGGGACGACGCTGATGCCATTCTGTCCCGTGCCGAAGCTGCCATTCGCGACGGGCGCCTAGACGAGGCGCTGGCCGAGGTGAAAGCCCTGCCGCCAGAGGCCCAGGACCCCATGTCCGATTGGCTCGCCGATGCGCAAGCGCGGCAGGATGCCCAAGACGCCGTACAGACATTGACACAACGCCTGACGGCGAACTGAGGAACCTGATTTATGCTTTGGTCACTGATTAAGATCGTTGTGTTCGTTGCGGTGATTGCCGCCATCACTTGGGGCGCATCGTTCCTGCTGGAAAGCTCGGGCGGGTTGCAAGTGACTGTGATGGGCACCGAATACAGCTTTGGCCCGCTGCAATCCGTGATCGCGGTGGTGCTGTTGGTTGTCGCCGTTTGGATCTTGCTCAAGATTTTTGCGCTGCTCGTAGCGGTTTGGCATTTCTTGAACGGGGACGAAACGGCGCTGTCGCGTTATTTCGACCGCAACCGCGAACGCAAGGGATACGAGGCCCTGTCCGAAGGGTTGATGGCGCTGGCCAGTGGCGAAGGGCGTTTGGCAATGGCCAAGGCCGCAAAGGCAGACAAATATCTTGAACGTCCTGACCTGACACACTTGCTGATTGCGCAAGCTGCTGAACTGGCAGGTGACCACCGCAAGGCGGAAGAAACCTATCGCAAGCTGGTGACCAATGAGCGCACCCGTTTCGTCGGTGTGCGCGGCATCATGAAGCAAAAACTGGCCGAAGGCGACACCGAGACAGCGTTGAAACTGGCCGAGAAAGCCTTTGCCATCAAACCGAAGCATGCGGAAACCGGCGATGTACTGCTCAAGCTCCAAGCAGAGAAGGAAGACTGGGCCGGCGCACGTCAAACGCTGAACACCAAGCTCAAGAACGGTCAGATGCCGCGCGATGTCCACAAGCGCCGCGACGCCGTGCTTGCCCTGTCCGAAGCGAAAGACATCATCGCCGAAGGCAACAGCATCGAAGCACGCGAAGCCTCGATCGAAGCGAACCGTCTGTCGCCCGATCTGATCCCTGCGGCCGTGATGG
The DNA here is from genome assembly GCF_053474885.1 of Sulfitobacter sp. M13. Taxonomy (NCBI): domain Bacteria; kingdom Pseudomonadati; phylum Pseudomonadota; class Alphaproteobacteria; order Rhodobacterales; family Roseobacteraceae; genus Sulfitobacter; species Sulfitobacter sp. M13. Next base: position 365,407 of record NZ_CM130281.1, on the reverse strand, counting down.
CCGCGCATGGGTACATCGATCAGGGCAAACCGAAATACGCGGCCCGCGTGCTGAAAAAGGCATGGAGCGTGCAGCCGCATCCCGATCTTGCCGGTGCTTTCGCCGCGATTCAGCCGGATGAAACGCCGAAAGAGCGGCTGAAACGCTTTACCGCGCTTACACGCGTGCAGCCGGACCATCCTGAAACTAAGATGCTGCTGGCAGAGCTGAACATCGCCGCCGAGGATTTCCCGCAGGCGCGCCGGTCTTTGGGCGATCTCGTCGAAACCGATCCGACGGCCCGCTCGGTCACCCTGATGGCCGCCATCGAACGGGGCGAAGGCGCGTCGGACACAGTCGTCAAAGGCTGGCTGGCACGGGCACTGACGGTGTCGCGCGGCCCGCAATGGATCTGTGACAACTGCCACCACATTCACGCAAACTGGAAACCGATCTGCGAAAACTGCCACAGCTTCGATACGCTGGCGTGGAAAACGCCGCCCATGTCCGAAGTCGCGATGCCCGGCGGCGTGCAGATGCTGCCACTGATTGTGGGCGCGCTGGAGGACAACTCCGGTGCCGATGCAAAGCCAGCCGTTGCCACACGCGCCGATATCGAGGATGCAGAGCTGATCGACGATGCGCCAGCAGGCGCGGTTGATCCGGCTGAAGAACCAGTCGCGCAACCCGAAAAATAGCACATTGGCGTCATGGTAATTCTGACAAAGGCCGGCACATTGAGTGTCGGCCTTTTGCGTGGTGACAGGCCCTACCGGGCGTTTTGGTGTCTTATCTGGTGACGGCGCCTGCGCAGGGGCGTATGCAGGGCAGTAACACGATAAACCAAAGGATATGCCCCATGCCCGCTGATGATTTCGTATTTCTCCCTGCCCCTCAGGCCAGTCTGGCAGTGCAGGGCACAGACGCCCGCTTTCCCATTCGCCGGATTTTTTGCGTAGGCCGCAACTACGAGGCGCATGCCCGCGAGATGGGCAACGATCCGACCCGCGAGGCACCGTTCTTTTTCACCAAACCTGCCGACGCCGCGCTGGATACGCCCTGCACGATCCCCTACCCGCCCCAGACAGAGGATCTGCACCACGAGATTGAACTGGTGATCGCCATTGGCAAAGGCGGGCGCAACATCGCCGAGGAAGACGTGATGGGTCACGTCTGGGGGGCCTCTGTCGGGATCGACCTGACACGCCGCGATCTGCAGGCCGAGGCAAAGAAAGCAGGGCGCCCATGGGATTGGGGCAAAGCGTTCGACAACTCCGCCCCGATTGCGCCGCTGAAACCCATCGCCGATGTGCCATCGATTGAACAGGGACGCATCTGGCTGGCTGTGAACGGGACGGTACGGCAGGACGCCGATCTGGCAGATCTGATCTGGTCGGTGCGCGAACACGTGGCGATCTTGTCGCATTCCATGTCGCTTGCACCGGGTGATATCATCATGACGGGCACACCTGCCGGCGTTGCGGCCCTTGTCGAAGGGGATGTCGTGACCGGCGGTGTGGACGGGATCGCTACGCTTGAGGTCAAGATAGGCCCACGCGTCTGAAACCCCAACATCGCCCCGCGAAAACAGGCCCCCGTTGACATATGGGAGCCTGAGCTAGGTTAAACGATGATGAATGAATATGGGAAATCGCAATGAAATATCTTTATAGCGCACTACTCGCCACCGTGATCGCGGGTCCGGCACTGGCAGACAGCCACAGCATGGGCGACGCCGAAGCCGGCGAAAAGCAGTTCGGCAAATGCAAAGCCTGCCACATGATCGTCGACGACGCAGGCGAGACGATCCAGCGGGGCGGCAAGGTCGGTCCGAACCTTTTCGGGATCATCAGCAAGCAGGCGGGCACCGTCGAAGACTATCGCTATGGTGATGATTTGGTCGCTGCCGGCGAAGCAGGCCTGATCTGGGACGAGGCCAACATGGCCGAATATCTAGTCAATCCGACCGACTTCCTGCGCACCACGCTGGATGACAAAAAGGCGCGTTCGAAAATGTCGTTCAGAATGCGCAAAGGCGGCGAAGACGTCGCGGCCTATCTCGCAACTTTCTCGCCCGAAGCAGAAGCAGAAGCAGATGCGCCAATGGCCAAGGATGCCGAGGCCGAGAAAACTGAATAAGCGGCTCTAACCCGCGTAAAAGGCCCGCGTTTCCAAATGGAGACGCGGGTTTTTTTATGCGTATCAGCTGTTGAGGTCCGACCAGCAGGGCAACAGATCGCCCGCTGCTGGCGTGGCAAAATAGGCTGCTCGCGCAATGGCCCGCGCCAGGCACAGCGACGCGGCATGGCCGATCAACGGCAGGATGCTCTCGGCGGCCTCGTGGGCCGCCGTGCTTAGGCCAAAGACAAGATCGCCGTCATAAGGCGTGTGGGCAGGCACCGTCGCACGCCCGATCCCGTCATGGGCGGCAACAGACATGCGTTGGCATTGTGCCTTTGTTAGGGTCGCATTTGTGGCAACAATCGCGATGGTGGTATTTTCACGCGGGGACATGGAGGCCATCTTGCGGCTATCCATCGTCATCCCAAGCCCCGTTGCAGGGTCCGTGCCCCTACCGCCAAATTCGCCATTCACCTCAAAGGGGGCGGCATAGAAATACTTGTCGCCCGGCGTGGTGACCGCGCCCACCGGATTGGAAGCGACCAGCGCGCCCACTATCGTGCCATCGGGCAACTCTAGCGAAGCTGATCCAAGCCCGCCCTTGACCATCGCACTCAGCGCACCGGTGCCGGCACCAATGGTGCCAAGGTTAAAGTCCTCGGTTGCGGCGTCATAGGCCGCACGCCCTAAGGCGCGGTAGGGGTTATGTTCCCACGTCTTGTCACCGCCGTTGAGCAGGTCAAACAGGATCGCCCCCGGCACCAGCGGGATCGTGGCATCGCCCAGCCGGAACCCGCGCCCCGCAGCGCGCAGCGCGTCGACCACGCCCGAACAGGCATCCAGCCCGTAGGCAGAGCCCCCCGACAACACCAGCGCATCCACCGCCGCAACCGATTTATCTGGGGCGAGCAAATCCGTCTCGCGCGTGCCGGGGGCACCGCCCATCACATGCACTGACGCGGTAAAAGGCGCATCCGCCAGAAGCACCGTCGTACCTGATTTGAGCGAGTCATCCTGCGCGTTGCCCACACGCAGGCCGGGCACATCGGTGATGAGATTTCTGGGTCCGGGTTTCATAACGCTGTGCCTTTGGTTGGTGCGGGACGCGCCGCGGGGAGTTTATTTGGCAAAATGAAGCTGGGGCATCACAGGTCCGGCAAACGTGGCGCGGCGGCGAGGAGTTTTTGAGTGTAGGGGTGCTGAGGGTGGTCGAAAACATCGGCGGTGGCACCTTGTTCGACGATCTGGCCGGATTTCATCACCAGCACGCTATCCGTGATCGTGCGCACCACAGACAGGTCATGGGAAATGAACAGGTAAGTCAGGTCATAGGCGCTGCACAGCTCTGCCAGCAGATCAAGAATTTGCGCCCGCACAGAAACGTCCAGCGCGCTGACCGCTTCGTCAAAGAGGATCAGGTCAGGGCGGATAATCAACGCACGGGCAATGGCGATCCGCTGGCGCTGGCCGCCCGAGAATTCATGGATATATTTGGTCGCATCATCGGGGGACAGGCCCACGGCGGTCAATGCATCGGCGATGGCGTCGGTTCGGGCGCTGCCGCTTGGGGGGGCTGGCAGCAGGTGGAAAGGTTCGGTGATCAGCCGGTCGACACGGTGGCGCGGGTTGAAGCTACCGAACGGGTCTTGAAACACCACCTGCATCTTGCGGCGCACATCAAGGTTGGGTTTGGTGCCGCTATAGACCGCAGTGCCGTCGAGTGTGATGCTGCCCGATTGCACGGGCTCTAGACCCAAAAGCGCCCTTGTCAGGGTCGATTTACCGCATCCGCTTTCGCCCACGAGGCCCAGACGTTCGCCCCGTTGCAGCGTAAATGAAACATCATCCACCGCGCGGAAACGCCCCGGTTTGCCGAACAGCGTCTTGCGTGGCAGCGCGTAGTCGCGGCAGACGTTTTGCACGCTCAGCAGGGGGTGCGGCGCCGGGGCTGGCGGCAGCGTCACGCTGTGGTTCGAGGCGGCAAAAAGCATCCGCGTATAGGGGTGATGCATGGTTTGCAGCAAGGTCTGCGTGGCACCCTGTTCGACGATCTCGCCTTTACGCATCACGACGATCCGATCCGCCATATCAGCTACCACAGCCAGATCATGGGTGATCATCAACAGCCCCATACCGTCGTCCCGCGCCAGTGATTTCAGTAGAACAAGGATCTGCGCCTGCGTCGTTACATCCAGCGCGGTGGTTGGTTCATCTGCAATAAGCAGACGGGGGCGCAGCGCGATGGCCATGGCGATGACCACCCGTTGTCTTTGCCCGCCGGATAGCTCGTGGGGGTAGCGGGCCAGCGGAAAGCGATCGTTGGGCAGGCCGACCCTTTCCAGCGTTTCGGCCGCCCGCTTGGCTGCGGCTTGGCGAGACACGGTTTTGTCATGGATGCGAATGGTTTCGGCGACCTGATGTCCGATGGTCTGCACGGGGTTTAGCGCGGTCATCGGTTCCTGAAACACCATGCCGATGTCATTGCCGCGGATTGCGCACAGATCGGGTTCGGGCAGGGTCAGCAGGTCTTGGTCGCCCAGCATGATATGGCCGCGCGCAAGGGTGCCTTTGGGCAGCAACTGCATGGCGGCAAGGGCGGTCATGGATTTGCCAGAGCCGCTTTCGCCGGTCACGGCCACGATCTCTCCGGCATCGACGGACAGGGTGACATCATGCAGGATGTCGAACCGGTGGATCGCCAGCGACAGGTTGGTGATACTCAGCAAGGTCATTTACGGGTCACCCGCAGCCGTGGGTCCAGTGCATCGCGCAGCCCGTCGCCCATCAGGTTCAGCCCCAGCACCGTCAGGATAATCGCAAAGCCGGGCACCAGCGCCATATGCGGCGCGATGCTTACCATGGTTTGCGCGTCGGCCAGCATGCGGCCCCAGGAAGGTGTCGGCGGTTGCGCACCAAGCCCGACATAGGACAGCCCTGCCTCGGCCAGAATACCAAGGCTGAACTGGATCGTGCCCTGCACGATCAGCAGATTTGTGACATTGGGCAGGATATGTTCGACCGAGATCCGCGCCGCGGATTTGCCAGCGACCCGCGCGGCGAGAATGAACTCACGCTCCCACAGACTGAGCGCGGCACCGCGGGTGATGCGGGCAAAGACGGGGATGTTGAAAATACCGATGGCGATGATGGCGTTGATCGCGCTGGCCCCGAAGATCGCCGTGATCAGGATCGCGATCACCAACGAGGGGAAGGCAAAGATCAGATCATTCCCGCGCATGATGATTTCATCCACCAGTGACCCGCGTTTGGCCGCCGCCCAAAGGCCAAGCGGCACGCCAAGCCCCATTCCGATCCCCACAGCCACCAGCGCCACCGCGATAGAGGTGCGCGCCCCGACCATAATCATGCTTAGGATATCGCGGCCAAAGTGATCGGTCCCCAGAAGGTGCGCCCCGCCCACGCCTTGCAGTTTGTTCGGGATATCCATCCCCGTGTGGGAAAACGGCGTCCAGACAAAGGACACAACTGCCGACAACAGAAAGACGGATGTAAGCAGCGCGCCAAGGATCAGGTTCCGGTTCATGCGCGCGACCTGAGACGGGGATCAACGGCGGCATAGGCCAGGTCCACTAGGAAGTTCACCAGAATGACCGAAAACACAAGCAGCATGACCACAGATTCAACCACGATCAGATCCCGGGCCGAGATGGATTGAAACACCAGCCGTCCGAGGCCCGGCAGATAGAACACTTGTTCAATGATGATCGACCCCGCCAGCAGAAACGAGAATTGCAGGCCGATGATCGTCAGCACCGGGATCAGCGCATTGCGCAACCCGTGACGCCACAGCGCCTGCCGTTCGGTCAGCCCCTTGGCGCGGGCGGTGCGCATGTAATCTTCGCCCAAGACATCAAGCAGTGCAGACCGCATGACCCGCGCTAGAATTGCAGCTTGGGGGAGGGCGAGTGCGATGGCGGGCAGGGTCAGCCCATGCAGCCCCGTCAGCACGCCCTGATCCCAGCCAATAAAGCCACCGGCGGAAAACCAGCGCAGATTGATCGCAAAGATCAGCACGAGGATCATCGCGAACCAGAAATTCGGCACCGCGACACCCAGCTGCGTGGCTCCCATGACACCGACATCGCCTGCTTTGCCGCGCCGCGCCGCCGCGTAGATACCCGCCGGAAACGCGATCAGCGTCGACAGCCCAAGAGCATAGAGCGCCAGCGGCAGGGATACCCAAAGTCGCGCGGCAATCATGTCGGAGACCGGGGTGCGGTAGGTGTAGGAGGTGCCGAAATCCCCCTGCAGCAGCCCACCGACCCACGCAAGATAGCGTGCCGGTTTCGATACATCGAGCCCAAGCTCACTGCGCAGCGCGGCAAGGGTTTCAGGCTGTGCGTTCATCCCCAGCATAAAGGAGGCCGGATCACCGGGGGCAATTTCGATAACGGTAAAGATCACCAGCGATGCAACAGCCAGGCTGATACAAAGCGAGAGCAAACGTTTGAGCAGATACCGGATCATGAGGCCGAAGGTAGGCGTGCAAATCAACAGCGTCCAGCGCAGAAAAACCTTTTTAAGGCGAACGGGTTACCGCGCGCTCTCTTTTTGGTGATGCGATTGGATCTCCAACTACGGAACCAATTCGCGCTTCACGGGGTTAGTCAACCAAAAACGAGAAATTAGGAGCTTATCAATGACCAATACATTTAAAACACTCGCCATCGCTGCCCTTATGGGTACAGTATCCGCCCCGGCCTTCGCAGCAGCACACGCCAGCCCTCTGATGACCTGCGCTGAATTTAATGAACTGTCGAAAGACGATCAAATGATGGTGGCCTCGGCCGCGATCGCAGAGATCGACGATGGTGACAACGGCGGCTCGATCGGTGGTAGCGAGCGTGACGAAGACACGACAACAACCGTAACGGCTGCCGAAGCAACAGATGACGAAGCTGAGAAAGACTTAATCGTTGATGAAAACTCGGCTAACGCAGCAACCGGTGGCAACACCGCCGAATCCAACATGACCGCTGAGCCAATGGACGAAGCCGCGATGGAAAGCTTCTTGGTTGTATGTAACCAGAACCTTGACGCAACAGTCGGCGAAGCCGCTGCTGGTCTGCCAGGCGACAAATAAAACATAGCCCCTTAGGGTATTTTCCAAGGCGGGTGCAGTGATGCGCCCGCCTTTTGCATGTCTGGCATACGTATATCAGGCCTTAGGCCGAGCTGCGGGTTTGCTCACGCGTGGTATCGATGCCGACCGTGTCGGGGTTCTGGCGAGCAAGTGAACCGAGGGAGGTCTTTGATAGAGATGGGGCAATGCGTCCATGAGGCGTGGATTAAACCGAAATAGGCAACAATGATACCGAACCGCGCCGCGAGCGTACGTGCCGAGCCTAACGCCTAAAATTCGCCTAAAATGCGCGGTGCTTGGCGATATGACCGGATTGGACAAAGAATAGGGCAACATCCTGCCGGGCAAGGCTGGTCTGCCTTGCTGACATGGTCCCGGCGAGAAATCGAATAACTATTTGAAAATATTATATTTTGCATATAAATTCTACACGAAAACGGGCGAACTTCATGGCTATGCTATGCAAAATCTCTGCTGCTCCTTCCCTTTGCCCGAACCTCTGACCGCACATTTGCCGTCACATTTCCGCCGCAAGTACGCCGCCGTCGGGCCCTAAGTCGCAGCCCATGATGTAGGACAGCCTCGACATCCACGTTGGGCCTGTCACCACAAGGAGCCTACCATGCAACATCCTGAAACTAACTCTCCCAAGACGGGCCTTTGGCACCTGACCGCCGGCGTGACTGCGGCAATCTTCTGCTTGGTGGGGGTGCTCGGAGGATGGGCCGCGACGACGCAGATTGCGGGGGCGGTGATTGCGACGGGTCAAATTGATGTGGCAGGCAAACCCAAGGTGATCCAGACGGTCGATGGCGGCGTGCTGGCAGAACTGGCGGTTCAGAGCGGCGATATCGTAAAGGCGGGTCAGGTGCTCGTGCGGTTTGACGCGGCTGCCTTGCAAATCGATCTGCGCATGGCCCGCGCCCGCCTCGCCGATGCGATCGGGCTGCGTGCCCGGCTCGAAGCAGAGCGTGATGGCAGCGCTGTGCCGGGGTTCGACACGATAGAGTTGCCCGGTAACATTCGCCCGCTAGATATGGCCCAAGCGCGCGCAGGGCAGGGCGCGATATTTAAAGCGCGCGCCCAGATGCGTGCTGGTATGCTTGATCGTATCGCCAACAATCTTGACGCTGTCGACATGCAGGTCACTGGCATCAACGGGCAGATTCTTGCTTCAGAACAGCAGCTTGCGATCCTTACCGATGAGCTGGCCAGCCTGTCGGTCTTGGTTGCAAAAGGGTTGGCACCGCAGGTGCGGCTGTCACAGTTGCAGTCCTCTCAGGCGGGATTGCGCGGTGATCTGGCCGCCCGTCGGGCAGAGCTCGCCCAATTGATCCATCAGCGCGGGACGCTCAAACTTGAAAGCCTGCAAGCGGACCGTCGCTTGCAGGAAGAGGTTGCGCTTGAACTGCGCGAAGTGAACGCCGCAGTACAACAGCTTGTCCTGGCCACCATCACCCGCCAGGCACAAATGGACCGTATCGTCATTCGCGCGCCTGCAGATGGGATGGTACATGAGCTTCGCGCGACAACGGTCGGGGGGGTCGTGGCAGCAGGCGCAACCTTGATGGATATTGTGCCGCAACGCGAGATGTTCGAATTCGAGGTGCGTGTCGATCCGCGCTCTATCAATCTGGTGCGCTATGACCAGTCCGCCACCATTGTGCTTTCTGCGTTTGATCCGCACACGACGCCGCGCTTGACCGGTACCGTGCGGGGTATCTCTCCGAAGGTGGTGATTGATCCGAACACCGGCGAAAGTTTCTACCGGGTCAGCCTCGAAATCCCTAGCACCGAGCTTAGCCGGCTGCCCGCCTCTGCCCGTCTGGTACCCGGCATGCCGATCGAAGCATTCTTGAAAACAGGTGACCGAACCGTGCTCAGCTATCTGGCCGAACCTATCAGCAGCCAGCTCCGGCGTGGGTTTCGCGGCTGATCCCCCACCAGCCTTAGCGAAATCTTTACTTTCTTCCGGTCTTAAAGGGGGATGAACACCGCGCCCGCCTTGCCCAGCATCACTGTTGTGATTCCACATCTAAACCAACCCGATGCCCTTGCACGCTGCCTCGCTGCGCTTGCGGGGGGTACGATTGAACCGGCCGAGGTGATCGTCGTCGACAATGGCTCTGTCCGATTGCCGAAAGAGATTGTTAACGATTACCCATGGGTATCCCTGATCAAGCAGACGATCCCCGGCCCCGGCCCTGCCCGTAATCTTGGCGCGACACGGGCGCAGGGTGCGGTTCTTGCCTTTCTGGACGCAGATTGCCAGCCCGACCCCCACTGGCTAGAGCGCGCTGCGCAACGCCTGCAGCGGGACCCCGATACGATCCTCGGCGGGGATGTTCGCATCGCGTGTGGGGCGGGCTACAAGATGGACGCCACGACAGCCTACCAAGTAATCTTTGCCTACCGAATGGACCACTACATCGCGCGTCAGGGGTTTACGGGGACAGGGAATCTGATCGTGCATCGCAAGGTGTTTCACGCAGTCGGGCCGTTCAAGGGGCTGCGCTTTGCCGAGGATCGCGACTGGGGGCAGCGTGCCACAGCCGCGGGGCATCGCATGGCTTTTGCGCCCGAGTTGATTGTCTATCATCCGCCCCACACGGCTTCAGGGTTGCAAGCGAAATGGGACCGACAGCTTGCCCATGATTGGGTGCGATGCAGCCGGCACAGGGACAATATCTGGTGGGCGGCTAAGTCTCTGCTGCTCATCGCCTCGCCTCTTGGTGCCGTGCCGCAGATTTTTACCAGCGCCCGGATCAACGGTAGGCGTAATCGGGTGATGGCGTTCATCGGTCTAGCCTCTGTTCGACTATATCGCGCCAAGCGCATGTTGCATCTGCTGTATGGAAACGACCCGAACCGGCTGTTGCAACGGTGGAACCGTTTTGACCTGCCGTGACGTTCCCCCAAGTCCGACGCGAGGGGCAATGATCCGCGCCTTCAGCTTTCTTCTGTCGGGTAACGCCTGCGCTGCCGGAATTTTACTACTGCGAACGGTGCTTATCTCGCACCTCATCAACCTAGAGAATTTCGGCATTGGCGTGAGCCTTGTTCTCTCACTGACATTGATAGAGATGCTGACCGCGCTCGGATTCCAGCAACAAATTGTAAACTCGCCACATGGGGATGACCCAAACTATCACAGCGCTCTGCACGGTGTGGCGATGATGCGTGGTGTGTTCGGGGCGGGGGTGCTCTTGGTGCTCGCCTCTCCTATGGCCGATGCCTTCGGGCTTTCGCATCTGGTCTGGGCGTTTCAACTGTTGGCAGTGGTGCCACTGATGCAGGGGGGGGTGCACCTTGATGTTTACCGCCAGACCCGCCAGCACAAACATCGCGCAGCAGTATGGATCGCTCTGGCCCCCCCGCTTGGGTCGCTGATTGCGGTTGTGCCGCTGGCGGTTCTTTTCGATGATTTCCGGATCATGCTCGGTGCGCTTTTGGTTCATATGGCGCTGGGCACCCTCGTGTCCCATGCTGTCGCTAAGCGCTCCTACCGGCTGCGGCTCAACCTCGCGATCACGCTGCACAGTTTGCAGTTCGGGTGGCCCCTATTGGCCAGCGGCGCAGTGATGTTTGTGGTGTTCAACGGAGAACGTGCCATCGTCGGCCGGTTTTTGGGGCTAGAGCCATTGGCCCTTTTCTCCATGGCGGTATCCCTGACGCTAGTGCCGTCGCTGGTCCTGATGCGCAGCACGATGAGCTTTTTCCTGCCGCGCCTGACGGCTTGTGGCGGGCCCAATGCGTTTGCGGCGTGCGCGGTCAACACACTCCGCGGCCATATCGTACTTGCGGGCGTGATGGTGGCGTTGGTCAGCCTGCTTGGTGCGCCATTCGTGCAGTACGTATTGGACGACACATACCGCGCGGCCCTACCGCTGCTCACACTTCTGTCGGTGGCGCAGGCCTTACGGGTTGTCAAAGGCGGTTGCGCGATTGTGGCGCTGGGCAAAGGGTTTCGCAAAACCGAGCTGATGACCGATCTTTTGCGTATCGCGTTTCTGCCCCTTGCCGCATGGATCGTCATACAGGGCGCAAGCTTGGTCCGCGTGGTGCAAATCGCGGCGCTGGGCGAAGGCGCTGGGATGGTGATTGCGCTGCTATGGATGAATCGGGTGCAACATGTGCCGCTGCGCCCGCTCTGGGCACCATTGATCTGGTTGGCTGGGACGCTGATTTGGGCGGTTCTTACGCATGACGATCCTCCTGGCTACCGGATTGCGGGCTTCACAATGCTGATCGCGTGGATGGCAATGGCGTTGATCGGGGTACGCAAAATTTTACCTAGAAAAGGAATAGATGATGGAATGGAGCCTCCTGCGGTCCCGGGTTCTTTGGGCAATAATAACGGTCTGCATGTCAGGCTGTGGTCGAAAAATTCTTAACCCATTCTCATGACGGCAAGCATCAAACAGCCACGATTGTCTGACCTCGCCGTCGGGCGCGATAACCATTTTAACCTGATCCGCTTTCTCGCGGCAGGGGCGGTGCTGGTCTCTCATGCGTGGCCGCTCGCCCTTGGGCGGGGTACGGTAGAACCGTTGAAAAACGCGCTTGGGTACTCACTGGGGGAGCTCGCGGTCTTTGTATTCTTTGGCCTTTCCGGCTTTTTTATCGCGGGTAGCTATGTACGGCAGGCATCTGCTTTTTCCTTCATTTTGGCACGCGCGTCCCGTCTTTTGCCGGGGTTGGCTGTATCGATCCTGTTCGTTGCGTTAATCATCGGCCCGCTGGTCAGCACGCTTGACCTCGCAAGCTACTTTTCCCACCCGGATACGGCGCGGTTCGTTGTCCAAAATATCCTGATTTTCAAGCCACAATACACGTTGCCTGGCGTGTTTTGCGACAACCCTTACCCTGCCGTTGAAGGGTCCATCTGGACCCTTGCGCATGAGGTCGCCTGCTATGCGTTGATCCTGCTGATTGGCCTCGCGGGGGTACTGCAGCGAAAGTCTGTGATGGCGGTGCTGGCGGTGCTTTACCTTCTAAGCTGGGTCGCCATGCCATCGCTCCAAGAGTTCGTCCATCCGCGGATACAGCAGACGCAGTTGCTTTCGTTCCCTTTTGTGATTGGCGCAGCATGCTGGATCTGGCGCGCACATATCTTCTTGTGGTGGCCGATCGTACTCGCATCAATTGGGCTCGCATGGGCCACGCAAGGCACAGTTCTCGCTTTCCCGATGTTGGCATTAACCGTGACTTATAGCAGTTTATGGGCGGGCTACTGCACGGTTCCCCCTCTGCTTATATTCAATAAAGTCGGCGATTATTCATACGGCATATATGTTTATGCGATGCCCCTACAGGGTTTTACCGTATGGCTATGGGGCGACATGACGCCGGTTGCAAACATAGCTATAGCGCTCCCGTTAACCTTGATCTGCGCCATTATATCCTGGCATTGGGTCGAAAACCCCGCGCTGACTTTTGGCGGAAAAGCAGTCAGCGCGGGCAACAGCTTAGGCGATCGAAAACACAGCTCCGATAAAGGCCCCTTCGGCCACCGGCGTGTTGCCAAACAGATCGGTCGCATAGGGCATGTTTTCAGGCGCAACCTTGGGGAGCGAAGATGACGCAGCGGGCGCGTAGTTGCCCCCGCCCGTATTGTCCCCACTGTGAGAGCGATCATCGACCCAAGGTGTTGCGATATGAGCAACCTCCCGAACGGAAGGAAACTCCCCCAACCATGATGACGCACCATACTCGGGTTCATTGCTTGATCCGGCGATTGCCACGTTGTCCGCCCACCCGACCTTGTACCGTGCGGGCCAGTTTCCGGTGTTTGATGCGCGAGCGGAAAATACGTCGCTTTTTATATTTATGCGGTGAAATAAATTATTACGGAAGGAGCCCGACTTAGGGACGTTCTCACCGCACCATCCAGATACAGCAAATTTGCGCGTTCTCCCGCGATGGTATTGTTGTGAACGACAATATTCTGCGCCGGATTTTCATCGCTATCTGCATTCAGCCTCAACGCGGCATTGGTAGACGTGCCCCAGCTTTCGATTACATTCCCGACGAATGCAAAACCGCGTTGGCCGATTTCGGTACTTATCGCGACAATTGCATTTGTGGCGCTGCCGTTGCTAAAATTATTCCAACCTAGGAAGGTCCCAACCATCGCAGGCCGGTCGCCGACCGGTGCACGAAGCGTAAATTCGTCAAGGTCACAACAGCCTACTGCATTATACGTAATGGTGCCGGCGCAGCCCTTGCAGCCGATCGCGTTGACCATGATTGCCTCTGTCGAAAAAGAGTTTCCCTGACGGGGGTCATTTCCTTCGATGACTGTACAGTTGATTTGCACAAAACGTCCGACGCGATAGACCCAAGCCCCATAACTTCCCATTCCATTCGCATCCCAAACGCAATTTTCCGCGATCAACAGATTTTCAGCCGACGCCGCTCCGCTGTCTAGAAAGACGGAGTTCGGCCCGCCCTTTCGCAAAGTTAGGTCACGCAACCTAAGCCGCGTTGGAATCCCGTTGAACCGATTGACGCCATTATCTGTCAGGACCGTGGTATCACGTTTGGCAGGATCAGAAGCCTCAACGCACAAAGGGATATCGACCGAGTGACCCGCGGTTTTGAAAGGGGTAAGCCTATGGACCCCTTCGGCCAACAGAATAACACCGCCGCCGGCGTCATCTACCCGACCGTGGTACGCAGCATTCAGGTTTTTTATCGCCCCGGCCGCTGCAAGGATGGTCGCAAAGGGCGATGTCGCGGCATCTGCCCGAGCTGTCGCCGCCTGACCCGTGGCGTCATCGCCCGTTGCCGAGTTTACCAGTGCATAAAAGGTTCCATATCCTCCGTTCGTGTCATTCAGCAGGCGTAGTGTCGTTAGGTTCGGGGACGGATAGGGATCGGTGCCTGTTGAAAGTGTAAAGGCATCCCCCACCCAAGGATAGATAGTGGCGTCCACCGTCAGCAGCCCCCCCTGAGCAAGGCTGGATAGGTCAACAGTGGCCGCAAAATGCGGGATGTGCAGACCTGACGCCTCAAACTTCAAACTGCTTTGCGTTGTTGCTAGCTGGGTCACCTCATTCCCAACGGCATCTTTCACGATAAACTTAACGGCAGCGACAGGCTGCCCGTCCCGGGCATGGGCGTGCGCAATGGCGATACGTAGTTCATGTGCAGCGCTGACAACGCGTTCGCGATCATGGTTCAACCACATCGCAATTGGCTGGGGCGCTGGCCGCATGCTGTGATTAGATGCACCTTTAATACTATCGCCGGAGTAAACAAATTCTGAACAAGCGTCCGAGTTGTCCGTAACATTTGATTGATCAGGATAGGGCTGCCTGACCCGGCCGGTGAGATAGACTGTTGTTTCAACTACGGTGGGCGTGGCGAACCGGTCAAATCCCGGGCGAGAAACCAATAATCCTTGTGGTTCAAGCGCGTTCGAATAATCCGACATGTCGCTCTGTAGCGCCTGCCAGCCATCAGCCAAAATTTCTGCAGCGCGCAAAGAGTTTAGGGCATGCGACCCTGTCCCAGTTTGCCCCAATCTCATCCCCACACCGAGTGTCATTTGCATAGCCAGCCTCTTGCGATCAGTTTGCTCAAGCTGTGACGTATATCAGCGATGCCATAGTGTTGCTTTTGGCACCAAGCAGGCGGGGGCACGTTTAATTTTTACGTAATATTAAAGTTTAGCCTCCACGGTCGCTAAAACGTCGATTCTGCTTGTGAGAGGACAGCTATGATTTGGACTTAGAATACCGATATACGCCCGTACCGTGCTGCGCGGCAAAACGACGTCTGATGCGCCGAAGCCCTCCTGTCTCAATGGTAGTGCTTGTGTATATGCTTTTGCTGCTGCTCCCCGCGGGGTTTAGCATCGGGTCGGTCTATCTAACCGGCACCAGGATCCTTCTGGCTTGCGTCATCGTACCGCTTGCTGTGCGTTTGTTTTGTGGGCATTTCGGGCGCATCCAACTAACGGATATTTTGTTCCTGCTACATTTTTTGTGGGTGGGGCTCTCCCTGATGATTAATAATCCCATGCAAGCGACGGAAAACGCAGGGTCCATCGGGGTTGAGTTTCTAGGGGGGTACTTAATCGGACGTGCCTATGTCCGAGACAGACATAGTTTTGCCGCCTTAATAAAAATTCTGACGACGTTGATTGTGCTCTGCTTTCCCCTCGCAGTGATCGAATCCCAAAACGGCACCTCGGTTCCGATCCAGCTTTGGCAAATGACAGGTCTGTCTACGCCGCCTGACCTTTCGATCGATCGCCGGATGGGATTGGAGCGCGTTCAGCTCGCTTTCGAGCATCCCATTCATTGGGGATTGTTTTGCACCATTGCCACGTCGCTATATTTTGTCGGTCTGGCGCGGCAGCACAGTTTTGGGTTGCGGGTGATGATACTGGCAGTGATCTGCGCCAGTTGCTTTCTGTCTCTTTCCAGCGGCGCACTTCTCGCCGCTCTCGTGCAGATAGGTCTGATATTATGGGGCTTCTTGTGTCGAAGACTCGCGCAAAAGTGGCTTGTGCTATCGGTCGGTGTGGTGGCCCTCTACATTCTCGTTGATCTGCTCTCTAACCGCACACCGATCCAAGTTTTCATGAGCTACGCCACATTTTCGGCTCAAAGTGCCTATTGGAGATCGGCGATTTTTCAATGGGGCATGGTCAACATTTGGAGTGCGCCGATGACAGGGATCGGGCTGCATGATTGGCTTAAACCGATCTGGATGCACACCACAAGTATCGACAATTTTTGGCTTTTCATCGCAATGCGTTTTGGGCTGCCGGCGTTTGTTTTTCTGTCCGTCGGCTATGGGCTCGCACTTTGGCGGGTTGGCCGTAAAAATTTCCAGGGGGACCCAACATTGCGACAGATGCGATGTGGCTGGGTTTTATGCTTCGTTGGCCTAAGCCTATCACTGACGACGGTGCATATTTGGGGTGCTATCTACGGTTTCGTCTTTTTCGTATTCGGGGCGGGCCTTTGGATGTTGGACGAGGCACCTACCTCGCCGCACGATGAATATCCAATTTGACCTAACAAGACGTTTTGCGGTCGCCGACTTTTGCAGTTTAGTAAGGAAATTTCTTTAGCTCTGATACAGGGTCGCGAACAATTGCCGGCCAAAAATGACCGATTTGTATTGGGGGTTATAGGTAACGTGCCCACGCAGAATATCTATGATATCGCCTTAAAGGCTCAGGCAGGTGGGATCGGGCTGCTCGTTGCGATCAGTGGATTGGTCAACCTTTTGATGCTGACTGGGTCTATCTATATGATCCAGATATACGACCGTGTTTTGCCTAGCGGGTCTATTGTGACCCTGCTTGGATTATTCGGGATAGTGCTGCTTATATACTGTTTTCTGGGTCTATTTGATCTCACGAGGCAACGGCTTTTGGCGCGCATTTCAGTGCGCTTGGATATGACGCTTGGGGCTGCATGCTTTAGTGATTGGATCAGCGTTCAAAATCATAGCCGCGCGCACGAGGGAGGGGAGCAGCCGCCTCTGCAGCAATTGGTTCACCTCAGGCGACTGTTGTCCAGCCCCGCATTCGTGAGTGTGTGTGATATGCCGTTTGTACCGATATTCCTGATGGCGCTGTATCTCATCCATCCATGGTTGGGGACAATGGTTCTCGCGGCGGCCGCGTTGGCCTGTGGTATGGTGGTGTTCGGCCGCTGGTTGACGCGTACGACAGGTATCGCCTCTGTCGCTCAAGACACTATTCTCACTGATATGTCGTATCAAAGCCGCCGACTGGCCGAGCCCTTGCGCGCCATGCGTATGCAAGATGATCTTGCGGCATATTGGCTTGGACTGCAGCGCAGCAGCCTGGTTTGGCACCAACGGTTGCATTCTGCCCCTGATGCATTGGCAGCCTTCAGCAAAACGTTTCGCCTGATGTTGCAATCGGCGATCCTCACGGTGGGTGCTGTTTTGGTAATTCAGGGAAAAATTTCCGCCGGAATGATTATGGCGGCATCCATCTTGGCGGGGCGCGTGCTGGCACCCATTGACCAAATCACCGGTGGCTGGCGGCTAATCGCTGGCGGTTGGGCCGCACATCGACAGCTACATACCTATTTTGAACACTATGCGCCGACACTCGAAACGGTTGAACTCCCTGCGCCGAGAGGGCGCATATCGGTTTCATCTGTTTCTCAGACACCAGCCCCTCCGCGGGGGGACGGTTCACAATATAGCCTACAGGACATCTCGTTCGACCTGCAACCAGGGGATGGCCTGTGTATTCTGGGAGGCCTCGACGCAGGGAAGAGCGCGTTGGCGAAGCTCTTGGTAGGTATTTCGCAGCCGACCGCCGGTGAGGTTCGTTTTGATGCGGTCAAACTGAGCCTCTGGCCGTCTTCCCAGATCGGTCCTGCCATCGGCTACCTGCCAGAGATGGTAGAGCTTTTGCCGGCTACGATCTTTGACAACATCTCGAGGTTCCGCGCCGAAGCCACAGATGCGCAGGTTATCAGCGCGGCCAAGCTTGCGCGGGTGCATGATGAAATTATGGCGCTCCCCGACGGGTATTCGACATTCCTAGGGAGGGGGGAGCAATCGGTTCTGAGCCAAGCGCACCTACAGAAAATCGGCTTGGCACGGACCTTAGTTTACGACCCTGCGCTCATCGTGTTGGATGATCCTCGCCGCTCCCTTTGCCGCTGCCCTGATGTCGAGGAGATCGTGCACGACGTCACACGCCAAATGCGGAACAAAAGCTGCACAGTGGTGATTACAGCGCGTCAGCCTTGCGCAATTTCGGCTTTGAATAAGGTATTAATCCTATCTGACGGGCGCATGAAACGGTTCGGCCCGACAGAGGAAGTCCTAGGGCAGCCATATCCGGCGCGGGTTGCGGCTAAGGTTCGGACGTTGCCCTCGCGCGGAAATGGAACAGCACAGGTGGGGAATAGATGATCTTTTTCACATGGTGTAGAGCATTGGGCACCGCATGCTGTGCCCAATGCTCCCTAGAACACCCTAGCTGTTATATCAGTCCGTCCAGGCCACTCCGGTCAGATCGACAGCCTGTGTCGGTGCGTTGCGCCAAAGCCCGGTTAGTCCCGCCTTAGCGACAGAGAGCGAAGCAAGCTGGAAGAGGAACCCGTTGACGTAATCCTGAGAGATCATGGTTTGTGCCTCGCCCAGGACATCGTTGCGCATGTCGGGGTCTGTCGTTGTGTTCAACTTGGCCATTAACGTTTGGAAGTCGGGATTGTCGTACTGAAAGTAGTAGTCGGGGTTGGCATAGACGCCGATGTCCATCGGCTCGGTGTGGCTAACGATGGTCAGACCAAAATTCTTGCCCTTGAACACTGTTTCCAGCCACTGGGCCCATTCTACGTTGTTGATCTTGGCGGTGATACCGACTTCGGCGAGTTGCGCGGCGATGATTTCCCCGCCGCGGCGGGCATACGAAGGGGGCGGCAAATCCAGAGTGGTTTCAAACCCATTGGCAAAGCCGGCTTCGGCCAGTAGCGCTTTGGATTTGTCGACGTCATACATGCTCAGCGCGGTTTGGTCGACGTAGGCTGGATTGTGGGGCGCGAAATGTGTGCCGATGGGCGTGCCATATCCGAACATTGCCCCGTCGATGATGGCTTGTCGGTCAATGGCGTGCGCTACCGCTTCGCGGACCTTCGGATTATCAAACGGAGGCTGCTTGTTGTTCATCGCCAGAATTGTCTCGCCCTCGGATGAGCCGACAAGCACTTGAAACCGGGGGTCCGCTTCGAACTGCGGCAGGTTTTCAGGCGCGGGGAAGCTGACGAAAACGTCGACATCTTCCGCCATCATCGACGCGAATGCGGCGGTCGGGTCAGAGATGAATTTGAACGTGGCCATGTCCAGCGCAGCCGGTGTCCCCCAATAATTCGGGTTCTTTTCAATGCGGATATTGTCGCCCTGGGTCCAGCTGGTGAATTTGAACGCGCCGGTCCCGATGGGCAGCTGTTTGATGTTGTCGATGCTTTCGGGAGCCACAATCACCGCGTCGCCCCATGCGAGGTTGAACAACAGGTTTCCATCCGGCTCTGACAGTTTGATCTCAACGGTGGAGGGGTCGACGATGGTCACCTCGGAAATCGCGGCGAACAGCGCTTTTTGTGCATTTGCGCTGTCTTCGGCATTGATCCGATCAAGTGAAAATTTAACGTCGGCGGCGTCCATCGTCGTGCCGTCGTGAAAGGTCACACCGCTTTGCAACTTGAACGTATAGGTTAGGCCGTCGTCAGAGATTTCCCAAGATTGCGCAAGTCCGGGTACGATCGATCCGTCCCCCATAAACCGCGTCAAGCCTTCGAAAACGTTGGAATAAAGCACAGAATCAATAGCCCCCGCCGCGGCGCTGGTCGGGTCCAGATGCGGTGGTTTAGCTGCATCGCGACGGTGATATCGCTTTTCGCAGCGACGCCACTGGCCATCAGCGCGGCAGCGCAGGTGCCTATGATAAGTTTGCGAAGATGGGCCATGAACGCCTCCTGTTAGAAATAATAAAAAATGGTAACCAGTTCTGTCAGGTTTGACCAGCGTCGGGTTCGCTAAACGATTATCGGTTGTGCCTTGCCTGTCTGCGGTTTATGCGCCGTTTTTTGAGGTTTTGCAGGGGCGCACCATGGCTACGATATCTACCACTTTGGGTATTGATTTCGGGACGTCGAACTCTGCCGCCGGCTATGCGATAGACGGCGTGCCGCACCTGATCAACGTCGAGGCGGGGCAGAACACGCTGCCGACCGCTCTGTTTTTCGATAATGAGGAAAAGCGTATCATTTATGGGCGCGGTGCCCAAAAGGCGCTGATCGGCGGCGAGGACGGGCGGTATATGCGCGCGCTCAAAAGTCTGCTGGGGACGCCCTTGATGCGGGAAAGCCGTGTTTTGTTGGGCAAGCGCATGGATTTCATCGCCATTGTGGCGAGCTTTCTAGCGGAGTTGAAAGCAAAAGCAGAGAGCGCGACGGGCCAGAGTTTTGATCGGGCGCTGTCCGGGCGGCCCGTGATGTTCCATAGCGCCGATCCCGCGCGGGATGCGCAGGCGTTGGTGGATCTGACCGAATGCTATACCCAAGCCGGATTCAAAGACGTCCGTTTTATGCCCGAACCAGAGGCGGCAGCACTGGCCAACCGCGCTGCGTTAGAGCCTGGCGATCTGGGGCTGATCGTCGATATTGGCGGCGGTACCTCTGACTTTACCCTTTTCCGGCAGCAAGGTGACGTCGGCATTCATATTCTTGCGAGCAAAGGCGTTCGCATCGGCGGTACAGATTTTGATCGCGAACTGAGCCTTCAGCACGTGATGCCGCATCTGGGGATGGGCAGCCAGATCAAGCATGTGTTCGGTGATGAAACCCACGCGGCTCCGCATGCCGTATTTGCCGATCTGGCGACGTGGCAGAAAATCCCGTTCCTTTATACCCGCGAACAACGCCGCGCGGTCGAGGATCTGGTGAAATACGCGGTAGAGCCGAAGCTGTTGAACCGGCTTGCCCGCGTCTTGGAAGACGAGCTTGGCCACGACATGGCCTTTGCCGTCGAGGCTGGAAAAATTGCCGCCAATGATCCCGGTGCCCGCGCCCTGCCACAGATCGACCTCAAGATTGTTGAGCGCGGGCTGACGGTGCCGTTGCCGCAGGCGATGATGGCGGCGACCCTGTCGGGAATGTCGGCAGAGGTTGCTCAGGTGGCGACCGATCTGGCGGCGCAGGCAGAGGTGAAGACCGACGCCGTGACCAAGCTGATCTTTGTCGGCGGGTCGAGCTTGATGGGGGTCATCGACCGCGCCATGCGCGACGCCTTCCCTCACGCCGAGGTGCATCGGGGGGCTGCGATGACAGCAATCGTCGACGGGCTAGCCATCGCAGCGCCACACGCATTTTCCGACGTGTGACGACGCGGGCTGACGTTATTCTTTCGGGAGCAGGAGCGTCTCTAGCGCGGCACCCATAACGCAGGCACTGTCGACCATATCGTCGATGCCGATATATTCGTCAGGTTTATGCGCCAGCTCCAGCAGGCCCGGGCCATAGGCGATGCAGTTCTTGAGCTTGCCAATACGGTCGATGTGTTTCTGGTCATATGATCCCGGAGACGCGACGTATTCGGGCGCTTTGCCCATGATACTTTCAATCGCGTCGGCGACGGTCTTTACGACAGGGGCATCACGGTCGGTCATCGACGGCAGGACAGAGTTCAGCTCTGTCAGTTCATAGTCAAAATCGACCCGTGTTTCGCGTAGCCCTTCCAGCAGCGCACGCACTTCGCCGCGCACCTGATCCAGTGGCTCTTCCAGCAGAAACCGCCGGTCGATGGTGATGCGGCAGCTGTCGGGGACGCAATGCGCCGGCAGCCCGTCAAAGTCCGCATCGTTTTCCTTTTGCCCGCCGTGGATAGAATTTATGTTCATCGTCGAACTACGCGCCCCTTCGGGCACCACGGGCATATCGGTGTGGCGGGCGGCCATGGCGGGAAAAAGCTTGTTTTCGAACTCGGACAGCACCGCGCCCATGTGGCGCACGGCGCAGTCGCCTAGAAACGGCATCGAGCCGTGGGCGATTTCGCCCTTGGTTTCGATCTCGGCCCACCAGCCGCCGCGGTGACCCAGACAGATACGGTCTTTTTGCAACGGCTCGGGGATGATCACGTGCTGCACGCGGTCGGGGTTGAAATGCCCGTGTTCTGCCAGATAGGCGACGCCACCATAGCCGCCGGATTCCTCATCCGCCGTGCCAGAGATTTCGATGGCCCCGCTAAAGTCGGGATGTTGTTCGATAAAGGCTTCCGCCGCGATAATTGAGGCCGCTAGCCCGCCCTTCATATCGCAGGTGCCTCGGCCATAGATCTTGCCATCCGAGATTTCCGCCCCGAATGGGTCGAACGTCCAACCAGCGCCCACCTCGACCACGTCGGTATGGCTGTTAAAATGCACGCATTCGCCGGCCCTGCGTCCTTCGCGACGGGCGATGATGTTCCAGCGGGGGTATTTCTCGCTGTCGCCGGGGGTGCCAAAGGCGCGGATCAGCTGCGTCTCGAACCCGTGCTTGCGCAGACGGATATCGAGGTATTCGCAGATCAAACGATAGTCATGCCCCGGCGGGTTCAGCGTCGGGATGCGGATCAAATCTTGGGTCAGGGCGATCAGGTCGTCACGCTTGGCGATAATGGCGGTAGAGAGTGTGCTTGTCATGACGCCATGTTTGAACGGTCGTTCATATATGGCAAGCAGAGTTTGCTGTTCTCCTGTCGGATTTGAGTTTATTTTGCAAAATGAAGCCGCGACCGGGCGTTTATGCAGCGATGTCCTTCATCGCGGTGAGCAGGGCGCGGACTTCGTCCATCGAATTGTAATGGCACAGAGACACGCGTACCGCAGCATCCAGCCCCAGCGGGGTCAGGATGTTGCCAGAATAGTGATCGGCCTTGCGCACGTGGGTCCGGATCCCTTGGGCGTTGAGCTTTGACACGATATCCGCAGCGGGCAGGGTGTCGAGCGTGAACGATACCAACCCCTCGCGGTCGGGGTTGTCTGTTCCGCCAAGGATGGTGACACCCGCGAGATCAGCAAGGCCGGCAAGGTTGCCTGTACCGAACATCAGCGCGTTGGTAAGCTGATGTTCATGCGCGTGGATTGCAGCCGCGGCGGCTTCGATACGTGCGCGCGGATCGCTGGCGTCGGATACTTGCGTCCCCAGCCAGTCAAAATAACGCACCACATCCGAAAATGTCGCATAGGCCCCCGTGTCTCGGGTACCCATTTCCCAGTTGCCAGCGGGACCGTTTGCCAGTGTTTCAATCGGCAGCGCGGATAGGCGATCGGAGGCCCATGCGATGCCATAGCCGTGGCGCGAGAACAGTTTGTAGGGCGAGATCACATAGCCGTCGATGTCGTAGCTGGCGATGTCGATATGGCCGTGGCTGGCGTGCTGGATGCCATCAACAAAGATAAAGGCATCGGGAGAGACGGCGCGGATCGCGGCGCTGATGCCCGCCACATCGTTGGCAATTCCTGTAACTGGCGAGGTGTGCAAAATCGTAGCGACGCGCACCTCGGGTGACATCAACGCGGCGTAGGCGTCGGGCGTGACCTGCCCGGTGGCGTTGTCATGGGGTACGCTGATATAGGGTTTGCCCGCGACATCGGCCCAGTGTTGCGCGGCGCTGCGCGAGGCGGGGTGTTCGACGGTGGACCCGATGACGGCCCCTTCTGCGCTGCCCATGACCGCGGTGCGGATCAGCCGGAACGACAGCTCGGTCCCGCTTTCGCCAACAAAGAACTGGCCGTCGGGCGCGTTAAAGAACAGCGCCATGTCGGCGCGAGCCTTTTTGATAACATCGACCAGCGCATGGGATGCCGGATTATCGCGGCCTTGGTTGTCAGGGATCGCCGCGAATTTGCCAGAAGTACCGACGACAGATTTCAGCGTTAGCGCGCCGCCAGCGTTTTCGAAAAACACGCGCGGACCCTGAAACGGGCAGTTGTCTACATGGGCAAAGCTGTCGCGGATTGCTGTCATGAGTTTGGGATTATCGGTGAACATTCTAGCGCTCCGCTACGTTACTTTGTGTGCTTATGCAGTTTCTGCGCTAGTTTGATGCTGGATAACAATGGTATTTTTAGGCCTCGGCCCTATTCCTTAGCCTTTTTCAGGAGCGCAGACATGGCCCCTCTTATTCAACGCAGGGTTTCGCGCAAGAAATCGCAAGATGCGCAGGCCGAAGAGAAATCTGTGAGCGAAGCGACGGCCCTGTCGCCCAAGCTGATTTACGAGGTTATCCGCCGCGAGGGCGAGGAAGAGCTGGCGCGCAGCAAGCGGTCTTTGATCTGGTCGGGGATCGCCGCTGGTATCATGATCAGCCTGTCGGTTTTGGGCGAGGCGGTGTTTCGCACCTATCTGCCCGACACGCCGCACCGGTTTCTGATCGAAAATCTGGGCTATTCGCTGGGATTTCTGGCCGTGATCATGGGCCGGATGCAGTTGTTTACTGAAAACACCATTACCACCGTTTTGCCAATCATGCGGGCCAAGACTTGGCATTCGCTGATGTGCATGTTCCGTCTGTGGGGGGTCGTACTGACGGCGAATGTGGTGGGCGCATTTGCCGCCGCGATGCTGTTTCTGTGGACGCCGGCCATCTCGCCCGATGTGCTGTCGTCGATACTTGACCTGTCGCATCACGCAACCAGCATGGGGGCCTATCAGGGGTTCTGGCGGGCTATACCGGCGGGGGTGATTGTGGCGCTCATCGTTTGGATGATGCCGCAGGCGGATGAGACGTCTTTTTTCCTGATCCTGGTATTCACTTGGCTCATCGCAGCAGGGGACTTTGCGCATATTGTTGCGGGGTCGGTTGAGATGGCGGTGATGATCCTGGACGGTCAGCTTGGCGTGTTTGCAGCGGTGTTCGAGTTTTTCCTACCGGTGCTTGCGGGCAACATCGTCGGAGGAACGATCATCTTTACGCTCGTCGCTTGGGGTCAAGTGCGCGATGAGGTAGAAGAAAACAAGTAGGCGAATAATTGATGCGGTAGCTGTAGCGGCTGCAGGAGACAAGGATCAGGGCTTTTGGCAGAAAAATCAGTGGGCATCTTCAAGCTGTACTGGGACGCGTTGAAGGCAGCGCTGGTTGATATCGCCGATAAAAACGTATCGCTGATCGCTGCGGGGGTGGCGTTTTATGCGATGCTGTCGCTGTTTCCGGCGATTGCGGCGTTGGTCACGATCCTCAGCCTGATTTCGGACCCGGTCGTTGTAATTGCCCAGCTAGAGGACATGCGTGGCCTTCTGCCGAATGATGTCTATGATATTTTGAACGATCAGGTCGTTTCTTTGGTGACGACCAGCACTGGCAAGCTCGGCTGGGCGGGTGCTGTCTCTGTTCTGGTGGCGATGTGGTCGGCGCGAGCGGGCGTTGGCGCGATGATGATCGGTTTGAACAGCGTCTATAGTGAGCGAAACAGGAACGCCGCACGGCATTATTTCCGCGCGCTTACATTGACTGCTACCTTGGTGCTGGTCGGATTGATTGCGCTTGTGACGGTGGTGATTGCGCCCATCGTCCTGTCGTTTATCCCGATGGGCGTGTTCGGTTATTTCGTGGCAGAGGTCATCCGTTGGAGCATCGCAATCCTAGTTTTGTTGGCCGGTGTGGGCGTGCTCTATCGATTCGGACCGAACCGTCGCGCCGCGCGGATCGGCTGGCTTACATGGGGTGCTGTCTTTGCGGTATTTTCATGGGCCGTCGTGTCGATCGCATTCAGCTATTACGTGGCGAACTTCGGGAATTATAATCAGGTCTATGGGTCCATCGGGGCTGTCATCGCCATGCTGGTCTGGCTGTGGATCAGCAGTTTTCTGGTGTTGATGGGGGCCTCGTGGAACGCACAGGTCGAACTGCGCACACGTCCTGACAGCACCATCGGGCCTGATCGGCCGCGGGGGAACCGGGGCGCGTATGTTGCGGATAATCTGGTCGGTTTGTCAGAGGAATAACTGCTACATCAACGGACGTTTGGTCGGTTTGCTTCGTTCCGTCTCGGCCACCTCTGCGAGCCTGTCCAGATCGTTAACCTGCAACACCTGATCGGACCACGACGCAAGCTGCTGATCACGCAGCTTTGCAAGGGTTTTATTGGTGTGGACCAGCGACAGGCCCAAAGCATCCGCCAGATCGCGCTGTGTAAAGGGAAGGGGCATCGTATTGTTGGTGACCATACCCAGTCCTATACCGCGTTCAAAGAACTTGAGCATCGCCCATGACACGGCCTGCAAGGCGGTGCGTTGACCGACAGTGGCCAGCGTCTCGCCGAGGAAATGTTCCTCGATTGCAGCGAGCCACGTGATGTCGAAGGCGCGATTGGGGCTACTGCGGAAAAAGGTCCAGAAGTCGGATCGATTGAACACGCACATACGCATATGGGTGCGCGCATCAATGCTATGCCCCATTTCGCCCAGCATACCGGCCTGTAGCCCAAGGAAATCACCCGGGAAAACGAAATTGATGACTTGTCGTTCGCCATTGTCCAGCGACCTATGGCGAATCCCCATGCCCGAAAGCACTGTATAGAGTTGGGGGGAGTTTGATCCTTGCATCAGGATTGTGGTGCCGGGATCGACGGATAGCTCGCCAACCTTGAATTTCTTCATGAATTCGAGCTCTTCCCGTGTCATCGTGACAAAGGCATCTTTTTTGTGAAGCGGACAATAACGACAATCGATACCCATTAAAAAATTCCTAACTCGTATGTCATAGTTTAACGCGATGCCGGACAAAACTTGCTACACTTGCGTCAACAGAAAGGCGCGTTGTGATTCCTTTTTTCGTCTTTGATAAAGACCCGATTGTTCGGGCGGATGTGGTCGATATCCTTGAACAGGCATGCGGCTGCACTGCTCTGTTTGTGTCCGAGAGCCTGACGGCATTTGTACAGGACCTGCATAGCTGTTCTGCCCAAGCGGTCGCGCTTATATCTGGCACGAAGAACGATTTGGCAGAACTTTTTGCCTACGATCTGCCCAAATCCAACGTGGCCTATGTCTTATACGGCCAAGGTCTGGCTCTCCCCGAGCAGTATGTCTTTTCTGTCGTCGATCGGCCTTTCACCAATGAAACCATGATGCAAGGCGTCAGTGACGCGCTTGCTTCCCTGCGTTTAGTCCGTTGACGAAAGCCATAATGATCGCAGCAATTCCGCCAACGCCGCCAGTAGCTTGGGCCTGTTGCATTGCTTGTGCACGCAAGGCCGCTTCGCGTTTTTGAAGCCGAATTGCGCGGGCACGGATCGACAGGACGGCGATCAGGACAAAGCCGAGCCCAAAGAACAAGCTACCCAAAATCAGGCACGCCACCAAAGCCGATGTGAACGTCAGCAGAAACAGCCAAAAGGCAACTGCAAGAAATGCCCCACCTACAATAAGGCAGAGCATTGCGCCGAAACCAATCGCTGCGGTTTGCGCAGTTCGGGTCGCCTTGAGGGCAACCCTATCTGTCACATATTCGAACATCAGCGACGTGTCGCGAACAGACCGGCGATGAACCCGACACCAGCAGCGATGCCCAGGGCGGCAGTGGGTTGAGTGCGTACGAAGTCTTCGGCGGTTTTTTGGGCCTCTAGTGCCTTATCGCGACCGGAGTTTGCTATATCCTGAGCGGTGGATTTCGCCGTTGAGGCGGCCTCGGCGCTTTTGGCTTTGGTTAGATCTGCCATCGTGCTTGTCAGAGACGCAATGTCGTCTTTCAAGACGCTCAGCTGGATTGAAATGTCATCGACAGACAGAGCTTTTGTGTTGGTTACGTCCTTGGCCATGGTGATCTCCAATATTCATGTGTTCACCAACCAAACGCGTCCTGTGGATATAAGTTCCGACGCAATGTGTTTCACGTGGCACATCGCGGATAAAAAAAAGGCCACGGTGGAACCCGTGGCCTTTTGTACGATGGTAACGCGCGGCTTAGCTATTCAGCGTCTCTGTCGAAGAGAAGAACATCGCCTGCGAAACAGCAGAAACAACCTGATCCACAGTATATGGTTTCGAGATCAAGAACGCGGGCTCAGGCTTGTCGCCGGTCAGCAGGCGTTCGGGGAAGGCTGTGATGAAGATAACCGGACGGTTGCCCAGGTCGCGCAGCAAGTCGTTAACTGCATCGATACCGGAGGAGTTGTCGGCCAATTGAATGTCGGCGAGGATCAGGTCCGGCACGTCGGCTTTGCCCAGCTTCACGGCCTCTTCACGGGTGCGTGCAACACCAGTGACGCGGTGACCCATCTCGGCAACGATGGATTCGATATCCATCGCGATAATTGCCTCGTCTTCGATAATCATGACCGAACCGGTTACACTATCGGCCATCTCGCGACGCGCAATCTGCACCAGCTGGCTGGCTTCGGTTTCTTCAACGCCGATGATTTGACCGACCTCTTTGAACGAAAACCCTTCAATCGTGTGAAGTAGCAACGCTTCGCGGCTGTGGTTGGTCAGCTTGGCGAGGTGTTTTTGCGCTTTGGCCCGCAGACCGCTTTCGCCTTCTTCAACAGGTGCACCGGCACTGGCCCAAATGCCGTACAACACCCGAAAAACACCCGTACGCGTATCGACACCATCCAGAACCGAACGATCCGTCAAGATCGCTTCGAGCGACGCGGCTGCAAAAGCATCGCCGCTGTTTTGGCTACCGGTAAGAGCGCGCGCGTAGCGACGCAGGTAAGGAAGGCATTCACCCAACGCATCGCTGACACTTGGTGTTTCGGTGACATCCGTCATTTATTGTCGTCCTTTTAAAATATTTCTGGAACCAAACCCCCTAACGTTAAGTTTGGTTCCATGTCATATGTATATATATAGTATTTAGAGAAGGCAGGAAACTTGTTGATGCAATCAGGCCAAAACGACGAGCGTGAGCGCTTTATCGATGAAAATCTTCGCCGCGTTTACGATGAAACGATGGAAGAGGGTGTTCCAGATAAATTCAAGGACCTGCTTAATCAGTTGAAAGAGCAGGATAAAACAGTTGGTAAAAAGGGATGAGCGCCGCTGATCCGCGCGATCAACTGGTAGAGCATTTGCCAGCCATGCGCGCCTTTGCCATTAGCCTGACCCGCAACGGTGCGATCGCCGATGACATGGTTCAGGACACTTTGGTCAAAGCCTGGACGAATATCGAGAAGTTTGAAGTCGGCACGAATATGCGTGCGTGGCTCTTCACTATTTTGCGGAACACTTATTATTCGTCGCGTCGAAAAGCCAACCGTGAAGTCGCGGATGTTGATGGTGTGTTCACCGAAAGCCTAGCCGAAAAGCCGGCCCACGACGGGCATATGCAGATGACCGACTTCCGCAAGGCCTTGGGTCTGTTGAAAGACGAACAGCGCGAAGCTCTGTTGCTTGTTGGTGCTTCGGGCTTCTCTTACGAGGAAGCGGCAGATATGTGTGGCGTGGCAGTAGGTACAATCAAAAGCCGAACCAACCGTGCGCGTGCGCGCCTTGCAGAGTTGATGGGGTTGCGTGACGACGAGAGCCTCGAAATGACGGATGATGCGACAATGTCTGTAATTTCTGCATCCAAAGTTTCTTCCTTCTGACGATGACGTCGGGGTTCCTATCAACGAATATTTTTCGTGGCCTCGCGTTTCGCGTGCTGCTTTTCCTATCGCTCGCCCTGTTGCCAATTGGTCTGATTGCTGTCGTACAAACTCGCGAGATATCCGATCAAAGCCTTGAAAACGCAGAGCTTTCCTTGCTTGCGATAACAGAGCAGGCTTCGACGTTGGAAAATGGCACGATCAGAGAGGCCTTTGGGGCGGCTGCCGCTTTGGCGTCCGTGGTCAATCTGATAAAATCCGACGACGTGTCGTGCAGTGCCTTTCTGCGCGAATACCAAGAACTATCCGAGCTTTATACCGTCGTGAGCTTCATTACGCCCGACGGGAGCATGGACTGCGTTTCAACCGGGGTCTCAGGCAATGTGTCGGACCGGGAAGTCTTTCAAAAGATGACCCAATTCAAAACCCGGATGGCGAATGTCACTGCCAATCCGGCGCAAAGCTCCGAGCCGGTGATGATCCTCACAAATCCGTTGAAGGTGGATGATGAGTTAATCGGATTCATCAACCTGTCCGTTCCGCTTAAAAATTTCGATGAGGCTCCCGTAACCGAGCAATCGGCGCACCCGATCGCCATGCTGACTTTCAATGCGCAGGGCGATATTCTGACGACAAAAGGCGAGCTGGCCACCACGCAAAAAGAATTGCCCTCATTTGCCGCGTTGAAATGGTATGCGGGCAAGTCTGGCCGTGTCTTCCACGAGACCAACCAAGCTGGTGAGGAGCGCGTATACGCGGTGCTGCCGATCGTGTCTGGTGTCGGTTATGCCATGAGCGTTTGGCCCAAGAATTCCCCCATGCTGAAAGCTGGCGCAATGACCCGGTTAAGCTTTGTGCTTCCGATCGCGATGTGGCTGGCCAGCCTAATCGTCGCGTTTTGGGCGCTGAACCGCCTGGCAATCAAACATATTCGCAAACTTGGCCGACAAATGCACCATTTCGCGCTGAACCGAACTCTGCCGCGGACGACGCTCGGCGGTGTCGTTCCAACCGAAATCGTGAATATGGAAAATGCTTTCGTAGGCATGGCGGAATCTATTTTACGGGATGAGGCCGCGCTCGAAGACAACTTGCGACAAAAGAATATCTTGCTGAAAGAAGTCCACCACCGGGTGAAGAACAATCTTCAGCTGATCTCGTCGATCATGAACATGCAGATCCGTCAGGCTGCCACGCCAGATTCAAAGCGCGTGTTGCAGCGCCTTCAAGACCGGATCCTTAGCCTCGCGACCGTGCACAAAAGCCTGTATCAAAACGATAACCTGTCCCGCGTCGACGGGGGCGCACTGTTGCATGAGATCGTGAACCAGCTGCTTAGCGTTGGGTTGCCTTCGGGCTCCGCCGTGAAAGTGATACAGAACTACGAACCCGTGCAATTGGACCCTGATGACGCAGCCCCTTTGACGTTGCTGGTGTCAGAGGCGATTACAAACGCGCTGAAATACGTCGCTGCCGACGCGAACGGCTCGGGGCAGATTGAAGTGAGCCTGTCCCACACCCAACCGGAAATGGCGCTGCTGTTGGTCAAGAACACCCTCGGCAAGGGCGAAATCGAAGCCGGCACAGGGCTCGGTTCTCGTTTGATAAACGCGTTTTCGCGGCAGTTGAACGGGCAGGTGGAGATTACAGAGGACGACGCCCTCTATGTTCTTCGGGTAGAATTCCACGTCCCCCTGCAAGCGAAAGAAGTTTACGACTACTAAGGTGCCGTGGCGTAAACCGAAAATAATTTAATTTTTTTTGCTATGTCGCGGATGTATCTGGTGCCGGTCAGCTATCAGGTGCTCTTCTGACGCAACTATCGGGATTCAGGGGCATTTTACCGATATCGCGTCGGTTGTAGCTCTCTAGGTCTATGTCAGGCGACATTCTTGGTCGCAGCAGGTTATAGCCCATGCTCTGCGGTGCAGCATTTAGGGGGTTCCAAGGCTGGAACCTTGGGGCCGCCCGACTGTTACTCTCCTGAAAGAGCCACACAAGCGTACAGGAGGCATCAATGACGACAGACTTGTTTATCGCATCATTTTTGATTCTCGCTTTGGCCGCAATCGCTATCGTTTCGCTGACCACGCAGCGCGGCAGCGAAGAGAAAAAGCGCCAAAGATCGTCTTTGCATCGCCCTATCCGGCGCGACGACGAACGATAATCAACGGTTCAGTGCGGGTCATCCGCACTTCCACAAATAACGAATTCAAAAACTCGGCGGCGTACATGCACTTACGACGATGCATAGAACGTCGCCGATGTTTCTGAAACGGTGCGGCAGCCGGCTGTCGAACAGGTAGCCATCGCCAGGGCTCAGAACAGCCACAGCACCATCTACCGTGACTTCGATCTCCCCCGATATGACAACGCCAGCTTCTTCGCCTTCGTGCACCAAAAATTCGGGCCCCGTATCTGCGCCGGGGGGGTAGGTTTCGTGCAACACCTGTAGCGAATGCTGTTCGGCGTTTCCAAGCTGCCGAAGCGAAACCTGACCGTCGCTGGTCGGGGACACTTTGGTAAATTCGCTCTCGCGGTAGAACACCTTGGGGGTCTGGGTGTCTTCCAACGTCGAAAAGAATTCCGCCATGCTGATCGGGATCGCGTCCAGCAAGCTTTTCAAAGACGCAACCGAAGGGCTTGTCTTGTTCTTTTCAATGAGGGAGATGGTGCCGTTGGTCAGCCCCGCCTTGGTCGCCAGTTCGCGCTGAGACAGGCCGCGGTCTTCTCTTATCGATCTTAGTCTTTGACCTATATCCACGTCCGGTCCCCGGATTATTTCTATCTGCTGCATAACCCGTATCATGGTGCGATCACAGGCTAATTTTTGCGCAGAAACTTTAAGTCAATTTCGCTACGGTAGATCTATATTGACAATTAAATTAAACGCAATAATAGGATTTTAAACGCAGGTCGCGTTTCAACAAGAGGATTTGTATATGCCTAGCACTGTCAAAAAACAGCCGCGCAATGCCGCTGCAAAGAAACCGGCAAAAAGCAGCGTCGTGCCCGACATGCTTGATGCAAATGTATCTGTCGAAACCAATGCACAGCTGGTTGCACGCCGTGACCTTGCCGTCCCACGTGGTGTCGCTTCTGCCGCGCCGATCTATGCGAAATACGCCGAGAACGCAGAGCTCTGGGACGTAGAGGGCAACCGCTATATCGATTTCGTCGGCGGCATTGGTGTGCTGAACACCGGCCACCGTCACCCCAAGGTGATCGCCGCGGCAAAGGCGCAAGAAGACCAGTACACGCACACCAGCTTTCAGGTCGTGCCTTATGGGCCCTATATCGATCTGGCGGAAAAGCTGAACGCGCTGGCCCCTGGGGATACACCCAAGAAAACCCTGCTGGTCACAACCGGTGCCGAAGCGGTGGAAAACGCCGTTAAGATCGCGCGCGCCGCGACAGGCCGCCCCGGTGTGATCGCCTTTACCGGCGGCTATCACGGGCGCACGCTGTTGACGCTGGGGATGACCGGTAAAATTTCCCCATACAAAAAAGATGTGGGCCCCTTCCCGTCGGATATCTTCCGCGCGCCCTTCCCATCAGCCCGTGACAGGATCACCGTTGAGGACGCGATCACCGGTCTGAAAAACCTGTTCCTGACCGATGCGCAGCCCGAACGTGTGGCCGCGATCATCATCGAACCCGTTCTGGGCGAGGGCGGCTATACCCCAGTGCCTTTTGACATGATGCGCCAGCTCCGCGAGATCTGTGACCAGCACGGCATTATGCTGATTGCAGACGAGGTTCAGGCAGGCTTTGGTCGGACTGGCAAATGGTTCGCGATTGAACACTCCGGCGTAGAGCCTGACCTGATCACCGTCGCGAAATCCATGGCGGGCGGTTATCCTTTGGCCGGTGTTATTGGCCGCGCCGATGTTATGGACGCGATGATCCCTGGCGGTCTGGGGGGCACCTATGGCGGCAACCCCGTCGCCTGTGCGGCAGCGCTTGCCGCGATTGAGGCGATCGAGGAAGAGGGCCTGTTGCAGCGTTCCTTGGATATGGGCGAACACCTCAAGGCGCGCTTTGCCGAGATCGGTGCACGCTCCGCGCCGTTCCGCATGTGGGATATCCGTGGTTTGGGTGCGATGGTTGCAGTCGAATTCGTGACCGACTTTGACACCGCAACACCCGATGGCGACTTTACCAAACGTGTCATTGCGCATGCGCTCAAGCGGGGCCTGTTGCTGCTAAGCTGTGGCATGCAGGGCAACGCCGTGCGTGTTATGGTGCCGCTGACCGCGTCCGATGCGATCATCGAAGAGGGGCTCGAGATTTTCGAAGCCTCCGTCGTTGCTGCGGTTGCCGAAGACGCAAAGTAAACTGTCCCGATTTAATGAAAGGCGCGCCGGGATACCTGCGCGCCTTTTGTGTTTCTGACCTTGGCTGTCATTAGTCGAAGGGCACAAAGCTGTCGGCCTGTGCCCGTGCCCAACGGGTTTTGTTGCCGTTATAATCGGGTGATTGATCGTCCAGCAAATAGCCTTCGGGCAGGTAGCCATAGACCTGATCCCCCTGCACCATGCTGTTATCGCTTTGCCGCATCATCATATGGCGGGGCAGGAAATTGCTGGGGCTTTCCAGACCGGCGGCACCGGCCATCTCGCCCAAGGCCATCAGCGTATTGCGGTGGAACCGCGCGACACGCTGGCTTTTGTCGTCCACATCCAGCGCGCGTTGCCGCGTGGGATCTTGGGTCGCGACGCCAACGGGGCACTGATTAGTGTGGCACGCCTGCGCCTGAATGCAACCCACTGCAAACATGAACCCACGGGCCGAATTGCACCAATCCGCGCCCAAGGCCAGCGCCCGCGAAATATCAAAGGCCGACACAACTTTGCCCGCTGCCCCCAGTTTCACCTGATCGCGGATACCGGCACCGCGCAAAGTATTGTGCACAAAGGTCAGCCCCTCGACCATCGGCATGCCGACGTGGTTGGCAAACTCCAACGGGGCGGCGCCGGTGCCGCCTTCGGTCCCATCCACGACGATAAAGTCGGGCACGATCCCGGTCTCCAGCATCGCCTTGACCATACACATGAATTCGCGCTGGTGTCCGATGCACAGCTTGAACCCGACGGGTTTGCCGCCTGACAGATCGCGCAGCTTGCCTAGAAACTCCATCATCTGCACGGGCGAGGTGAAGGCAGAGTGGGCTGCGGGCGAGATGCAGTCGTGCCCCATGGGAATCCCCCGGGCTGCCGCGATCTCGGCGCTGATCTTTGACGCGGGCAGCATCCCCCCGTGGCCCGGTTTGGCCCCTTGGCTAAGCTTGAGCTCGATCATCTTGATCTGGTCGCTGGCGGCCTGTTCTTTGAACTTATCGGGGTCAAACTGACCATCTTCTGTGCGGCATCCAAAATAGCCCGACCCGATTTCATAAATCAGATCGCCGCCGCCCTCGCGGTGATACCGGCTGATCCCGCCTTCGCCGGTGTCATGGGCGAACTGGCCCATCTTGGCCCCTTTGTTCAGCGCACTGATCGCATTGGCCGACAGTGACCCAAAGCTCATGGCAGAGATGTTATAGATCGACGCATCGTAGGGTTTCTTGCAGTCCTTGTTGCCGATGGTCACGCGAAAATCCGTATCGGTGATATGCACAGGCTGCACCGAGTGGGTGACCCATGAATATCCGGCATCATAGACCCGCATCCGCGTCCCGAACGGTCGCGCGTCTTCAACGCCCTTGGCGCGTTGGTAGACCAACGACCGGTCATCGCGGCTGAAGGGTTCTTCGTCCTGATCGGATTCAATCAGGTACTGCCTTATTTCCGGGCGGATGCCTTCAAAGAAGAACCGCATGTGACCCAGAACAGGATAGTTGCGCAGGATCGAATGTTTGGTTTGGATCAGATCGTAAATCCCCATCGCCATGAGGGTGCCCAAGATCACTGCCGGTAGGATCATCCATAATGACCACAGCGCCGAAAGCGCCGCGAACAGGACGAAAAGCACAGAGATTAGCGCAAAAGGGCCAAAGCGGCCGAGGGACTGTAGTGCTTTCATAGGGAGGAGGCTCCTGCTGGAATGGCGAAGGTCAAATGCACCTTTTTCGGAGGGTATATAGCACGATAAACCTCAATGTACTGCGCAACCCAGTCGGATGTTCGTCCCTACTGGCGGCGCGCAGTTTTGATATTTCGCCAATCCGCGCTATCATTGTCTGATATTGGAATGGGCATATAGAATTAGCTATGAAAAATCAGTTGATTACAGGACTAACGCATTGTTATTTCTGCCCTGCGTCCGTTAAATGACGGTGGCCTTTTTGTACCGCATAGTGAAAATAAAACACAGTTTCATCACGCGAAACATATAGGGTCAGAGCATGTTTTCGGGGAGGAAACGGAATAAATCCGCTTGTTTTGCTTCGGAATATCTGCGCTCATTTCAATCATAACGGAGAGCATACGCATCAATGACGTATGTTCAGACAACTAAGTTGGGAGACTTCAAATGACGATTTTCAAGTCAATCGCCATCGCCTCTGCACTGGTCGCGGGTACCGCAGCCACCGCGCAGGAAAAATTCATCACTATCGGGACCGGCGGCCAGACCGGGGTATACTTTGTTGTGGGTCAGTCGATCTGCCGCTTGGTAAACCGTGACAGCGCCAAGACCGGCCTGAAATGTACCGCCCCGTCCACCGGTGGTTCCATCGCCAACATCAACGCCATCAAGGCGGGTGACATGGACATGGGTGTTGCCCAGTCCGACTGGCAGTTCCACGCCTACAACGGGTCTTCGCAGTTCGAAGGCGACAAGTTCGACAAAGAGCGGGCGGTATTCTCTGTCCACGCCGAGCCCTTCAACGTGATCGCGCGTGCTGACTCCGGCATCGAAAGCTTTGACGACCTGAAAGGCAAACGTGTCAACATCGGCAACCCCGGTTCCGGTCAGCGCGCCACAATGGAAGTCGTTCTGGACGCCAAAGGCTGGACCCTGGATGATTTCGCGCTCGCATCCGAGCTGAAGCCAGCCGAACAAGCTGCTGCTTTGGGCGATAACAAAGTCGACGCGATCATCTATACCGTGGGCCACCCCAACGGGTCGATCCAGGAAGCCGTATCCACCGTAGACGCCAAGCTGGTGCCGGTTGAAGGCGAAGCGATCGACAAGCTGGTCGCCGATAACCCCTTCTACGCCTACTCCACCATCCCCGGTGGCATGTACAAAGGCACCGATGCGGATGTAAAAACATTCGGCGTGAAAGCGACTTTTGTGACCTCTTCCGACGTGGATGACGAGGTCGTGTACGAAGTTGTCAAAGCCGTGTTCGACAACTTTGACCGCTTCAAAAAGCTGCACCCCGCGTTTGAGAACCTCAAAGAAGCAGATATGATCAAAGACGGCCTGTCTGCGCCTCTGCACGACGGTGCGGCGAAGTACTACAAAGAGCGTGGCTGGATTGAATAAGCCTAACGTTTGACCATTTTCGAACGCGGGGGAGACCTCGCGTTCGTACCCTGCGGCAACGACCGCAGCAGTAAGACAATAAACGTGCACCTGTCCTGATACGGGGCCACCAAGGGGACGAAGATGTCACAAAATGACCAACACCAAGCCGCCGCAGTAGAAGCTGAAGCCGCCGGCAAAGCCGGGCTGAGCCAGAGCGACCTCGACGAACTTGTCGCGTCTTCGGATACGGGCGGCAGGTCTGCGACCGGCAGCGTTGGTGTTTTTCTTGCGCTAACTGCGCTGGCATGGTCGCTGTTCCAACTGTGGATCGCATCCCCTCTTCCTTTTATTTTCGGCTGGGGCGTCTTTAACGACACCGAGGCACGCTCGATCCATCTGGCTTTTGCTATTTTCCTTGGCATCGCGGCCTTCCCTGCAGCGCGCACAAAGGTGCAGCTGGGGCTTGGCATTCTTGTGCCGGTGATGCTGGCTTATCTGTTTATGGTTGCGGCCAAAGACGGCACGCCGACGTGGTGGATCCCGCTGGTCGCCATCGCCATTGTCGCAACCGTTGTGCTTGGATCGCCCAAGGATCGTATCCCGCTTTGGGAATGGGCCTTGGCGCTGGTCGGTGCGGCGTCGGCCCTATATTTGTTTGTCTATTACCGCGAAATCTCGGGCCGCGTGGGGGCACCGAACATGCAGGATACGGTCGTCTTTGTGATCGGCATTATGATCCTGCTTGAAGCAACGCGCCGCGCACTCGGGCCTGCGTTGATGATCGTCGCCTCGGTTTTCCTTGTGTACAATGTGCTGGGGCAGATGATGCCCGACATCATCGCGCACAAAGGGAATTCCCTGTCAGAGATCGTGAACCACCAGTGGATCACCACCGAAGGCGTGTTCGGGATCGCACTTGGGGTTTCTACCTCGTTCGTCTTCCTCTTTGTGCTGTTCGGCGCCCTGCTAGATAAGGCCGGTGCCGGTAACTATTTCATCCAGGTTGCGTTCAGCCTGATGGGCCACATGAAGGGCGGGCCGGCAAAGGCTGCCGTGGTGTCCTCTGCGATGACGGGTCTGATTTCGGGGTCCTCCATCGCGAACGTGGTGACCACGGGGACATTTACCATCCCGTTGATGAAAAAGGTGGGATTCAGCTCTGAAAAAGCCGGCGCGGTAGAGGTGGCATCGTCGGTCAACGGGCAGATCATGCCGCCCGTGATGGGCGCTGCGGCCTTCTTGATGGTTGAATATGTAGGCATTCCCTATTTCGACGTGGTCAAACACGCCTTTTTGCCTGCCGTGATATCCTACATCGCGCTGGTCTATATCGTGCACCTCGAAGCCTTGAAGGCCGGTATGGTCGGGCTTGAACGCCCCTATACGCCCAAGCCGATTGTGCAACGTCTGCTAGTGTCTGCCTTTATCATCGCCTGTATCTGCGCGCTGAGCTTTGGTGTCTATTATGGCATGGGTTGGCTGCGCCCGGCCTTCCCCGACACTGCGGGCTATATCATCTTTGCGCTGCTAACGGCGGTCTATGCCGGTCTGCTGTATATCGGTTCGAAAGAAGAGCCGCTGGTGCTGGATGATCCGAATGAACCCGTCACGCGTCTGCCCTTACCGGGGCCCACGGTGCGGTCGGGTTTGCACTTTATCCTGCCCATCGTCGTGCTGGTTTGGGCGCTGATGGTGGATCGCCTGTCGCCGGGTCTGTCGGCGTTCTGGGCCACGACCTATATGGTCTTTATCCTCGTGACACAGCGTCCGCTGATGGCGTTGTTCCGTGGTGAAAGCCAGTTCGCCAATGATGTGGTCGCGGGTATCCGTGATTTGATCGATGGGTTGGTCGTGGGTGCGCGCAATATGATCGGCATCGGTATCGCTACGGCGACCGCCGGCGTGATCGTAGGTGTCGTGAGCCAGACCGGCGTTGGCTCTGCGCTGGCAGATGTGGTCGAGGTGCTTTCGGGCGGTAATATCCTTGCGATCCTGTTCCTGACCGCGATCCTGTCGCTGATCCTTGGGATGGGGTTGCCGACAACGGCGAACTATATCGTTGTATCGGCCCTGCTTGCGCCCGTTATCGTGACGCTTGGCCAGCAGAACGGCTTGATCGTGCCGCTGATCGCGGTGCATCTCTTTGTGTTCTACTTCGGCATCATGGCTGACGTGACACCGCCCGTGGGTCTTGCCAGCTTTGCCGCCGCCGCCGTGTCCGGTGGGGACCCGATCAAGACCGGTGTTGTTGCGTTCTTTTACAGCTTGCGGACTGCGGCGCTGCCATTCCTGTTCATCTTCAACACCGAACTTCTGTTGATCGATGTGACGGTGGTGCAGGGCATCTTTGTCTTCATTGTCGCGACCATTGCGATGCTGCTGTTCGCGGCAGCGACCCAAGGGTGGTTTATGGCCCGCAACCGTTTCTACGAGACGATTGCCCTGCTGCTGATTGCCTTCACCCTGTTCCGGCCCGGTTTCTGGATGGATATGGTCTTTCCGCCCTATACCGAAGAGGCACCAGCCGCGATCGTTCAGGCCGCCGCCGATACCCCATTGGGCGAAGACCTGCGTCTGCGGGTGGCCGGTATCAATGATTTGGGCGATCCGATCGACTTTGTCGCCTTGTTGCCAATCAGCGAAGGCACCACCGGCGAGGAACGGCTGGAGGCAGCGGGCGTGATCACCCGTGTCGAGGACGATAAGATGTTCATCGACGATGTGCTCTATGGTTCAGCCGCGCAAGCTGCCGGTCTCGATTGGGATCAAGAGGTGCTGCGTGTCCTGAAACCCGTCCCAACCCCAAGTAAATATTGGATGTTCATCCCCGCGCTGTTACTGCTGGCCCTCGTGGTCGTGCTGCAACGGGGTCGCACAGCGCGTGCGGCGCGCAAAGAAGCGGTGGTGTAGAAAATTAGTTTGTGCAGGTTACGCATAGAGGCCATGCAAATGCCGGTGGGGTCACCATCACGTCACGTGTTTAATATTCCCAACAATGGGGGTATGGACTCGTCACCTTGGGCGTATGGGCGGAGTATTTCCGGCCCCTTCCGCCCATTTGGACGGAGTGACAAGTTATGACACCTTTTGCGATTGCAGGCGTACAGATGTACGTCAACGCGCTGGAGTCCAACGTTGATGGCATGATCCAGCGACTGGACATCCTGATGGCGCGTTTTCCATGGACCCAGATGGTCCTGTTTTCCGAGCTGGCGCCTTTTGGCCCGCTTGACCAGTTTGCATTGCCCCCCGAAAATGAAACGCTTGAGGTGTTTCAGGCTGCTGCACGCAAGCACCGTGTCTGGCTGATCCCCGGCTCCATGTTCCTCAAAAATCCCGAGGACGGGCGCGTGTACAACACCGCCGTGGTGATCAACCCCGAGGGCGAGATCATCCGCCGTTACGCCAAAATGTTCCCGTTCCGGCCTTATGAATCCGGCATCGCGGCGGGCACTGAATTCTGCGTCTTTGACGTGCCAGAGGTCGGGCGTTTCGGGCTGTCGATCTGCTATGACATGTGGTTCCCCGAAACCACGCGCCAGCTGACCAGCCAAGGCGTCGAAGTGTTGCTGACACCGGTTCTGACCGGCACCACCGACCGCGATGCAGAGCTGGCGATTGCCCGTGCGACCGCGGCGCAGTTCCAGTGTTATGTCTTTGCCGTCAACGGTTTGGGCGCGGGTGGCGTCGGTAAATCGCTGGTCGTTGATCCCACGTCGATGGTGCTGCACCAGTCCGCCGGTCAAGAAGACATGTTCCCGATCGAAGTCGACCTGTCGATGGTGCGCCGTCAGCGCGAAACCGGCATGAAAGGTCTGGGGCA
Source organism: Sulfitobacter sp. M13 (assembly GCF_053474885.1). NCBI lineage: Bacteria > Pseudomonadati > Pseudomonadota > Alphaproteobacteria > Rhodobacterales > Roseobacteraceae > Sulfitobacter > Sulfitobacter sp. M13. The sequence continues at coordinate 324,886 of NZ_CM130281.1, read as the reverse complement.
GGTGCTTAAATCCTTCCGCGACCGGTCTACCGATTTCTCGATCTATGACCGCTCCAGCGGGACGGACGCCTATCTGAACACACTTGGCCCGCTTGAGGTGCCGCATCAGGGGACCCGCGCCGGTCTGCACGTTGATGTGCCCGCACAGCGCGTGCCCGATGCGCCTGCGTTCAAGGGGCATGAAACAACAATACCTGCGGTTCAACCGGGCTTTGCCCCCGAACCGCTGCCAAATCCTACGGCGGGGACTGCCACTATCGCGGCGCCCGTCGCACCGCCTGTAGCTCCGGCTGCAGCGACACCAAACCCACCCGCAAAGCTCGGTGATCTACCGGGCAGCGGGCCGACATCTAGCGGCTAGGCTGCGGCACTCAGGTCCGGTGCTTTTCAAAAGTGCCGGACATCGGGATGCAGCAGTCGACCGCCCAAAGCGGAGTACGATTGATGCATTCTATGAACGACTATTCGTCGGCAATTCAGTTGCGGTCCGACCGATGGAGCGCGCTGCGTGAAGCGGCAAGCGGGCTCACCCGCGCCACCACAGCGAAAGAAACCGACACCCTGCGCGCCAAATGCGCAACGCTGTTTGAATCACTGTCGCTGATCGAACCCTATTGGGCCTTTCCGGGCATGGCAGCGTTCGAACACCTGCAGCGGATGCTGAACAACAACAGCGTTGGCGATATGTCCTTTGCCGTGAACCGCATCACGCGGGCGCTGACAACGGGGGCCTATCGCCGTCGCACCATCCCGCTGGAACGCGACAGCATCGACCATGACGAACATGACGACGAGGCCATGCTGTCCCCCGAAGCGCGGGCGCTGACCAAGCCGTATTTCGAGGTGTTGATCGTCGATGACGTGAATGACCAGCAGGAACGCTGGCTGAAATCCAACGTCAGCCGGATGCGCCGCCCCGAAGACCCGTTCCACTATGAGGCGGTGGTGGTCAAATCCATCGAAGACGCGCTGATCGCGGTGCTGTTCAACCACAATATCCAAGCCATCGTTGTGCGCCCGGGCCTGACGCTCAAATCCAAAATGGACGAGACAATTCTGGTCCGCTACCTCGCGCGCGCCGGCGGGCAGGAGGAGATCGACAAGCTCCAGCCCGAAAACTATGGCCCCGAACTATGCCGGATGATCGCTAAGGTACGCCCCGAGCTTGATGCCTATCTGGTCACGGAACGGTCAGTCGAAGACATCGCGGGTCTGGATCTGGGGATCTGCCGTCGGGTCTTTTACAACCAAGAAGACTTTATGGAGCTGCACCTGAACATTTTGCGCGGGGTGCAGGCCCGGAACAAATCGCCATTCTTTACGGCGCTTGTCGAATATTCCAAACAGCCCACGGGTGTCTTCCACGCCATGCCGATCAGCCGCGGCAAGTCGATCACGCGGTCGCACTGGATCCAGGACATGGGGGCGTTTTACGGGCCGAACATCTTTCTTGCGGAAACCTCAGCCACGTCTGGGGGGCTGGACAGCTTGCTGGAACCCCATGGGCCCATCAAAGAGGCGCAGGAACTGGCAAGCCGCGCTTTCGGATCCAAGCAGACCTTCTTTGCCACCAACGGGACGTCGACCTGTAACAAGATCGTCGTGCAGGCGCTGGTCCGGCCCGGTGACATCGTGCTGGTGGACCGCGACTGCCACAAATCCCACCACTACGGGATGGTGCTGGCAGGTGCGCAGGTGTGTTACCTCGATAGCTATCCGCTGAACGAATATTCCATGTATGGTGCCGTGCCGCTGCGCGAGATCAAGCATCAGTTGCTGGCGCTCAAGGCGGCGGGCAAGCTGAATCAGGTGCGCATGTTGCTGCTGACCAACTGCACGTTCGACGGGCTGGTCTATAACGTCGAGCGGGTGATGGAGGAGTGTCTGGCGATCAAGCCCGACCTGATCTTCCTGTGGGACGAGGCGTGGTTTGCCTTTGCCCGCTTTAACCCGACCTACCGCCAGCGTACCGGCATGAACGCCGCCAATACGCTGCGTGTGCGGTTCAAGTCGGACGATCATCGCGCCGCCTATGAAAAGCAGCAGGCAGAGCTGAAAGACGCAGACGACGAAACGTTGCTGAATACGCGGCTGATCCCTGCGCCCAACGCGCGGGTGCGGGTCTATACCACGCAATCGACCCATAAAACGCTGACATCCCTGCGACAGGGGTCGATGATTCACGTGAACGATCAGGACTTTAAGGGCGAGGTGGAGCAGAGCTTCCACGAAGCCTATATGACCCATACCTCGACCTCGCCGAACTACCAGATCATCGCCTCGCTTGATGTGGGGCGGCGTCAGGTCGAGCTTGAAGGCTTTGAATTCGTGCAGCGCCAGATCGAGGCCGCTTTGTCGATGCGCCGCGCGATTGCCGACCACCCGCTGCTGAACAAATACTTTAAGGTGCTGACCGCGGGCGACATGATCCCGCAAGAATATCGCGAAAGCGGGGTGACCAGCTATTACGATCAGCAACAGGGCTGGACCGATATGTGGGACTGCTGGGAGAAGGACCAGTTTGTCTTGGATGCCAGCCGTGTGACGCTGCTAGTCGGCGGTACGGGCTGGGACGGTGACACGTTCAAGACCGATATCCTGATGGACAAATACGGCATCCAGATCAACAAGACCTCGCGCAATACCGTTTTGTTCATGACCAACATCGGCACCACGCGGTCCAGCGTCGCCTATCTGATCGAAGTGCTGGTCGAGATCGCCAGATCGTTGGATGACCGTCTGGATGACGCCAGCAAGATGGAACGCCGGTCCTTCGACAACCGCGTTGCCAACCTGATGGAGAACTATCCGCCGCTGCCGGACTTTAGCCGTTTCCACGAGGCGTTCCGAAACGACAACGTGACCTCAGAAGGTGATATTCGCACGGCGTTCTTCCTCGCTTATGACGAAAAGAACACCGATTACCTTGAACTGAACGGCACGCTAAAGGATGCGATGGACGCCAACCAGACGGTCGTGTCTGCCAGCTTTATCATCCCCTATCCCCCCGGCTTTCCCATCCTTGTACCTGGACAGGTGGTGAGCCAGGAAATCTTGTCGTTCATGCGGAATTTGGACGTCAGCGAAATCCACGGTTACCGCCCCGATCTGGGGCTACGCGTCTTTACGGATGCGGCGCTGAAACGGGTGCGCAAGAAAAACCTGTCGTCTTCACCTGACTAAGATTAAGCAAAGGACCAAAATATCATGACAACGACTGTTCTCAAGAATATCTCGGAAATTCGCCGGTTCTTTCACCGTAACGAAGACCCTGTGTACTTTATCTCGGCCACGAACTTTAACCTTCTGGGTCTCGATGAGTGGGTGAAAAACTTCAAATACATCTGCTATATTGACTGCTACGGCGGCAAGCACCCGAACGTGTTTTGCCCCTCGGAGCAGCCCCATGCGGAATTCCAGAGCATCGAAGACATCAACAATTATCTGCTGCAGCACAAAGAGGTTATCGACTTCATCAAGCGGCGCGGTGGCAAGCCCAAGTTCGTGTTCCTGATGTTTGACGAGGAAACCGAACGCCTGTCGAAAGAGCTGGGGGCGGATGTCTGGTTCCCCAAGGCCAAGCTGCGCACCAAGATGGACAACAAGATCGAAACCGTCCGTATCGGCAACAAAGCCGGTGTGCCGTCGGTGCCGAACGTGCTGGCCGAGGTCAAGGATTACGAAGACCTCAAAAAGACCTGCGAGAAGGCCGGGATCGGGCACGATCTGGTGCTGCAATCCGCCTTTGGCGACAGTGGTCACACGACGTTCTTTATCAAGTCCGAAGCAGACTTCCGCCGTCATGAATCCGAGATCGTCGGCGAGGGCGAGATCAAGATCATGAAGCGCATCGACTGTCGCGGCTCGGCCATCGAGGCATGTGCCACCAAGGAAGGCACGATCGTGGGCCCGCTGATGACCGAGCTCGTTGGTTTTAAGGATCTGACGCCCTATCGCGGGGGTTGGTGTGGTAATGAAATCCTGTCGACGGCCTTTCCGCCCAAGGTCCGCCAGAAAGCGCGCGAGCTGACTTATAAATTCGGGGAACAGCTGCGCAAGGAAGGCTATCGTGGCTATTTCGAACTGGATTTCCTGATCGACAAAAAGACCGGAGACATCTGGCTGGGCGAGCTGAACCCGCGCATCACAGGCGCGTCGTCGATGACGAACCACGCGGCCTTTGCGCACGCCGATGCGCCGCTGTTCCTGTTCCACCTGCTGGAGTTCAGCAAAAAGAAGTTCAATCTGGATGTCGAAGAGCTGAACAACCGCTGGGCCGACCCGCAGAACATCGACGGCTGGAGCCAGATGGTGATCAAACACACCGACGACAGCGTCGATATCTGCACCGAAGCGCCAGAGACTGGTATCTACAAGATGAAGGAAGACGGCAGTGTGGTGTTTGACCGCTTTGACTATCACCGTCGTGCCGTGGAATCCGAGAACGAGGCGTTTTTCCTGCGCATCTTGCGACCGGGTGATTACCGCTATGAAGGGGCCGACATTGGCATCCTTGTGACCCGTGGGCGGTCGATGACCAAGTCTTTCCAGTTGAATGAGCGCGCGAAAAAGTGGATTCACGGGATCAAGCAATCGGTGAATGGTCGTCCGTTGCCCGTCGCCGAGGCGGGGCCAGCGATGTCTGATCCGGCGTTCAAGATACTCTAAGCACCGAAAGGGCAGCACATGCTGTGGCGTGCCATTTCAGAAGAATTGCCCGGCCCGAAATGGGCCGGGCTTTTCGCCGAATATTGGCCTTTCTACCGTAAATGGTGGCTGAAGGAAGGTGAGCCCGCGCGCCCGACCTATGCCGAATGCCGTCGTGCGCTTAAAACTCATATGCCCGACCTAATCCCGCTTTACGAAGACCTGTGCGACCAGGCGGGCGGCGGTGATCTGGCTGCGCGGTTCCTGAGCTTCTATTGCCCGCCGCCCTATCTATCGGGGTGCAGTCAGGCGGTTTGGGGCGGCAAGGAACCCGTCATGGTGCGCAACTATGATTATAATACCAACGCGTTCGACAGTCTGGTTTTGCGCACCGGCTGGAACGGTCGTCGCGTGATGGGCACATCCGACGGGCTGTTCGGGTTGGTCGACGGGGTGAATGACGCGGGTTTGTCGATTTCGCTGACGTTTGGTGGCCGTCGTGTAGTGGGCGTTGGTTTTGGCGTGCCGCTGATCCTGCGTTATGTGTTGCAAACTTGCGAAACTACGGAACAGGCCGGTGAAATTCTGGCGCGTGTGCCGACCCACATGAGCTATAACGTCACCGTGCTGGACCGCAAACGCAAGTATCTGACCGCGCTGATGGCACCGGATCGTCCGGCGATCATCACCAAGGCGGCCGTGGCGACGAACCATCAGGAGAACGTCGAATGGATCAGCCACGCACGGTTCACCGCGACGGTCGAGCGTGAAAGATACCTGCTGCAACGGCTGCGGTTTCACCGTGATCCGGAAGAAAAGTTCATCAGCACGTTCCTCAAGCCGCCGCTTTATTCGCACCAGTTCAACGCAGGCTTTGGCACGCTTTACACCGCCGTCTATCGCCCGAGAAAACGCGAGATGGAACACCGCTGGCCCGGAACCGTCTGGCATCAAAAACTGGATGCGTTCGAGGAAGGGTCACGCAATGTGCTGATGCCCGTCACGGTAACGTAGACCGCGGGCACGCATGAAAAAAGGCGGGACATCTGCCCCGCCTTCGTCCTCCGCTACACCGGATTTATGCGGCTTTGCGGTTGTGTTCACCTTCTTCCACTTCCTCGACAATCTTGGCGATAAACGCTTCCAAATCCTCGGGAGAGCGGCTGGTGATGATGCCTTGATCCACAACCACTTCGCTGTCCTCGTAATCCGCACCGGCGTTTTTCAAGTCTGTCGCGATAGAGGCATAGGAAGTAGCAGCGCGGCCCTTGAGGATGCCTGCCTCGATTAGCAGCCAAGGGGCGTGGCAGATCGCAGCCACGGTCTTGCCCGCGTCGGCAAAGCCTTTGATCAGGGCTACGGCGTCCTTATTGGCGCGCAGCAGGTCGGGGTTGATCTGACCGCCTGGCAGCACAATCGCGTCATAGTCACCGATGGTGACGTCTGACAGTGCCTTGTCAGCGGCAATGGTGTTGCCCCAGTCGTCCTTGTCCCAACCTTTGATGTCGTTTCCGTCGGGGGTCGCGACATGGACTGTTGCGCCTTTGGCTTTAAGGTCATTCAACGGGCGTTCCAGTTCGGATTGCTCGAAACCATTGGTGGATAGGATCAGAATTTTCGCGTCTGTGATCTGTGTCATTAGAAAGCTCCTTTCGTGTTCGCTATCTTCACCGACACAACGTCGCGGCATAGCGAATGTTCCTGCGCGGAAAGCAGCACTGGCGGGCTCTTGCCTGCGTCAGGGATGACCATTTCGTGTCTAGAAACCGATACACACGGTTCTTGATCTCCACTATACCAGCGGGATGAAAGACACGGTCGATCACACCTCCCCCCCTGATCTGGAGCAGATAATCGTCTGCCCCCAGTGCGATGCTGTGTATCAGCTGAAAATTCCCAAGATCGGCGAAAAAGCAGTGTGCGAACGCTGCCACACGGTACTGATCGAGCCGCGCAAACAGGCGGGGCTGAAAATCATCGCCATCGCCATCGCGACTTTTGTCCTGATCCTAGGCGCGACGTTCTTTCCGTTTTTGAATATCGATGCGGCTGGGAACAAGAATTCTGTCTCGGTGATGGATGCGGCTCTGGCGTTTTCCACCGGGCCGCTGCTGTTGCTTTCGCTGGCGACGGCTGCCCTGATTATGCTGGTACCCTTGGCGCGGGTGATGCTGACACTCTATGTGCTGGTGCCCGTTGTGCTGGACCTGCCACCTGCGCGTCACGCGATGCAGGCATTCCGTTTGTCGCAGGCGTTGCAGCCTTGGTCGATGGCCGAAATCTTTGCGCTTGGCTGTGCGGTGGCGCTGGTCAAGATCGCCGATCTGGCAACTGTGGGGTTTGGGCCAGCATTCTGGATGTTCTGTGGTTTAGTTGTTCTGATTGTGGCGCAGGACAAATTCATGTGTAAGTGGTCGGTATGGAATTCGCTGGAAAATCCGAAAAAATCCTAAGCGCCCGCGAAATGGGTTTGGTGGCCTGCACACGCTGTACCCGTGCCTGGCCCATCGGCACACCGGTTTGCCAGCGCTGCGGCCACAAGATGCTGTCGCGCGACTTTGGCAGTATGCAGCGGGTTTGGGCGTTCTGGGTCATGGGGCTGCTATGCTACATTCCGGCCAATGCCTACCCGATGCTCAAGACGCGCACGCTGTTTCAGGTGGACGAAAGCACCATTGTCGGCGGTGCGGTCGAACTGGCGCATCACGGGGCCTTTGGCATTGCGTTCATCATCCTGCTGGCGTCGGTCGCAATCCCGTTGGCCAAGTTCTGGGCCATCGCCTTTTTGGCTGTCAGCGTCAAAAGACCCAATGCCCAAGCGCAGCGGTCGCGCCATGTGATGTATGAAATCGTAGAGTATATCGGCCGCTGGTCGATGATCGATATCTTTGTGGTTGCGATCCTTTCGTCGCTGGTGCAACTCAAGACATTGGCGACAATTAATCCCGGCCCTGCGAGCATGTTCTTCGCCTTGTCGGTCATCTTTACCATGCTATCTGCACAAGCATTCGACTCCAGACTGATCTGGGACACGAACGCTTCCGATGGGGATCCCGATCAACATGTCTGACACGCCACCCGAGGTTAAGGTTAAATCCGCGCGCAAACTGTTCCTGAGCGGCGCGTCCATCGTCTGGATCATTCCGATTTTGGCACTGGTTGCGGCATTGGGTGTGGCAGTCAGCAGCTACAATTCCCGCGGTCCTGTGATCTATGTTGAATTCAACAAAGGGGCCGGTATCAAGGCAGGCGAAACCGAACTACGCTATCGTGACGTGACCGTGGGCCGCGTCGAGGAAGTTGGTTTTACCACCGGCTTGGGCAAAGTTGTCGCGACAATCCGTGTCGACAAGAACGTCGGCCCCTTCATCGACGCCAGCGCGTCTTTCTGGATCGTGCAGCCTCAGGTATCGGCGCAGGGCATCACCGGCTTGGGCACCGTGCTGAGCGGCGTCTACATCGAAGGCACCTGGAACGATGAAATAGGCGATTTTGCCGAACGCTTCGTCGGGTCGGATGCGCCGCCCCTGATCCGCGCGGGCCAATCCGGTTTGCAAATCGCCTTTCGCACCGTGGGTAATGGAACGCTGACGGATGACGCCCCCATTCTCTATCGCGGGATCGAGGTTGGTCGTATCGGCAAGGCAGCGATCGCCCCAAGGGGCAATTTTGCCATCGTAGAGGCGCTAATTTACGAAGAGCACCGCAACCTGATCAACAGCAGCACACGTTTCTGGGATACCTCGGGGTTCAGCCTGTCCTTTGGACCCGGCGGGGCCGAAGTCGATTTTGAATCAATTGCGACGTTGATCGGCGGGGGGATTACCTTTGACACTTTCGTCTCTGGTGGCGACCGTGTGCAAGATGGCACTGTGTTCGATATCTTCGCCACCAAGGAGGACGCGCGCAGCGCAGTGTTTAATGCCACTGACGTCGAACCTTTGATGCTTAACGTTATTTTCGACGACAACGTCTCGGGCCTCGCCGTCGGTGCCACGGTAGAGTTGAGCGGGCTGAACATCGGCGAAGTCGATACCCTGTCTGGGATCGTGGATTTTGACCAGTTCGGCGACAGCCGTGTGCGGTTGAACGCAACACTGGCGATCCAGCCGGCGCGCCTTGGGCTACCGGGGGATGTGACTGCGGAAAGTGCGTTTGCCTTCTTGCAAGATCGTGTCGTGAATGGGCTTCGGGCAAGACTTGCATCTGCAAGCCTGCTGACGGGCGGTCTGAAAGTGGAACTGGTGGTCGTCGACAACGCTCCGACCGCGCGGCTTGTCCCTGCGGGCGACAACTTCCCCGTGATGCCCACGACCAAGAACGAAACATCTGACGCCGCAGCCACGGTCGAAGGTGTCTTTAGCCGTATCAACAACCTGCCCATCGAAGAGCTGCTGAACAGCGCCATTGGTCTGATGAATTCGCTGCAAGCCTTTGTCGGCAGCGATGAACTGCAACAGACCCCACGCGATGTCCGCACATTAATCAACGAGGTCACGGGGTTGGTCTCGTCTGAATCGGTGCAGAATATTCCCGTCTCGCTGAATGCCACGCTTTCGCGCGTCGAAACGCTTGTCGCCACGCTTGAGGAAGAACAAATGGCAGCACGTCTGCTGGCCGCGGTGGACTCTGTCTCCGAAGCCGCAGATTCCTTCACCACCTCAACCGAGGGTGTGCCAGAGTTGATTGAAGAAATGAAGACTGTCGCCGCCAACGCAAGCGAGCTTGAACTGCAACAGCTGGTCGACGAGCTGACAGCGCTGACCCGATCGGCGGATCAGGTAATCGGCACACCGGATGCCGTTGCGCTGCCCGGATCGCTTAAGAATGCGTTGGACGAGCTGAACTATACGCTGCGCGAGCTCCGCGAGGGTGGGGCGGTCGAGAACGTGAACCGTACCTTGGCCTCGGCGCGTAACGCGGCGGATAACATCGCCGTTTCGGCGAAGGATTTGCCGCTGATAGTGAACCGCCTGTCGTCGGTTTTCACACAAGCAGAGCGCACGATCGAAGGGTACAACAAAGGCGACCAGATCAGCCGCACCGCACAGGAAACCATGCGTGACATCCAAAAAGCGGCCGATGCGCTTGCATCTTTGGCGCGCACAATCGAACGTAACCCCAATTCATTGTTGCTGGGACGGTAAAATATGAACGTAGTAAAAAGTATCGCAAGCCTTGGTCTGGTGGCATTCTTGGCGGCCTGCGGGTCTGCCGACCGCTATGCCGTGGAGATGCCCCCTGTCACAGAGCGTGTCAGCATCCAATTCAACGCTGTTGAGGTACGTGACGTATCACTGCCCAGCTATGCAGCTGCCGACGAGATCCATATACGCGCGTCCAATGGTGCCTTGGTCAGCTCTTCGGACGAGCTGTGGGCCGACGCGCCCGAACGCGCCGTAGCCCTAGAGCTAAGCGAGAACCTGTCGCGCCTCACAAGCCGCCGCATCGCGTCAGAACCATGGCCGTTCGAAGCCTATCCCGACGCCCGCCTTGAGCTGCGGTTCAGCGAATTGCTGGCGACCGAAGCGGGCCAGTTCCGCGCTTCCGGACAGTACTTCGTCGCTGTCCTGACCGGCGGGCGTGAAAGATCGGGGTTATTTGATCTGACCGTCGCATTCGACCCCAAGGGCGGCCCCGCGGCCATCGCTAAGGCGCGCGGGCAACTGATCCTTGATTTGGCCAGCTATATCGCGAAGAATGGTCTTAAATGATGTTTCTACGGGATCATTTTCCGAGATGTAGCAAATTTTATACGACTTCTGATTGAATTTTTCTCATAAGGATTTAGCAAAGCCGCCATCACCCCTCGGGGCGCAATCGCAGGACAGGCAGATCCTCTCTCCATGATGACCAACCCGCATATCTGTGATTTCGAAGGCGCTTTGCCTCGACCCTTCTTTTTAGCCATTTCCGGCAATGACCAACGGACGACATGCATATGATGAACCAAAGCCAATCGAACTTTTCCGGGCCTAGGGACGAAGATGACGATACCATCGACCTTGGCGCGCTGATTGGTACATTATGGCGCGGCAAATTGATCATCGCTGCGGTCACGCTGATTTTTATGCTTCTGGCCGGGTATTACGCCTACGGCGTCGCGGTCCCGACCTACCGGTCAACGGCGGTTGTGGTGTTGGATACCAAGGAAGACAGCATTGTTGACCTGCAAGCCGTAGTGGGCGGGTTTTCCGGCGATTCAACCGAGGTTAACACCGAGGTCGAAGTCTTGCGCTCGCGCGGGCTGGCGGGAAAGGTTGTCGACCGTATGAACCTGATCGATGATCCGGAGTTTAATGGCAAACTACGCGAACCGTCGATGATCGGCGGTATGATCTCGAGCTTGCGCGGGGTTTTGACATCACGCACCCCTACAGAAGAGCTGGACCCCGAACTCCAGAAAACCAAAATCCGCGATTCCGTCGTGCAGGCTTTGCTGAACAAGGTTTCGGTTTCCAACATTCGCCAAAGCCTGGTTTTTAACGTTACTGTCGAAACAGAATCGGCGGTAAAATCGGCCCTGATCGCCAACACAATTGCCGAGCTGTACATCCTGAACCAGATCGAAGTGAAATTCGAGGCGACGGAGAAAGCCACAGAATGGCTGAGCAACCGGGTGTCCGAGCTTCAGATCGAACTCGAGAACGCGGAGAAAAAGGTCTCTGAATTTACTGCACGCACGCAGCTTGTCTCGATCGAAGGGCTGCAAGCACTGGAGCGTCAGATCAAGGAATTGCGCGACCGTATTGAGGGTGCCGCACTCTCACGCCAAGCGCTAGAAGCACGGCTCGCCAATCTGGAAGCCGCGCAGACACCCGCAGAAAAGCGCGATGCCGCACAAGACGCCGCGTTGACGCGTATTTTTAGCAATGGTCTTTCGTCTGCCACGAACCAGACGGCATTCGATCTACGGTTCGAAACGGTGCTGGGACGGGTTCGGTCTGATCTTGCGCGCAGTAGCCAGCAGCTTGAAGCGCTGCGTACCTCGGAAACCGAGCTTGCCGCGCAGTTGGCATCACAGGGCCAAGATCTGATCGCGCTGCAGCAGTTGACCCGAGAATCCGAGGCGACACGGCTGCTCTATGAATATTTCCTGACCCGCCTGAAAGAAACCTCCGCCCAAGAGGGTATCCAAAAGGCCGACAGCCGCATGCTGTCGAATTCAGTGGTCCCTGATGCGCCAAGCGCGCCCAAGAAATCGCAGATCATTGCGCTGGCAATGATCCTGGGCGCGATGGTTGGTTCCGGCTTGGTGCTGCTTCGCGAATTCAGAACCCGCACCTTCCGCACCGCGACTGAGCTGGAGCATCACACCGGCTACACTGTGATCGGACAAATCCCTTTGATCCCTGCGCGTGATCGGAAAAACACCCTTAAGTATCTGGAGGATAAGCCCACCTCTGCCGCCGCCGAAGCGATCCGCAACCTGCGTACATCATTGATGCTGTCGAACCTCGACAAGAAGCCTCAGGTTATCGTCTCCACGTCATCGATCCCCGGCGAAGGTAAGACCACGGTTTCGCTGTCGCTGGCTAAATTCCTGTCAGGTCTCGGAAAATCGGTCCTGCTGGTCGAAGGCGATATCCGCCGCCGTACCCTGCACGAATATTTTCCCGACATGCCGCGCAACGGTATCGCGTCGGTGCTTAACGGCGATGTGAAATTCGCGGATGCGATCCATAGGCCGGACGGTTTCGGCGCAGATGTCTTGGGCGGGGAAAAGACCAATGTGAATGCGGCGGATATCTTCTCCTCCGACCGGTTCAAAGCCTTTATCTCCGAGATGCGCGACCAGTATGATTTCATTATCATCGATACGCCGCCGGTTCTGGTTGTTCCCGATGCACGTATCATTTCCCAAAACGCCGACGCGATCCTGTTTTCGGTCAAATGGGACAGCACGAACAAGGGCTTGGTCGAAGAATCTATGCGGTTCTTCCACAATTCGAACCAGCGGATCACTGGTCTGGTGCTGAGCCAGATCGATGAAAAGGGCATGAAACGCTACGGATACGGTGGCGAATACGGTGCCTATGGCAGCTACGGCAAGGGCTATTACGATAGTTGATCAGGGCTTGGGTGTGCCTCAAAACCGCCCAAATCTTTCCCCTCAAGGGTCATAACAGGGCCGCTGTGATGCGCGATATTTATTGGGAAGTTATTCCCAGTGAGGACCATCAGATGGCACGTATGAAAGAGATCGCGACAGCTGCTGGCACGCTCGCCTGCGCCTTGGGCATCGGCTATGTGATGCAAAGTACGGACGCAGCGACAGCCCGCTATGGGTCTGAGGCCGCCGTGAAAGAACAAGAGCTACGTAGGCTAAGCAGCGAGAACGCTGTACTAGAGGTCGAAGACATCGTGCTGACCTCGGCCGAGTTCAACGCTGCTCCGCTTGAGCCCACGCTGGCGCTGCCTGATGCTGCCCCCGTCATGTTGGCCGCGGCAAGCGCAGATGAACCGATTTCGCGCCCAGTTTCCGCCCCAATTTCGGCGGAAACGCCCCAGCCTCATGCGGCTGAGCCACATACCTGCGATATCTCCGCCAATGCGCGCCCTGTGGCTGGTGCCATGGTGAACCTGACGCTGGCTGCCCCGTGCATGCCCAATGAACGGATCACCGTACATCACAACGGGATGATCTTTACGCAAACGACTTCGGAAAAGGGCACCCTCGACATCACTGTCCCGGCGCTTTCGCAAGACGCGACTTTCGTCATTGCGTTTGGCAATGGCGACGGGGCGATTGCAGAGGCCAAGATCGACGATCTGGCAGAGTTCGACCGGGTGGTTCTGCAATGGAAAGGCGATACTGGTTTCCAGATGCACGCACGCGAATTCGGGTCCGACTATGACGGTGCCGGCCATGTCTGGGCAGGCAAGCCGCGCAGCGTGGCGTCAGCCATCACCGGAGAGGGCGGGTTCATGACGGTGAACGGCGACCTCAGCGCGGCTGAGCCCCTGATCGCGGAGGTCTATACTTTCCCCGCGCTGACCGAAGGTCAGGACGCACGCGTTGCGCTGACGGTCGAAGCCGAGGTGATCAAGGCGAATTGTGGTCAGGAAATCGAAGCGCAATCCATCGAACTTCTTGGGGATGCAAAGATCAAAACCCAGGACCTGAGCGTTGCGGTGCCGGATTGTGATGCCGTAGGCAGCTTTCTTGTGTTGAATAATCTGCTCCAAGACATGAAGGTTGCGGGACACTAACGCAACGCTTGGGGCCTTATGATCACGATTATACGTGCGGCGGTTTTCGCCGCACTTTTCTTATGTTCGGCGGCGCAATCGATATGGGCGCAGGATATCGCGCTTTCGTCCCGCGATGGCAAAATCGAGTTGAGCGGCACACTGCTGGGTTTCGATGGCGAATTTTATCGCGTCGAAACCGAATACGGCGAGTTAACGATTGATAGCACCGGCGTGCAATGCGAGGGGCCCGGTTGTCCCAATCTGGATCATTTCATCGCAGAACTGCAGCTTTCGGGGTCTGCCACAATGGGCGAGATACTGATGCCTGCCCTGATCGACGGGTTCGCGCAGCGCAATGGCTATCAAGCCACCCGCGAGGACGAAGAGGGCAACCGTTTCACCTATCGTCTGGTCGACGAGAAAAGCGGCCAAACCGTTGCCCTATTTATGTTTCGGGCCAGCAACAGCGACGAAGGCTTTGCCGATCTGTTGGCGGATGAGGCAGACATTGTGATGTCCCTGCGTGAGATGCGGCCCGAGGAACGGGTCCGCGCTCGCGAAGCAGGAATGGGCGACATGACGGGCCTGAACCGCAGCCGCGTACTGTCGCTGGATGCGGCGGTCCCTGTGGTGTCGGCGTCGAATCCGGTAAAGCAGATATCGCCGCTGATGCTGGCGCGGGCGTTCGCCGGCAAGGTGACGAACTGGCAAGCACTTGGCGGGCCGGACGCGCCGATTGACCTGCATTTGCCCGACGACAGCAGCGGGTTAGCACAGGCGATCAGTGATCAGGTCATGCGCCCCGCAACGCTTACGTTTACGGACACGATCACGCGACACGCCCGACCCGCCGATCTGGCCGAAGCCGTTGCCAAAGACAGTTTTGCGCTTGGTATCACCAGCTATGCCGAACAGCGCGATACTGAGGTTTTAACGCTGTCGGGCAGCTGCGGCTTTGCGCTGGACGCATCGCGCCGGACCATCAAGACCGAAGACTACCCGCTGACCGCGCCGATGTTTCTGTATTTCCCGGCCCGACGTTTGCCGCAGGTGGCCCGCGAATTTCTGGCATTCACCCGCAGCCCTGCTGCCCAAATCGTGATCCGGCGTGCCGGATTTGTCGATCAGGCACCCGAGGAAATCCCGATAGAGGAGCAGGGCAATCGCTTTACCAACGCGATTGCGGTCGCAGGGCCGGAGATCACGCTTGGTGAATTGCAGCGGATGAACGCGACGCTGAAACCCATGGCGCGGCTGTCGACCTCTTTTAGGTTCGAGGCCGGGTCGGTGCGGCTGGATGCACAGTCGCGATCAAACGTGCAGCAGCTCGCGCGGGCGCTAGAGGTCGGTCAATACGATGCCCGCCGTCTGTTGTTTGCGGGTTTCAGCGACGGGCAGGGTGCGTCTTTTGCCAACCGTGACATCGCGCTGCGCCGTGCCGAGGCGGTGCGCGAAGCTGTCATCGCCGCCGCGGTCACCGCCAATCTTGAACGGGTCACGCTGGATCTTGATGCCTTTGGCGAAGCGATGCCGATGGCCTGCGATGATACGGCGTGGGGTCGGCAGGCCAACCGCCGTGTAGAGGTCTGGGTTCGCTAGCATCGGCCCTGTACCGGCGCTGGCGCACAGGGCTGCTTTGCAATCACAAATATCCGGCGCTGCGAAAGCTTAGCTCGCGCGATTTGCCGATAATTAGATGGTCGTGCAACGTTAGCCCCAATGTGCTGCAGGCCGCAAAAATCTGCTGTGTCATGTCGATGTCGGCCTGTGATGGCGTCGGGTCGCCCGACGGGTGGTTGTGCACCAGAATAAGCGCGCTGGCGTTCAGCTCTAGCGCGCGTTTTGCAACCTCGCGGGGGTAGACAGGCACGTGATCTACTGTGCCTTTGCCTTGTTCCTCGTCGCCGATCACGACGTTCTTGCGATCAAGGTAGATCACGCGGAACTGTTCGGTTTCTCGGTGCGCCATGGTGGTGTGGCAATAATCCAGCAGCGCGTCCCAGCTCGACAGCACATGTTGGCGCAGGAGCCTTGAACGCGCCATGCGGTGGGCCGCTGCCTCTATTATCTTGAGTTCGACGATGACCGCGTCGCCCACACCGGAAACGTCCCGTAGCCGTGGCTCTGAGGCGGTGATCACACGGTTGAAGTCGCCGAAACGGTCCATCAGCGTTCGGGCCAGCGGTTTCACGTCACGGCGGGGGATGGCGCGGAACAGGACCAGTTCAAGCAGCTCGTAGTCGGGGATGGCAGCAGCACCGCCCTGCATAAAGCGCGCGCGCAGCCGTTGCCGGTGATCCGCGATATAAGACGGTTGTTTGCCCGAGGGTGCAGGCACCGCCACAGCCTCATCCCCCAGAAAGGGCAGGCGCGGGTCAGAGAAATGAGCGTTGTTGCGTCCCATAGGCCCAGACTGTGGCCATAGAAGTTATCATCACGTTAATGCGGGCAGAGGGGGAACAAAAAAGGGCGGAGCCTGCGCCCCGCCCGATGTCTTCAATGTCGGCCAATCAGCCCTTCATCGAGTCCCAGAAGGATTTCACCGACGAAAAGAAGCTGCTGCTTTCAGGGTTGTTGTTAGAGGATTCTTTTTCGAATTCCTGCAACAATTCCTTTTGGCGGCTGGTCAGGTTTACCGGCGTCTCGACTGCCAGTTCGATGATCATATCGCCCGTGCCGCCCCCACGCAGCGGGGGCATACCCTTGCCACGCAGACGCATCTGGCGACCAGACTGGCTGCCCGCCGGAATTTGCACGCGCCCACGGCCACCGTCGATCGTCGGCACTTCGATGCTGCCCCCAAGGGCGGCTGTGCTCATCGACACGGGAACGCGGCAGAACAGGTTTGGCCCGTCGCGTTCAAACAGCTTGTGTTCCTGCACCTCGATAAAGATGTACAAATCACCCGTTGGACCGCCTCGCATACCCGCTTCGCCTTCGCCGGCCAGACGAATGCGCGTGCCGGTTTCAACGCCCGCAGGGATGTTCACAGACAGTGCGCGGTCTTTTTCGACGCGGCCAGCGCCACGGCAGGATTTACACGGGTTCTTGACGATCTGGCCCATGCCCGAACAGGTGGGACAGGTGCGTTCGACGGTGAAGAAACCCTGCTGCGCGCGGACTTTGCCCATGCCAGAGCAGGTGGGACAAGTCGTCGGCTCTACGCCGCCCTCTGACCCGGAGCCGCTACAAGAATCACAGGCAACCGAGGTGGGCACATTAATCGACTTTTGCATGCCCCGGTACGCATCTTCGAGCGTGATACCGAGGTTGTAGCGCAGATCGGCACCGCGTGCGGCACGCCGTCCGCCACCGCCCCGTTGGCCGCCCATGAAGTCGCCAAACAGGTCGTCAAACACATCAGAAAACGCCGAGGAAAAGTCGCCTTGACCGGCACCACCACCGAACCCGCCGGGTCGTTGGCCGCCACCGCCCATGCCCCCTTCAAAGGCCGCGTGACCATAGCGGTCATAGGCGGCTTTCTTTTCGGGGTCTTTCAGAACTTCGTAAGCTTCGTTCGCTTCTTTGAACTGGGCTTCGGCGTTGGGGTTGTCGGCATTGCGGTCGGGGTGCAATTCCTTGGCTTTGGTGCGGTAGCCTTTTTTGATCTCGTCGGCAGCGGCTCCTTTGGCGACGCCGAGCGTCTCGTAGTAATCACGTTTTGCCATGAATTAACTCCTACGCTGGAACGTGACGGGCCGGCCCGGCAAGCGGACCGGCCCCATCAGTGGTTCCGTGGGCGTGCTTACGCGCGCTTGTTATCGTCCAGATCTTCGAAATCGGCATCGAGGATATCGTCGTCACCTGCGGATGCGTCAGCAGCCGGGGCAACGTCTTCGTTTTCGTCCTGAGCCGCCTTATAGATGGCTTCGCCCAGTTTCATGGCTGCCTCAGTGACGTTCTGGATGCCATTTTTGATTTTATCAACGTTGTCAGTTGCCAGTTCATCGTTCAGCGCAGCAATGGCCAATTCGATCGCTTCGACGGTGGTCGGGTCAACCTTGTCACCATGCTCTTCCAGCGACCGCTCGGTCGAGTGGATCAGCGATTCAGCCTGGTTCTTCGCTTCGATCAATGCGCGGCGCTCTTTATCAGCATCTGCATTTTCCTCGGCGTCTTTCACCATTTTTTCGATGTCCGCATCGGACAGACCGCCAGAAGCCTGGATCGTGATCTTCTGCTCTTTGCCCGTGCCTTTATCCAGCGCGCCAACAGCAACAATACCGTTTGCGTCGATGTCAAAGGTCACTTCGATCTGGGGCATACCGCGCGGTGCGGGGGGGATGCTTTCCAGATTGAACGCGCCAAGGATCTTGTTGTCCGCAGCCATTTCACGTTCCCCTTGGAAGACGCGGATGGTCACGGCGCTTTGGTTGTCCTCAGCGGTCGAGAAGACCTGCGACTTTTTCGTCGGGATCGTGGTGTTGCGGTCGATCAGACGGGTGAACACGCCACCCAGCGTTTCGATACCAAGGCTCAGCGGTGTGACGTCCAACAGAACAACGTCTTTAACGTCGCCTTGCAGAACACCCGCCTGAATGGCGGCACCCAAGGCAACAACCTCGTCAGGGTTCACACCCTTGTGCGGCTCTTTGCCAAAGAACTTGGTCACTTCTTCGATCACGCGTGGCATGCGGGTCATACCGCCAACCAGAACGACTTCGTCGATCTCGGATGCGGATACACCGGCATCTTTCAACGCAGCAGCGCAGGGTTTCATCGACGCTTTGATCAGGTCACCTACCAGCTGCTCCAGCTTGGAGCGGGTCAGCTTCATCACCATGTGCAAAGGCGAGCCGTCTTTGCCCATCGAGATGAACGGCTGGTTGATCTCTGTCTGGCTTGCGCTCGACAGTTCGATCTTGGCCTTCTCTGCCGCTTCTTTCAGACGCTGGAGCGCCATCTTGTCTTGGGTCAAGTCAACGCCGTTGGTCTTTTTGAATTCATCCGCAAGGTAGTTCACGATGCGCATGTCAAAGTCTTCACCACCCAGGAATGTATCACCGTTGGTGGATTTGACTTCGAAAAGTCCGTCGTCGATTTCGAGGATAGTCACGTCGAAAGTACCGCCGCCAAGGTCATAGACCGCGATGGTTTGCGTTTCTTTCTTGTCCAGACCATAGGCCAGCGCGGCCGCTGTCGGTTCGTTGATGATCCGCAGCACTTCCAGACCGGCAATCTTGCCCGCGTCTTTTGTGGCCTGACGCTGAGCGTCGTTAAAGTAGGCAGGAACAGTGATGACCGCCTGGGTGACTTCTTCGCCCAGATAGGATTCAGCTGTTTCCTTCATTTTGCCAAGGATGAACGCAGAGATTTGCGAAGGGGAGTATTTCTCGCCCTTGGCTTTTACCCAAGCGTCGCCGTTCCCACCGTCGATCACGGTGAAGGGCAGGTTCTTTTTGTCCTTGGCCAGATCCACGTCGTCATTGCGACGGCCGATCAGGCGCTTAACGCCGAAAATTGTGTTCTCAGGGTTGGTAACCGCTTGCCGTTTGGCAGGCTGGCCAACCAGACGTTCGTCGTCGGTAAAGGCGACGATGGATGGCGTGGTGCGTGCACCTTCGGCGTTTTCAACAACGCGAGGCTGGCTGCCGTCCATGATGGCGATACAGCTGTTTGTCGTTCCTAGGTCGATACCAATAACTTTGGCCATGTTTGATCCCTCATTTACTCAAGGCGATGACACGAAGCACAGGCCCGTTGTGGCACCCTTGCCCCGATCTTTTTCACCAAAGGCCGGATGCCTTCAGCGGTTCTCGGCGTATATAAGGAGCAGATATGGACCCTGCAACCGTTGCATGAGAAAGGAAACGCGGATTCTGCGTGGATTTTTCGCCAAAGCAGGCAAGAAGGGCGTTTAGATGACGATATTGCGGTTACGCGGCTTCGAAATTCATAAATCCCACCTTACGCTGCCAGCACAACGCACGTTGCTGGATACTGTGCGCGGGGTGGTAAAGCAGGCACCGTTCTTTCGCCCCGTCATGCCGGGTGGGCAGCAGATGTCGGTGCGCATGACGTCTGCGGGCGATTATGGGTGGCTGTCAGACGCGCAGGGCTACCGCTATGCCGAGGCCCATCCCAACGGCACGCCCTGGCCCGCCATCCCCTCGGATGTTCTTACGATCTGGAATGACCTGACCGGATTGGAGCGCCAGCCGGATTCTTGCCTGATTAACTACTACGCGTCGGATGCTAAAATGGGGTTGCATCAGGACCGGAACGAGACCGATTTTCGCTGGCCTGTCGTGTCAATCTCGCTTGGGGACGAAGGATTGCTGCGCGTTGGCGGGCAAAAACGCGGCGGCAAGACGGACAGCCTTTGGCTGCAATCAGGGGATGTCGTTGTCATGGGAGGCGAGGCGCGCCTGAACCATCACGGCATCGACCGCATCCGCGCGGGGTCTTCGACGTTGCTGCCCAAGGGTGGGAGGATCAACATCACGCTCAGGGTTGCGACCTGAGATCAGCGTCGCGCGCTCCAGCTGGCAGAGGCGTGTTTGCGCGTATAGAATTCGCCCATCAGCCCGATCACCATCAGCACTACCCCGACCCAAACGGCATATTCCCAGTTACTATAGCGCGGGTTGTAATTGATAAATGCATACCCGCGGGCCTGATCGATGGCGTGGAATAGGGGGTTCCAGTCAAACATGGCCAGCATGAAGGACGGCAGCGAATTGGCCAGAAACATCTTGCCTGAAGCAATCATATTCGCCCGCTGGTAGATCGTCGTAAAGATCTGCGTAAAAGAGGGTGCCCAGGGTTTGATGGCCAGCAACACCATGCCGACAGCAACCCCGGTGAACCATGCGATCAGCATCATGAAAAACACCCCAGCCGTGTCGTAAATCACGATCGGGTTGAACGCCAAATGGTAGATCGACATGATCAGGATCAGCGACAGCATCTGGATGTAGAGCGATCCCAGTGCTGCAGCCGCCAGAGAAATCATCGTGGTCATCGGCGCATGTTTCATCATGGCGCTGGCGGGCCCTTCGGAACCGGCCACGGCCGATACCGTCTTGGTGTGCATCATGAACAGGAAAATCCCCGTCATGATATAGATCACGAAATCACCCCGAATGGCGGACCCGCGCATACCGAGGATCGAAAACATCACATAGAACACGCCCACGAAAATGACCGTTTGCATAATGTTGATGGCGATGGCTGCAAACGCATTGTTGTGCTGCTTGCGCACAGAGCGCACGATCGAATGGTAGACAAGTTCGAAAAAGTTGACTGCCGAGCCTATATTGCCCCTGTTGGTGCGCCGTGGTTGAAACATTGTTGTAGCCTCTTTGTGACGTACCCTCGCACGGAATTCTTGCTGTTCCGTCAACACGCAATCATAAGGGGTTTGCGCAAAGTAATCAACGAAACTGAAAAGGTCGCGACATTATGGATTATGAACAGCTGGTAACGGTGATGCGCCGTTTGTCGATCGAAGCAGGCGACAAGATCATGGAGATTTACGGCTCGGATGATTTCGAGGTCAAAACCAAATCTGACGAAAGCCCCGTGACCATCGCCGACGAAGCCGCGGACCAGATCATCTCGGACGGGCTGCGCGCCGCTTTCCCTGATGTGGTGCTTGTAACCGAAGAGCAATCCGCCACCCATTCGGCGTCGGGCGATACTTTTCTTATCGTGGACCCGCTGGACGGGACCAAGGAATTCATCAACCGCCGTGGCGATTTTACCGTGAATATCGCGCTGGTTGAAGGCGGCGTACCGACGCGCGGTGTCGTCTATGCGCCGGCCCGGTCGCGGATGTTCTTTACGTTGGCCGACGGCAGTTCCGTCGAGGAAACCGGCGATTTCCCTAAGGACAGTAGGGGGCCGGTTCAGCCGATAACAGTCTCTAAACCGGATAATGCGGCTCTGATGGTGGTGGCGTCAAAGTCGCACCGCGATGAGGCGACCGATGATTACATCGCCAAATACAATGTGCGCGATATGAAAAGCGCGGGCTCGTCGCTCAAGTTTTGTCTGATCGCGACCGGCGAGGCGGACCTTTACCCGCGCGTTGGCCGGACGATGGAATGGGACACGGCCGCGGGCCATGCCGTTCTGACCGGTGCTGGGGGCGCAGTTGTGCGTTTTGACGATCTGACCCCGCTCACTTACGGCAAAGCCGATTTTGCCAACCCTTTCTTTCTCGCCCATGCGCCGGGCGTTGATTTGAAAGCCTCCTGATGTCTGTCCTGATTGTTATTCCTGCGCGGTATGCCTCTACGCGCTATCCCGCTAAACCGCTGGCGATGCTGACGGGGGCGGGCGGCAATACGCGCAGCTTGATCGAGCGCAGCTGGCGTGCAGCCTGCGAGGTCCAGGGCGTCGACAAAGTGGTCGTGGCCACCGATGACGACCGCATCAAGGACGCCGCCGAAGCCTTCGGGGCCGAGGTTGTGATGACGTCAGTCAATTGCGCCAACGGCACAGAACGTTGCGCCGAAGCCCATACGGTTCTGGGCGGCGGGTACGACATCGTTGTGAACTTGCAAGGCGACGCACCGCTCACGCCGCATTGGTTTGTCGAAAGCCTCGTGCAGGGTCTGCGAAACGATACTAACGCAGGGATTGCGACACCTGTGTTGCGCTGCGATGGTGCCGCGTTGAACGGGCTGCTGGCAGATCGCAAGGCCGGTCGCGTGGGGGGCACCACTGCCGTGTTCGCGGCTGATCATGCGGCGATGTACTTCTCTAAGGAAGTCGTGCCGTTCACATCGAAAACCTATGACGATGCGGCCGCAACACCGGTCTTTCACCACGTGGGCGTCTATGCCTATCGCCCCGATGCGTTGGCGTCCTACTCGTCGTGGAACGTGGGCCCGCTTGAACAGCTCGAAGGGCTTGAACAACTGCGGTTCATGGAAAACAGCCATAAGGTGCTTTGTGTCGAGGTCGAGGCCAAGGGCCGCCAGTTCTGGGAGCTAAACAACCCCGAAGATGTGCCCAAGATCGAAGCAATGATGGCCGAGATGGGGCTGGACTGACCGCGCTGCCCAATCGCTTTCGCCGAGATTGCGTTTGGGCGGGCAATCTGCAACGAATAGGCCCGCAGCACGCCAAGGTTTTCATTTATTTTCAGAAAACGGTGGATAAGGCGCAAAATTGCGCAGGCTGTGACGCAAGGGGGTTTTTGTGCCGCGAAATCAGCAAGAAGCCGCCACAATTCGGGCGCTGGTCTTATTTAGGACTGGCAGCATGATGGTTTGCAATTCACTGAGCACTAACTTCGGTTATCCGCACGTATATTTATAAGGGCAGCGATTTCACATGGCTAAGAAAGTAACAAAAGCGATTTTTCCGGTGGCTGGTTTGGGAACGCGGTTTTTGCCCGCGACGAAATCTGTCCCCAAAGAGATCATGACCCTGGTCGATCGCCCGCTGGTGCAATACGCCATCGACGAAGCGCGCGCGGCCGGGATCAAGGAATTCATCTTTGTCACATCCCGCGGCAAGGGTGCGCTGGAGGACTACTTTGACCACTCTCCCGTGCTGGAACAGGAGCTCCGCTCCAAGGGCAAAACAGAGCTGTTGGAGATCCTTAAAGACACCAATATGGATAGTGGTGCCATCGCCTATATCCGCCAGCACAAAGCACTTGGTCTGGGCCACGCCGTATGGTGTGCCCGTCGTCTGATCGGCAACGAACCTTTTGCGGTGATGCTGCCCGATGACGTGATTGCAGCTGACAAGCCCTGCCTGCAACAGATGATCGAAGCATATAATGAAACCGGCGGAAACATGGTTGCGGCGATGGAAGTGAACCCTGAAAAGTCCTCTTCTTACGGGATGTTGGACATTGATGACGGTCAATCCGATGGGGCCTTGGTCAAGGTCAAAGGCATGGTCGAAAAGCCCAAAGCCGAAGACGCACCGTCAAACCTTGCCGTGATCGGTCGCTATATCCTGTCGCCGAACGTGCTGAAGAACCTGAACCAGCTAAAGTCCGGCTCGGGCGGGGAAATCCAGCTGACAGATGCCATCGCGGCGGAGCTGACCCAAGGCAACGATGTCTACGGCTACCGCTTTAAGGGCCAGCGTTTCGACTGCGGCTCTAAATCTGGATTCTTGCAGGCGACGGTCTCCTTCGGGTTGGCCCGCGAGGAACTGCGCGATGATCTGCGGGCGTATTTGCAAGACATCATGCAGGGCGAAACTACGGCGCAATAAGCGCTGGACACAAAGGACGGGCGTATGGCGAATATCTTGGTCACCGGCGGCGCGGGGTACATCGGGTCGCATGCGTGCAAGGCGCTGGCTGCTGCAGGCCATACGCCCGTCACCTTTGACAATTTAGTCACCGGCTGGCGCGATGCGGTGAAATTCGGCCCCTTTGTACAGGGTGATCTGCTGAACCGGGCCGAGATTGATGCCGTGTTTGAACAGTACCAACCGGTCGCCGTCATGCATTTCGCCGCGCTCAGTCAGGTGGGCGACAGCATGAAGCAGCCCGGCACCTATTGGCGCAATAATGTCGAAGGGTCGCTGAACCTGATCGAGGCGACGGTCGCGGCGGGC
Source organism: Sulfitobacter sp. M13 (assembly GCF_053474885.1). NCBI lineage: Bacteria > Pseudomonadati > Pseudomonadota > Alphaproteobacteria > Rhodobacterales > Roseobacteraceae > Sulfitobacter > Sulfitobacter sp. M13. The sequence goes on along the minus strand of NZ_CM130281.1, from coordinate 300,511 downwards.
TGCAAACAGTTTGTCTTTTCATCCACCTGTGCGACCTATGGCGATCAGGATAATGTCGTGTTGGACGAAAACAGCGCGCAACATCCGATTAATGCCTACGGGGCCTCCAAGCGCGCAATCGAAGATATCCTGCGCGATTTCGAGGCCGCCTATGGGCTGCAAAGCGTGATCTTTCGCTATTTCAACGTGGCCGGTGCCGACCCCGAGGGCGAAGTGGGCGAATTCCACCGCCCCGAGACGCATTTGATCCCGCTGATGTTGGATGCCATCGACGGGAAACGCGATGCGCTGACGATTTTTGGCACCGATTACGACACCCCCGATGGCACCTGCATCCGCGATTATGTGCATGTATGCGATCTGGTCGACGCCCATGTGTTGGGGTTGAACTGGCTGCTTGAGGATAAGGGAAGCCGCGTGTTCAATTTGGGCACCGGCACAGGGTTTTCGGTGCGCGAGGTTGTTGAACACAGTCGTGAGGTGACCAACCGCGCCGTGCCGATGACCGAAGGCGACCGGCGACCGGGTGATTGCACCAAGCTGGTATCAGGATCGGTCCGTGCAGAGACTGAACTGGGGTGGCTGCCCAAACGATCGACCCTGCCGCAGATGATCGCCGACGCATGGAGATGGCACCAAACCGGCGACTATAGCGCATGACGGACAGCGCCGCTGGTCCTGCGTCCCGATGGGCCCGCCTGTCGGGTGCCTACCGGATGCGGTTGAAACGGCGGCGGCTGCTGTGGCGTGCATTGCGGGCGAGGCATCAGCTCGGGGCCTCGTCGGGGCATGGGGCAATCCCGCCTGACGGGGTGCTGGCCTTTGTCGTGCTGCGTAACGAGGCCGCGCGGCTTCCGTATTTTCTGCAGCACTACCGCGATCTTGGCGTTGCGCATTTTCTGATTGTCGACAATGGCAGCGACGATGGCAGCGCCGACCTGCTGGCGGCGCAGCCCGATGTGACCCTGTGGCAAACGACCGCCAGCTACCGCGGGTCGCGGTTCGGTCTGGATTGGCTCAACTGGCTGCTGTGGCGGCACGGGCACGGGCGCTGGTGCCTGACCGTCGATGCCGACGAGCTGCTGGTCTATGACCAGATGGACGCGCACAAGCTGCCCGCGCTCGCGGGGCAGCTTGAGAGGGGAGGCCGCGTCGGGTTCGGTACGCTGATGTTGGATATTTTCCCAAAAGGGCCCTTGGGGGCGCAGGCCTATGTGCCGGGGGATGATCCGTCGCGCATATTGAACTGGTTTGACGCCGGACCATACCGCGCTGTGCGTCAGTGGCCGCTGAACAACCTTTGGGTGCAGGGCGGGGCGCGTGAACGCATGTTCTTTGCTGACCAGCCGATGCAATCGCCGACGCTGAACAAGATACCGCTGGTGCGCTGGAACCGGCGCTATGTCTACGTCAATTCGACCCACTCTTTGCTGCCACCGGCGTTGAACGAGCTCTATGATGGGCCGGGAGGGGAGGCCCCGTCAGGGGTGTTGCTACACAGTAAGTTCCTGCCAGAGATCATACCGAAATCCCTTCAGGAAAAGGCGCGTGGGCAGCATTTTCATACGCCTGAACAGTTTGACGGGTACTATGATCAGATCGCGACCGCCCCCGATCTGTGGCACGAGGGCGCGCGGCGCTATAGCGGGCCGGCGGATCTGGAAGCCTGCTGCCTGATGCGCAGCCCTTGGGGCTAATCACTGTACCAGCTGCTAATCCATCAGTGCAGCGTGTAACTGTTTCAAATTACGTTGTTTATAAAGACGGCCCATGACATATTGTCCTTAAACCTGATGCAATAAAGGCGACGCACGGGCGGGGCGTTCTGAGCAGGGTATGGAGAACACGTGAGCCTTTGGGATTCTTACAAGATGCGCGTGCGGCGCAAGCGGAGGTTGATCCGGGCCCTGCGCAAGTCGTCCGAGCTGAAAAATGTTCAGGACAATACCCGCGCGATCCGTCCTGACGATGTCTTGCTTGTCTGCACAATGCGGAACGAAAAAATCCGGCTGCCCTACTTTCTAGAGTATTATCGCGCGCTCGGGATCAACCACTTCCTATTTGTCGATAACGGGTCCGACGACGGCAGTGCCGATTACCTGTGCGGGATGAAGGACGTGTCCGTCTGGCACACCGACGCCAGCTATCGTCGATCCGGTTTCGGTATCGACTGGATGAACTATCTTAAACGCAAATACGCGCATGGCCATTGGGTGCTGGTGGTCGATCCGGATGAATTCTTTGTCTATCCGTTCTGTGATACGCGGCCGGTTCAGGCGCTGACCGACTGGCTGGATAACTGCGAGATCCGCAGCTTTGGCGCGATGCTGCTGGATGTGTACCCCAAGGGGCGGCTGGGGGATGAACCCTATCAAGCCGGTCAAAACCCGATGGAGATCGCCTCGTGGTTCGATAGCGGCAACTACGCGATTTCGCGCAATGCGAAATACGGCAACCTCTGGATACAGGGTGGGCCGCGTGCGCGGGTGTTCTTCAAGCACAAGCCTGCCAAGGCACCTGCGCTCAACAAGGTGCCTTTGGTTAAATGGGACCGTCGCTATGCTTATGTCAGTTCGACCCATACGCTGCTGCCGCGCGGGCTGAACCGGGTTTATGACGAATGGGGCGGAGAGAAAGCCTCGGGCGTCTTGCTACATGCCAAGTTCCTGGACACCTTCGGGGCCAAGGCCGCAGAAGAGCTTGAGCGCGGACAGCATTATGCCAAATCCGTTGAATATAAGGCCTATGCCAATAGCCGGGACCAAGACCCACAGCTTTGGGGGAAGTGGTCCGAGAAATACATTAACTGGCGCCAGCTCGAGATTCTGGGCCTTATGTCCAAGGGCAACTGGGCATGAGCGTCGGACTGGTCATGCTGGTGCATACCGCCCTGGACCGCGCCGAACAGGTGGCGCGGCATTGGGCTGCTGCGGGCTGTCCGGTGGTGATCCACGTCGACAAATCGGTGCCGGTGAAAACCCATGACGATTTTGTGCAGGCGCTGGCTGATGTCCCTAATCTGGTGTTCAGCAAACGCTATCGCTGCGAATGGGGGACGTGGGGGCTGGTTGCCGCGTCTCAGACCGCGTCCGAAATGATGTTGAATGGCTTCGCAGACGTGCGCCATGTCTATCTGGCGTCCGGTTCATGCCTGCCGCTGCGTCCGGTGAAAGAGCTGATCGATTATCTTGCCGCCCGTCCGCGTACCGACTTCATCGAAAGCGCGACCACGGCAGATGTCCCCTGGACTGTTGGGGGGCTGGATGTCGAACGCTTTACCATGCGTTTCCCCTTTTCGTGGAAGCGGCACCGGTATCTTTTCGACAAGTCGGTTGCTGTTCAGCGCTTCGTCGGGCTCAAGCGGCGTATCCCTAAGGGCATCGTGCCGCATATGGGCTCGCAATGGTGGTGCCTGACGCGCCAAACCCTGTCGGCGATCCTTCAGGACCCGAAACGCGCCGGATACGACGCCTATTTCCGCCATGTCTGGATTCCGGATGAAAGCTATTTCCAGACGCTCGCGCGGCTCTATTCCACCCAGATCGAAAGCCGGTCGCTGACCCTTTCCAAGTTCGATTTTCAGGGCAAGCCACATATTTTTTACGACGATCACCTGCAGCTTTTACGGCGGTCCGATTGTTTCGTCGCACGCAAGATCTGGCCCAAGGCGGGCCGTCTCTATGACGCGTTCCTGACCGATGAGGCGGGCGCGATGAAACGGACAGAGCCGAACCCGGGCAAGATCGACCGCGTCTTTGCCAAAGCCGTTGAACGCCGCACGCGCGGGCGCGCAGGGCTGTATATGCAAAGCCGCTTTCCGAACGAAGGTTGGGAAAACGGTGTCACCGCCGCGCCCTATTCGGTCTTCCAGGGCTTCGTCGCACTGTTCGAGAATTTCGAGCCTTGGCTGGCAAAATCCACCGGCGCGCGGGTCCACGGCCATCTGTTTGCACCGGACCGCGTGCATTTTGCAGATGGGCAGAATGCGATCAATGGTGCGCTTAGCAATAGCGCCAAAATCCGCAATTATGACCCCAAGGCGTTTCTGACCAATCTGATCTGGAACACCCGTGGCGAACGTCAGTGCTTTCAGTTCAGTCCGCAGGACAATCAGGACATCTGCTGGGAGATCGCCAAAGACCCGAATGCACAGGTGTCGGTGATCACCGGCGCGTGGGCCGTGCCACTGTTTCGGTCGAATAAGGACTTTGCCGATATCCGCCGTACCGCTGCCGCGCTGCAAAAGATCGAAAGCGAGCATATGGCGATCCTGCGGTCGCATTATGCCAAGGCGCGGGTGCGTATCTGGACAATGGCGGAATTCATCGAAGCCCCGATGGAACCGTTGCAAAGCATTCTCGACGAGATCGGTCAGGTCAAAACCGGCCGTTTGTCCGAGGTGCCGAAGATGGCGGATCTGACAGGCTTTGGGCAATTCCTGCAAAACCTCAAAAACCAGGGGATGCACCCCTATCTGATGGGCGATTTTCCCGTTGAACGTGGCATGTCGGCCGCCCAGAAACCGCCGCGCAAACCCTATTTGGTGCAATAAAATATGACTTTGAAATTCAAAAGCTTCGTCGTCTTTGCCGAAATGCGCACAGGCTCCAATTTTCTGGAAAGCAACCTGAACGCCTTTGACGGGATCACCTGTCACGGGGAGGCGTTCAACCCGCATTTCATCGGCTACCCCAAAAGCGCAGAGATTTTGGGCGTGGATCAGGAAACGCGGGACGATGATCCGGCCAAGTTGCTGGCCGCGATACGTGACAAGACCAAGGGCATCGGCGGATTTCGCTATTTTCACAACCACGACCCGCGCGTGCTGGACCCGCTGCTGGAAGATGACACCTGCGCCAAGATCATTCTGACGCGGAATCCAGTGGAAAGCTATGTCAGCTGGAAGATCGCGCGCAGCACGGGACAATGGAAGCTGACTGATGTCAAGGCGCATAAAAAGGCGCAAGCGGTGTTCGACGAGGCAGAGTTCTCTGACCATCTTGAGGCGCTGCAAGAGTTCCAGTTGACGCTGTTGAACCGGCTTCAAAAGCTGGGGCAGACGGCGTTCTATGTGGCGTACGAAGACCTGCAAAGTGTCGAGGTGATGAACGGTTTGGCGCGGTATCTGGGGGTTGATCATCAGCTCGACGCACTGGACAAGAGCCTGAAAAAGCAGAACCCCGAACCGATCTCGGCCAAGGTCAGCAACTATGATGAAATGCTGGACGCGCTTGGCCGGATGGATCGCTTCGACCTGACCCGAACGCCGAATTTCGAACCCCGACGCGGGCCAGTGGTGCCGTCCTATGTTGTCGCGGCCAACGCTCCGCTGCTATATCTGCCACTGCGCAGCGGGCCCGAACCGCAGGTGCTGGATTGGTTGGCGGCGCTGGACGGTGTCGGGCGGGGCGCTTTGCAAACCAAGCTCAACCAAAAGCAATTGCGCCAGTGGAAGCGCAAGCATCCCGGTCACCGCAGCTTTACCGTGCTACGGCACCCCGTAGACCGCGCCCATGACGCTTTCTGCCGGCATATTCTGACCACGGGCAAAGGCAGCTACGCTCAGCTGCGCGAAACGCTGATCAAACGCTATAAGATGCCGCTGCCCCAGGGCGAGCCGGACAATAGCTATGACGCTGATGCACATCGCGCCGCGTTCAAGGCATTTCTGACGTTTCTCAAGGGGAACCTGAACGGGCAGACGGCGATCCGAGTGGATCAGGCGTGGTGCACCCAAGCGCAAGCGGTGCAGGGTTTCGGAGAGTTTGCCCTGCCCGACCGGATCATCCGCGAAGACGAGTTGGCAGCAGAGCTGTCAGCGCTGGCGCAAGGCGTTGGCATTCAGCCCCCGGCCACGGTGACGTTGCGCTCGGTGACCCAACCCTATGTGCTGGCCGACATCTACGACGCCGAGATCGAGAAACTTACGTCCGACGCGTATCAGCGGGACTATATGATTTTCGGATTTAACAGCTGGCGCTAGGGCCGCTTAGGCGGCCTGTGTCGCCTGTGCTTCGGTCAGGATCGCATACAACGTGGCAGGATCCGGATTGGCCCGCAGCTTGGCGCAGACAGAGGCGTTGCGCAGGGTGCGCGACACCAGCGCGAGCGCCTTGAGGTGTTCGACACCAGCACTTTCGGGGGCGAACAGCGCAAAAGCGATATCAACCGGCTGGCGGTCAACCGCGTTGAAATCAATCGGTTTGTCGAGAAGCACAAAGGCCCCCAACACTTCTTCTAGTCCTTCAAGACGCGCATGGGGCAGCGCAACCCCTTGGCCCACACCTGTTGGGCCAAGGGATTCACGCGTCATCAAGGCATCGACCACCGCAGCGGCCTTTAACCCGTAAGCATTATGCGCCAGCTCCCCGATATCGTGGAGCAGGCGTTTTTTGCTTGAGGCCGATGTGAGGACTTTGACAGCCCCCGGTTTTAGGAGTTTCGCAAAATTCATTCTGCTCGCTCTGTTCTCGGCCGCTTACGGGTCCGGTTTCTGTTACGACGGATCAATCCAGCCGATGTTGCCATCCTCGCGGCGGTAGACAACATTCACGCCTTCTTGGCCGTCTTTGCGAAAGACCACGACAGGTGTACCCGAAATTTCCATCTGCATCACAGCTTCACCGACAGACAAGGTCGCAATCTTGGTCTGCATTTCCGCAATGATCATGGGTTGGAGGGTTTCGGGTTCCTGCGCGTCTGAATCGCTTTCTGAAGCGAGGATATACGAGGACGCACCGAAAAGTTCAACCGGTTGCGCACGCTCGCGATGGTGATCCTTCAACCGACGCTTGTAGCGGCGCAGTTGCTTTTCCATCTTCGCCGCACATGAATCGAAAGATCCATAAATATCAGTAGCATGTGCTTTCGCTGACGCCGTAAGGCCAGTCGATAAGTGCACCGTCGCTTCGCAGACAAATTCGTGACCGGATTTTGAAAAGATGACATTCGCGTCCGTCGGACGTTCAGCATACTTCTGGACAGCTTCGCCCAATTCCGTTTTCACATGCGTTTGCAGGGCTTCGCCGATGTCGATTTGTTTGCCACTGATTTGGTACCGCATAAAATCTCCTTACTCTAATGATCCGGACAACACCAATGGCCGCAATGAATGCGGTAAAGGCGGGGTCAGATGCGGGTGAATGACGATGCGACCAGCGTGTGAAGCATTACCCCTTCGGGAAGGGGGGGATGCAGCACGAACATGATACGCAGTCTCGCCATGGGACCATTGAGCGCCCGAATGGGCTGCGTTGTCAAATGAATCCGGCTTAAATCTGTGCGGAAACTAGCGCAATATTTCTGTAGTTGATTAGGAAATGCGGAAGTTATCGCCAAGGTAGACGCGGCGTACGTTTTCGTTCTGTACGACCTCTTCGGGGGTGCCTGACATCAATACCGTGCCTTCGTGCAAAATGTAGGCGCGATCCACAATATCCAGCGTTTCCCGAACGTTATGGTCCGTGATCAGCACGCCGATACCGCGTTTTTTCAGGTCGGCGACTAGATGCCGGATGTCATCCACAGAAATCGGATCGACCCCGGCAAAGGGTTCATCCAGCAGTAGGTATTTGGGATCGGCGGCCAGACAGCGGGCAATTTCGACCCGGCGGCGCTCCCCGCCCGACAGCGCCAAGGCAGGCGCGCGGCGCAGGTGTTCGATGGAAAATTCCGACAGCAATGCCTCGAGCCTTTCGCGGCGCCCGCGCGCATCAGAGATCGAGATGTCCAGAATGGCCGAGATATTGTCCTGCACGCTTAGCCCGCGAAAGATGCTCATCTCTTGGGGCAGATAGCCGATACCCAGCTGTGCGCGGCGATACATCGGCAGGGTGGTGACGTTCTTGCCATCGATGGTGACGGTGCCACCTTCGGGCATCACCAGACCAGCCACCGCATAAAAGGTAGTGGTTTTACCGGATCCGTTCGGCCCGAGCAGGGCGACGACTTCGCCGCGGTTCAGCTCCATCGAGAAGTCGCGGATCACGGTTTTCTTGCGGTATGATTTACGCAGATGTTCAATGCGCAGACCGCTTGCGCCATCCGTAACCGTTAAATTGGGGGCAGACATCAGTTCTTGCTGCCCGTTTGCAGAATGGTTTTCACGCCGCCGGACATTTGCGCTGTGCCCTCGGATAATTTGACGCTCATGGTTTCAGAGCTGAGCGCGTTGCGCCCTTGGGTCAGCAACACATTGCCCGACATGACGATCGTGCCCGTGTCGATATCGTAATCCGCCCGCTCTGATTCGGCGGCGTCTTTGCCCGACACAAGGGTCACACCGCCGGTCGCTTCCAGCCGGGCGATGCCCTCGGCTTCGGCGCGATATACAACTAGAACACGTGCGGCGGACAAGCGCATCTCGCCCTGACCGATTAGCACATTTCCGGTGAAAACAGCCGTCCCATCGCCTTGATCGACAGACAGGTTATCGGCGGTCACCTCGACGGGGAGGCCCGTATCCTGACGGATCGTCCCAAAGGCCACGTTGGTCCCTTGTGCGGCGATTGGCATCGCAGAAAAAAGCAGGAAAACAGACATTAATAGGTGTTTCACGCGCGTCACTCTGATTTGGGTTTCGGTTTGTATATCAGCTTCACTCGATTTGTGAAAACCAATTGGGGCGAGGCTTGGTCGTCTGTTTGTGTGATCGACATGGCACCGGCCTCTAGGGTGCCACCCGGGGCTGTGCCATACACTGTCCCCGGCGATTGGATGTTCAGGCCGGACAGGTCAGAGGTGATTTTGTCACTTTGCAGCCGGTACCCCGTAGAGGTCGTCAGCACCACCCCGCCCAGCAGGTCGGCAACGTCTTTGGCGATGTCGAAATCGGCCAGGTCCGATTGCAGGCGAAAAGTCGATCCTTCGGGGGTCTTTATGGTCGCGCGCAGGTTTTCAGCGTGGTTCATGCCGGTCTGCCCGTCCGGACGGGTCAGCACATCAGCATAGAATGACAGCTCGTCACCGTCAGCCGTCGCACCAGTAAAGAAGGGGCCGGTGATCTGCTGGTCGCGCAGGCGGTCCTGCACATCCTTTTCAGCAAAGGGGATCGCCTGCCCGGGATCAATCGCGCGCGACAGCAGGAACAGCGTCGACAGCAGGCCAAGCGCTGCAAGCGGGAACAGCACCTTCAGCCAAGCGATCAGTCTGGTATAGCGGTCCCGTTGCATCGCGGCTTAGCCCAGACCGACGCGCAGGCAATCGTGGATATGCAGCAGACCCGCAGGGACGTTCCCTTGGGTGGGGTCCAGTACCAGCAAACAAGTGATCTTGCGCGCGTTCATGATGCCCACGGCCTTTTCCGCCAGCGCATCAGGGGCGACGGTCACAGGCGTTGGCGTCATAACCTCGCGCGCCGTTTTTTCCATCAGCCCGTCCAGATGCCGCCCCAGATCGCCGCTGGTGATGATCCCTGCCAAGGCACCGCTGGCGTCGGTGACGATCACCACACCAAAGGATTTGCTGCTCATTGCCATCAGCGCATCAGACATGGGGGCATCGGCCTGCACCAAGGGCAACGCATCGCCTGTGTGCATCAGGTCTGCAACGCGGCTGAGCCGTGCGCCCAGTTTTCCGCCGGGGTGGAATTCACGGAAATGTTCGGCGGTGAAAGAGCGGTTTTCCATCAGCGCAATCGCCACGGCATCCCCCATTGCCAGCGTCATCGTGGTCGAGGTCGACGGGACAACGCCGGTGCCGCAGGCCTCTGGCAGCTGGGGCAGTTCAAGCACCACGTCGCAATGCGCGCCAAGGCTGCTTGTCGCACGGCTGGTGATACCGATCAGCGGGATGGAAAAGCGACGCGAATAGGCGATCAGATTGGCCAGTTCAGGTGCCTCGCCCGAGTTCGAGATCGCAAGCACGACATCATCGGCGGTGATCATGCCCAAATCGCCGTGGCTCGCCTCAGCGGGATGGACGAATTGCGCGGGCGTGCCGGTGCTGGCCAGCGTCGCCGCGATCTTTTTGGCGATATGGCCGGATTTGCCGATGCCGGTGACAATCACGCGCCCGCGGGTCGCAACCAACAGGTCGATCGCCTGACGAAAACGATCATCAAGGCTGTCGGCCAGTTGCTCAAGCGCTTGGGCTTCGGTGCGAATGACGCGGCGGGCTGTATCTAGGAATGGTGTGGTCATGCGTGTGCAAAAATATCCGTTTCGGGCCAGCCGTCCAAGTCAAGCTGGGCACGGGTTGGCAAAAATTCAAAACACGCTTGCGCGAGCTCGATCCGACCTTCGCGGATCAACATCTGGTTCAGCACGTCGCGCAGTTTGTGCAGGTGCAGCACGTCGGACGCAGCATAGTCGATCTGCGCCTTGGTCAGCTTTTCGGCCCCCCAATCGCTGGATTGTTGCTGCTTGGAGATATCGACGCTCAGCAGTTCTTGGCAAAGTTTGGCAAGCCCGTGGCGGTCGGTATAGGTGCGCACAAGGCGGCTGGCGATCTTGGTGCAATAGACCGGTGCGGCCTTTGCCCCAAAGGTGTTCAGCAGCGCCGCGATGTCAAAGCGCCCATAGTGGAACAGCTTGAGCACATGGGGATCTTCGAGCAGGGCGCAAAGATTAGGCGCCTCGGTCTGGCCTTTGGCAATCTGGATCAGATGGGCGTTGCCATCGCCACCAGAGAGTTGCACGACACAAAGCCGATCGCGGTGCGGATGCAGCCCCATGGTTTCGCAATCAATCGCGACCATCGGTCCAAGCTTCAGCCCGTCGGGCAGGTCATTTTGGTAAACTGTATTTGTCATGCCTTCCCTATATCCCGCTGGTGCGCTTTGGGAAAGCATCGCTTTGTGTGCAGCTTCAGACGGTGGCGATTTCCGGCAGATCGGGGCGCGGATAGCGTGACAAAAGCTCTGCGACCATCTGATGCGCGGTCAATCCGGCCCAATCGTCGCGGATCAAGGGGCGGGGCAACGCCGGATGTTTGAGAGCGAGACGACGCCAGTTATGCACAATCAAGCAGCGTAGGGTCGCAATTTGCAACGGGGTCAAAGTCTCGGCTGCGGAGAGGTCACGCGCCACCCTGTGCAGCGCGTCTGACAGTTGCGTATAGCTTTCGGCCAGCGATGCGGGCTCTAGCTGGCGTTTCATCCAGTCAGGCGCGTCTTGCCCGGACAGGGCGGCGGCCCCTTTTGGCACAGGCAGGGACGCATTGCCGACATACAGGCGCGGCATCAGGGCAGTGAACCCCGCCTTCTCCGGTGCATCACTATCGGCATCCTCGGTCACGATCATCTGCCAGTGTTCCGGCAGCTCGGCAGGTGTCGCATAAATCCTGCCACTTGCCGCCTGACTTTGCGCGCGACCTGCGGGCGTCAGGCTGTGGTGGCTGATCCGCCCGTGCTTTTCTGACGCGATCCATTTGTCTTTGCGCAAGCGGTGCAAGGCGACCCTAGCTGCTTCGGGGCGGACATCCATTGCCGTCATGATCGCCGACAACACCGGCCCGCCAATAATCTGCCCCTCTTGTCTGGCCATGTCGCCAAAGAGGCTGATCATCAGGGACCAGACCCGCTGCCCGCCAAGGTCTTTCAGAGGTGCGATCGCAAGGTTAAAGTCGTCAATAGGCATTCATGGTCAGCAATTCATATTCGGCCACGGCGGCATCATCCTGATTGGTCAGGGTCACGTGCCAGCGTACCTCACCGTAGTCATCATTGCGAGGCGTCTTTGCCTTGACGCTTAGGCGCACCTTGATGCTATCGCCCGCCTGCACGGGTGCCATGAACCGCAGGTTGTCCAACCCGGTGTTCGCCAGCACAGGTCCGGGGTCGGGTTGCACGAACAGACCTGCGGCAAAGCTGAGCAGCAGGTACCCATGGGCAACGCGGCCGGGAAAGAACGGGTTCGCCTTGGCCGCGGCGTCGTCCATATGCGCATAGAACGTATCGCCGGTGAAATGCGCAAAGGTTTCGATGTCTTCCAGCGACACGACACGGCTGGCCGAATTGAACGTCTCGCCCAGATCAAGCGCACCAAAGTGGCGGGTGAACGGGTGGCCGCGGTCCGAAATCTCGGTCGCGCCGGGGGTCCATTGCTTGCTGATGGCGGTCAGAATGTCGGGGCTGCCCTGAATGGCGGTACGCTGCATGTAATGCATGACGCCGCGCACGCCGCCAAGCTCCTCGCCGCCGCCCGCACGCCCGGGCCCGCCGTGCACCATATGGGGCAGGGGGGCACCGTGGCCCGTCGCCTCGGCCATAGAGACGCGGTTGTTGAAATAGAGCCGCCCGTGAAACGCGCCGGCCCCCATCGCCATTTGCCGTGCAACATCGCCGTCGCGGGTGATGATCGACGCAACCAGCGACCCTTTGCCCTTGTTCAACAATGCGATGGCATGTTCGGTATCGCGGTAGGGCATGATGGTGGACACAGGGCCAAAGGCTTCGGTGTCGTGCACATGGGTGGCGGCATCGGGATCGGCGCAGTGGAACAGCATCGGCGGGACAAAGGCACCTTTCTGTGCATCCGCGCCCTCTAACGCGAAGGCATCGGGGTCGCCAAAGACACGCTCCGCCTCTGACCCGATCAGCGCGGCTTTCGTCAGCACGTCACGACGTTGCGAAAGTGAGACAAGCGCGCCCATCTTCGTGCTGTCCAGTCGCGGGTCCCCGATGGTGACTTTGGCCAAGCGATCCGTCAGGGCTGCAATCATCGCATCCACATGGGGTTGCGGCACCATGATACGGCGGATGGCAGTACATTTCTGCCCCGCCTTGGCCGTCACCTCGCGCTGGACCTCTTTGACGAACAGGTCAAACTCCGGCGTGCCGGGGCCCGCATCAGACCCTAACACAGAGGCATTGAGACTATCTTGCTCAGACGCGAACCGGACAGAGCGTTCGACCAGCACAGGGTTGCTGCGCAGTTTCAGGGCCGTTTCGGCTGATCCGGTAAAGCTGACCACATCCTGACAATCGAGGTGGTCCAACATATCGCCCAAGCCCCCCGTCACCAGCTGGATCGCGCCATCTGGCAGAATGCCGGACTGGATCATCAGGCGGAAACAGGCTTCGGTCACCTGACAGGTGGCGGTGGCTGGTTTGACGATGGCGGGCACACCGGCGAGCAGCGTCGGGGCGAGCTTTTCCAACATGCCCCAAACGGGGAAGTTGAAGGCGTTGATATGCACCGCGACGCCTTGCAGCGGCGTGCAGATGTGGCGCCCCATGAACTGACCGGTGCGGCCCAACTGTTCCACGGGACCGTCCAGATAGACCTGATCATCCGGCATCTCGCGACGGCCCTTGGCGGCATAGACCTGCATCGTGCCGATGCCGCCATCCACGTCGATCAGGTGGTCGGACTGCGTACCGCCCGTGTCGAACGACAGCTCGTATAGGCTCTTTTTATGGTCATTCAGGTATAGCGCGACAGCCTTGAGCATCTTGGCACGGTCATGAAACGTCAGCCTGCGCAGGGCAGGCCCACCGATGTCACGGGCGTAGCCCAGCATTGCCTGAACCTGCAGCGCGTCATTGCCTGCTTGGGCGATAACATCGCCGGTAATCGCGCTTGCGATGTGGCGTGCACCGGCACCGGGGTTGATCCATTGTCCGGCGGCAAAGCTTTGAATATCGCGCATGTCAGGCCCCTTAGTGATGGTCGTAGTCAATGAAAAGCGTGTCGCTCAGCGGATAGCTTTGGCAGCTCAGGCGGTAACCGCGTTCGACCTCGTAATCTTCCAGCGCGTGGTTCGACAGCATCTCGACCTCGCCTTCGGTCACCTTGCACATGCAGGTCGAACAGACCCCTGCTTTGCAGGCAAAGGGCGCATCAAGGTTGTTTTCCAGCGCCGCGTCGAGCACAGACTGACCCTTGGCCATGGTAAAGCTGTGCTGCGCGCCGTCGATTTTTACGGTGACTTGCGTTTCGGCCTGACCTTCGCTGCGCTTGGCCATTTCCTGTTTCGCCAGACGACCTTGCTGGCTTTCGCTGAAGAGCTCGAATTTAATTTGATCAGGCTCTAACCCGTGGGTTTTTAGTGTGTCAGCAATAGCAAGCATCATCGGTTCAGGGCCGCAGATAAAGGCCATATCCATGTCAGACACGTCGATCCATGTCTTGAACAGCTCGGCGCATTTGTTTCGGTCCACACGGCCGGTGAACAGATCGATATCCTGCCCGCTTTCCAACATGTGGATGACGCTCAACCGACCCATATACCGATTCTTGAGGTCCTCCAGCTCTTCGCGGAACATGATCGTGTTCACGGCGCGGTTGGCATAGACCAGCGTAAAGGTTGATTTGGGCTCGCGTTTCAGAACGGTCTTGAGGATCGACAGCACCGGCGTGATCCCCGACCCGCCGGCAAATCCAAGGTAATTCTTCGCGTGATCAGGCTCTAATACGGCGGAAAACGCGCCTTGAGGGGGCATTGCGTGCAGCGTATCCCCGACCTGTAACATCTCGTTCGCAAAGCTAGAGAACGCGCCGCCATCCACCCGCTTGATCCCGACTTGCAACACACCGTCGTCCAGACCCGCGCAGATGGAATAGTTGCGGCGCAGTTCGGTACCGCCGAAATCCTGTCTGAATGTCAGATACTGCCCCTGCTTGAAGGCGAAAGCCGTTGGGTCTTCGGGTTGCAGGGTTAACACGACGGCGTCGCGGATCGTGCGGTGAATATCAGTCACTAATAAGGGGAGAAATTGGCTCATGGGTCAGATACACTTAAAATAATCGAAGGGTTCCAGACAGTCGGTGCAGCGCCATTGCGCCTTGCAGGGGGTTGATCCGAACTGGCTGATCTTTTCCAGATGCGTCGACTGGCAGCGGGGGCAGCGTTCGGGGCCACCTGCGGGTTGGGGCGGGGCGATGCCGTAACCTTCGAGCTTGGCGCGGCCCGTGTCGCTCATCCAGTCCGAGGTCCAGGCAGGCGAGAGTTGCCGCTTTAGGGTCAGCTTTTCGATCCCGTGCCCGCGCAATGCCGTTTCGATATCAAGGTTGATGATCGTTGTCGCGGGGCAGCCGGAATAGGTCGGCGTCACCGTAACCTCGAGCGTGTCATCCTGCCATTGCACATTGCGGATGATCCCCAGATCAGTGAGGGAGATCGCCGGGATCTCGGGGTCGGGCACAGCGTCCAGCCAGCCCCAAACTGTCTCTAACGCGGGCTTTTCAACTACCATGTCGCATCCGGGTAGGCGCGTTGAAGCCATTGCATTTGCGTCAGCATATGCCCCAGATGTTCCGAATGGCGTTTGCCTGATTTGCCGCCGCGATGGCCGAAATCATCTTGGGGTTTTGTCAGTGTGGCTGCGGTGAAGACATCATTCACTAACGTATCATAGGCGGGGCGTAGGGACGCGGGATCGGGCGCGATGCCTGCAGCGACCATGGCATCATCGACGGCGTCGCCCATGAACATTTCCCCGACATAGGGCCACAACAGGTCCACCGCATTTTGCATTCTGCGGTGGCTTTCTTCGGTCCCGTCACCAAGGCCGATCACAGTGTCCGTCGCACGCTCCAGATGATAGGTCACCTCTTTGCTCGACTTTTCCGCGATGGCGGCGATCTGCGTATTATTGCTGCCCATCAGCGCGGTCAGCTGTGACAAATGCCATGCGTCAAACAGGAACTGGCGCATGAGGGTCTGACCGAAATCACCGTTGGGTTGTTCGACCAGCAGCAGGTTGCGGAAATCCCAAACGTCACGATGAAAGGCAAGCCGGTCGGCATCGCGGCCCGCGTCTTCTACCTCGCCCGCGAGATCCAGCCACAGCATCGTCTGCCCGATGAGATCCAGCGCGGTATTCGCCAGCGCGATGTCTTCTTCCAGCACGGGGGCGTGCCCGCACCATTCCGAAACGCGGTGCCCGAGAACGAGGGTATTGTCCCCCATCCGGCACAGAAACTCGAACAAATCGCCTTTGTTAGGGTCTGTTTGGGATGTGCTCACATCGCCCCCACTTCGTCTGGAATGTCAAAGAAGGTGGGGTGGCGATAGACTTTGTCGTTGGCCGGCTCATACAGCGGGCCTTTTTCCTCGGGCGAGGAGGCGGCGATTTGGGTCGCTTCGACGACCCAGATGCTCACGCCTTCGTTGCGACGGGTGTAAACATCACGGGCGTTCTTGATCGCCATTTCGGCATCTGCCGCGTGCAGAGAGCCAACATGCCGGTGGCTGAGCCCGTGCTGGCCGCGAATGAAAATCTCGAACAGGGGCCATTCATGTGTTGTGCTGCTCATCTTGCCTACTCCGCTGCCAGTTTCGCGGCGCGTTTCTTCGCCGCATGTGCCATCAGGCCGTCGCGTACCCATGCGCCGTCGTCCCACGCTTTGTTGCGCGCAGCGAGACGTTCGGTATTGCAGGGACCATTGCCCTTGAGCACGTCAAAGAATTCGTCCCAATCGGGCTGGGTAAAGTCATAATGCCCGCGTTCCTCGTTCCACTTCAGTTCGGGGTCGGGGACGGTCAGGCCCAGATATTCGGCCTGCGGCACACATTCATCGACGAACTTCTGACGCAGCTCGTCGTTGGAGTTCATCTTGATCTTCCACGCCATCGATTGCGCCGAATGGACGGAATTTTCGTCCGACGGGCCGAACATCATCAACGCAGGTCCCCAGAACCTGTTTAACGCGTCCTGCGCCATCTTGCGCTGCGCGTCTGTGCCCTTCGCCATCTTCATCATGATGTCGTAGCCTTGGCGCTGGTGAAAGGATTCCTCCTTGCAGATACGCACCATCGCGCGGGCGTAGGGGCCGTAGGATGTACGCTGCAGCGGGACCTGATTCATGATCGCGGCACCATCCACGAGCCAGCCTACGGCGCCCATATCGGCCCATGTTAGGGTCGGATAATTGAATATAGAGCTGTATTTCATCTTGCCCGACAGCAAGTCGCGGGTCAGCTGGTCGCGGCTGACCCCCAGTGTTTCAGCGGCACAGTAAAGATACAGGCCGTGGCCTGCCTCGTCTTGCACCTTTGCCAGCAGGATCGCTTTGCGTTCCAGCGTCGGGGCGCGGGTGATCCAGTTGCCCTCTGGCAACTGGCCCACGATTTCCGAATGCGCGTGCTGGCCGATTTGCCGGATCAGGTTCTTGCGATACCCGTCCGGCATCCAGTCTTTCGGCTCGATCTTGCCGCCCGCATTTATCCGTTCCTGAAAGGCGCGTTCCTGCGGATCCATCTCTTCGAGAGATTTGACACCTTGGCCGGTGGATTTGATCATCTGTGCATACATTGTTCAGATCCTTTCAGGGGGATAATTGCGTTAAGCGCGTTCGAGAATGATAGCGACGCCTTGGCCGACGCCGACACACATGGTGCACAGCGCATAGCGGCCGCCTGTGCGTTTCAGTTGCAGGGCTGCGGTCATGACCAGACGCGCACCGGACATCCCCAGCGGGTGACCGATGGCAATCGCGCCGCCGTTGGCGTTCACATGGGGGGCGTCATCGGCCACACCCAAAGCCCGCAATGTGGCGATCCCTTGCGAAGCGAATGCTTCGTTCAGTTCAATCACATCCATCTGGTCGATGGTCAGACCTGCGCGGGCCAGAACTTTCTGGCTGGCGGGGACAGGGCCGATCCCCATGACGCGCGGTTCAACACCGGCGGCAGAGATACCAACAACACGCGCAATCGGGGTCAGCCCGTGCTGCGACGCCGCCGCCCCGGACGCCATCAGCATTGCCGCCGCGCCATCGTTCACGCCAGAGGCATTGCCCGCAGTGACGGTCAGGTCGGGGCCATTGATCGGGCGCAGTTTGGTCAGCGCTTCGATCGTGGTGCCGGGCCGCGGGTGTTCGTCGCGGGCAAATACAATCGGGTCGCCCTTGCGCTGCGGGATCGAGACCGGGGTGATTTCATCGGCAAACACGCCCGCCTTGTCCGCGGCTTCCCAACGGTCCTGGCTGCGCTTGGCAAAAGCGTCCTGGTCGGCGCGGCTGATGTCATAGTCTGTGGCGACATTATCGCCGGTTTCGGGCATGGATTCGACGCCGTATTGCGCCTTCATCTTGGGGTTTACAAAGCGCCAGCCGATGGTGGTGTCATAGACGGCGTTGTTGCGCGAGAATGCGGTTTCCGCCTTGGGCATCACAAAAGGCGCACGGGTCATGCTTTCGACACCGCCGGCAATCGCCAGATCCATGTCGCCTGCCTTGATCGCGCGGGCAGCAGCACCGACGGCATCCATACCGGAGGCACAAAGGCGGTTGATCGTTGCACCGGGCACATCGACCGGCAAGCCCGCCAGCAGTGCTGCCATACGTGCCACGTTACGGTTGTCTTCGCCGGCCTGATTGGCGCAGCCAAAGATCACGTCATCAATTTTGGACCAATCCAGATCAGGATTGCGGGCCATCAATGCAGCAATGGGTGCCGCTGCAAGATCATCGGCACGCACCGATGACAATGCGCCGCCAAAGCGGCCGATGGGTGTGCGCTGTGCGTCACAAATAAAAGCGTCCATAAAAGTCTCCCTTGGTTGATGAGCCTAGGGATAGTCGCGATTCGACGCAACTTAAATGTTACCTGACATTTTTCAGTCTCGATATTTTGTAACATGAGGCTGGGGTGTGAGCCGCGCTGCGGCACGGACGGCTTCTTGTTCAACCTTCCCCCGCAGGAGCCCTGAAACAGGGGTGGAAACCTCGGTGAAACAATGCGCAGATGCGCCCCAGATTGAATTGACGCGAACGGACCTACCCCATGCATAGTGTGACCCTGTTAACCTCTCCTCAACGCCCGCAGCTTGAGGCGTCTTTGGTCGATGCTGTTCGAAATGCATGGGGGGGCGGGGATGCCGTTTGGCTGGCTCCGGACGAGGCCGCGCGCTTTGACATGAAGCGGATGCCTGGCAATCGTTGGGATGTCTGGGCCGAATGTCAGGGGATGGGCGTCGATCTGGTGATCACCCCGTCCGAAGGGGCGCGCAAGAAGATGCTGCTGGCTGATATGGACAGCACCATGATCCAGCAAGAATGCATCGACGAATTGGCCGATGAGGCTGGTGTGGGCGACCGCGTAAAAGAGATCACCACACGCGCCATGAACGGCGAGCTGGATTTCGAAGAGGCGCTGCGCGAACGCGTCGGCCTGCTAAAGGGGCTAGATGAAGCGGTTATCACGCGCGTTTTGGCAGAGCGGATCACCCATATGCCCGGCGGACAGACCTTGATCGCGACGATGAAAGCGAACGGTGCCTACGCGGCGCTCGTCTCGGGCGGGTTCACGGCGTTTACCGCTGCGGTCGCAAAGGCGCTTGGGTTCGACGAGAACCGCGCGAATACATTGCTGGCCTCAGACGGGGTGTTGACCGGCGATGTGGGGGTGCCGATCCTTGGGAGACAAGCCAAAGTCGATGCGCTGGAAGAGATCACCGCGCGGCTGGGTTTGACCGAGGCCGATGTGATCGCCGTGGGCGACGGGGCTAATGATCTGGGTATGCTGGCCCGCGCCGGCATGGGGGTGGCGTTGCACGCCAAGCCCGCAGTCGCTGCTGAATGCGATGTCCGGATCAACTTTGGCGACCTGACGGCGCTGCTCTATGTGCAGGGATACACCAAGGACGAATTCGTCAGCTAATTCCGAGAGGTGCATGGGGCGCTGCCCCATACCCCGGGATTTTGCACCATTTGGAAGCGGCTTTAGGCAAAACCCGCTGCGGGCTTGAGCATGCCGGTGATGATGCCGCGACGGTTTTCAATCGGGGCGTTGCGGTATTTCAGAGCCTCGGGGTGGTTCGGGTCAAGCGCGCCCAGTTTGATCAGGATTGATGTAATCGCACATTCTGCGGCGCGTTTGGTGCCGCAGGCGGCTTTGAGTGCCACGCCGATTTTCTGATCCGGCAGGATCGCGATAAAAAACCCTTCGGCACCGGTCTTGAGCGCGACTTTGCCGCTCGTCGCACGCATCAGGTTGGTGCAGGCGCGGGTTTCGCCGGCGACAAGGTCGGGATGCAAACGCATGGCTTGATGCAGGCGCGCCTCGGCCGAACCATCAGGCGCGGCGGCGAAATGGGCCATCGCACGGGCCATGCCATGTAGGGTCGTCGCAAAATTCGGGACAGAGCAGCCGTCGATGCCAAAACCCGGAGAGGTGGTGCCGGTCACCCGTTCAAATGCCTCAAGGCAGGCGCGCTGCACGGGGTGGTCCGGCTTTTCGTAGTCCGCACCGCCGCCCGTATGTGCGTTGACCGACAGGAAGCCCGCGTGTTTGCCAGAGCATTCGTGGTGAATTTGGTACGGCTGCTGGTCTGCGCAGGCCAGTGCATTGCGCGCGGCCACGTCGCCCGGTTCGGCTGCTCCGCAGCGAAAGGCGCTGTCGTTCAGTCCTAAAGTATCAAGCCAGTCAGAGATGATTCCCACATGCAAATCCGCTGCCTGATGCGATGCGCACGCAAGGGCCAGATGTTGCGAGCCAAGGCCATAGGCATCAGCAGCGCCAGACTGGACCAGAGGCAGCGCCTGAATCATTTTGGCAGAGGACCGAGGCAGGATCACCGTGTCGGGATCCCCCCAAGCGTGCAGGATCTGACCGCTGCTGTCACAGACCACCGCATGACCCGAATGCACGCTTTCCAGAAACGGACCACGCCAGATTTCGGCAAAGGGGGCTGCTTGGGCCATGATTTGTCCTTTTCGTTGGCGAATTCCTGCCAATCAGGGTTTCGTGTGTCGCCTGTTTGACGTTATTATGCTTGTTGACGAAAGAAATACAGTTCCTTTGACAAGAGCGCCTCCCGAAGGGCTGCCATTGGGGGATTGTAGTGACGTTGAGGTTATTGGCGGCTGGAGGCCCAGGTAGATGATGAACTTTAGGACGATTGGTTTAGCGGCGGCGCTGGCGGGGCTGAGCGCAGGCAGCGTGTTCGCGCAAGCGCAAAGCACGAACCGCGTAGCGGCAGAGACGGACTGGAGCGTATTCGTCGAAGACAACCCGACCGAATGTTGGGGCGTGTCCACACCGAAAGAATCCGTGAACTCGCGGGATGGCCGCGTTGTATCTGTAAGCCGGGGCCAGACGTTGTTGATGGTCTTCTACCGTCCAAGCGCGGGTGCCAAGGGGCAGGTGGCCTTTACCGGCGGCTATCCCTTTGCTTCTGGGTCGACCGTCAACATGAACATCGGCGGCACTACGTTTGAACTGTTCACGGAGGGCGAGTGGGCCTGGCCTGCAACCACCGAGGATGACAACAAGATCATCGCCGCCATGAAGCGCGGTTCTGATGCCAAGCTGACGGGCCGTTCGGGCCGTGGCACCCAGACCGAAGACTCGTTCTCGTTGTTGGGGTTCACAGCCGCGGTTGACGACGCTGCCAAACGCTGCGGCGGCTAAGGTTTTTCGCCTGATCTGATTGCAAAGCCCTGCCCTTGGCGGGGCTTTTTTCGGTACGACACGGCCCACAAACGGGCCCTGACGGTCCCAGCCATGCACTGAGGCTGCGTCAGCAATGCGGCGTTTCCTTTTGATTTAGGGAAAAATCCCTATATAGAGCGCTCAAACCCCTGCACACCGGAGAATCCCCATGTCTGCGACCGCGCCGATCACTCAAGATGTCATGACCATTCCGCGTAAGCAGGCGGAGGGGCCGATGAACCTTGTCGGGCTGACCCGTGACGCCATGCGCGCTGCGTTGATTGCCGAAGGTACGCCTGAAAAGCAGGCGAAGATGCGCGTCGGGCAGATCTGGCAGTGGATCTATCAATGGGGCACCCGTGACTTTGCCGACATGACCAACCTGTCGAAAGCGTTCCGCGCCGAGCTGGCCGAGAAGTTTGTGATAGAAGTGCCGGAGGTCGTGACCAAGCAGGTGTCAGAGGATGGCACCCGCAAATATCTGGTGCGCATCGCGGGCGGTCATGAGGTCGAGGTGGTGTATATCCCCGAAGAAGGCCGCGGCACGCTTTGTGTCAGCTCGCAGGTTGGGTGTACGCTGACGTGTTCCTTCTGCCACACAGGTACGCAAAAACTCGTGCGCAACCTGACTGCGGCCGAGATCATCGGGCAGGTGATGGTGGCGCGGGATGATTTGGGCGAATGGCCAGTGCCCGGGACCATCTCCGAGGCACCACGGCTGTTGTCCAACATCGTCCTAATGGGCATGGGCGAGCCGCTGTATAACTTTGAAAACGTGCGCGACGCGATGAAGATCGCAATGGACCCCGAGGGCATCCAGCTGTCACGCCGCCGGATTACGCTATCGACCTCGGGTGTGGTGCCAGAGATCGCCCGCACAGCCGAAGAAATCGGCTGTCAGCTGGCCGTGTCGTTCCACGCGACCACGGATGAGGTGCGCAACAAGCTGGTGCCGATCAACAAGCGCTGGAACATCGCAGAGCTGATAGAAGCGCTGCGGGCCTATCCCAGGGTCAGCAATTCTGAACGGATCACGTTTGAATATGTGATGCTCGACGGGGTGAACGATTCAGACGCCGACGCGTACCGCCTCGTAGAGCTGATCCGTGGCATTCCGGCCAAGATCAACCTGATCCCGTTCAACGAATGGCCCGGCGCACCGTACAAACGGTCGTCGAACAACCGTATCCGCGCGTTCTCCGAGATTGTGTATCAGGCCGGCTATGCCTCGCCCGTGCGCAAACCGCGCGGCGAAGACATCATGGCCGCGTGTGGTCAGTTGAAATCTGCGACCGAACGCGAACGCAAATCGCGCAAGCAGATCGAGGCTGACGCGGGGATGTAACCCATTAGTTTCAAGTGAATAGCATGATGCAGCCGTCCCGATTTGGGGCGGCTGTTTGCATTTGTAGCGGTCGATTGTGGCGCGCTCACCGTGAAATGACCTTGGGTCCGCCGCATTTAAGCAGAAATTAAGTCATCATCGCCCAGAATATTGTTTCCATCGACAACACAATCAGGAGCGATACTGCGATGACTATCATTATTAAAAACGACGCCTTTATCACTGCCGATGTACTGGCACTTGTAACCCGCGAACGCGAAAGCGCCTTGTCCTACCGCGAATGGAAAGATCGTCTGGCCGGCTATGGCTATGGGGTACGTGACACGGACCACGGTTCCGTTCTGGAAACGCTGCCGCATCACGTAGAGGTCTGTGTGCTTCCGGCTGATCTGTGCGTGTGATCTGACAAAAGGGTCTTTCAGCGTCCGGGGACTTCCTCTCGGGCGGGGGCAGTATCCCAATTTTCGATCAGCTTCATCGCCTCGTCGGCGGATTCTACAAATTGGAACAGGTCCAGATCCTGATCCGAGATCGTGCCCG
The DNA here is from genome assembly GCF_053474885.1 of Sulfitobacter sp. M13. NCBI lineage: Bacteria > Pseudomonadati > Pseudomonadota > Alphaproteobacteria > Rhodobacterales > Roseobacteraceae > Sulfitobacter > Sulfitobacter sp. M13. The sequence continues at coordinate 277,308 of NZ_CM130281.1, read as the reverse complement.
CGTCGGCCAGCGCATCCCAGTTGATGATCTTTTCCCAGAACGCACGACCGAACAGCAGGAAGGGTATCCGCGACATGCGGCCCGTCTGGATCAGGGTCAGCGTCTCGAACATCTCGTCCAGGGTTCCGAAACCGCCCGGGAATACGCAGATCGCACGTGCACGCATCAGGAAATGCATCTTGCGGATCGCGAAGTAGTGAAAGTTAAAGCACAGCTCGGGTGTGACGTATTCATTCGGCGCCTGTTCAAACGGGAGCACGATATTCAGCCCGATGGATTGCCCGCCTGCGTCGACGGCGCCGCGGTTGCCTGCCTCCATCACGCCTGGGCCACCGCCTGTGACGATGACGTTATCCTGGCCGTCGCTCTCCATCGATTTCAGCGTCATCAGCCGCGCGAATTCGCGGGCTTCATCATAGAAATGCGACAGATCGGCCAGCGTCTTGGTGCGGGCCTTGTCCTTGTGGGCGGGCGCGGGGATACGCGCGCCGCCGAACAGCACGATGGTGGATTTGACGCCATGCGCATCCAACGCCATCTCGGGCTTCAGCAGTTCAAGTTGCAGCCGGACGGGGCGCAATTCCTGACGACACATAAAATCATCATCGGTAAAGGCCAGCCGGTAGGCAGGGGCCCGCGTCTGCGGCGTGTCGGGAACATCCTGTGCCGTGGCGCGGTCGTCGCCGGCCTGCCGCAAGGGGTGGCGTTTTGAATCGGTCATCATACTCTCCGGTCTATGCGGGCGGTTCGCGCCCTTTATCGCAACATGCCCGCCTTTGGCGCAAATGACCACGCCATCCGACGTCATTGCACGACGGGCCTGACGACTGTATAGCCAGTCGCAACATTTGACCCTCATTCGCCGGAGCTACACCCATGTCGAACGCCCAACTTGAAACCGCCATCGAAGCCGCTTGGGATGCCCGTGACACGATCACATCCGCCACCACAGGCGAAACACGCGACGCGATCGAAGACACGCTGGCCGCGCTTGACAGTGGCAAGCTGCGCGTCGCCGAAAAAATGGAAAATGGCGATTGGCATGTGAACCAATGGGCCAAAAAGGCGGTTCTGCTGGGCTTCCGTATCAAGGATATGGAACAGCACGACGGCGGCCCGCAGGGCAGCGGCTGGTGGGACAAGGTCGATAGCAAGTTCAAAGGCTGGAATGACGCCGACTGGAAAGAAGCAGGCTTTCGCGCTGTGCCAAACTGCGTCGTGCGCAAGTCGGCCTTTATCGCGCCGGGCGTGGTCCTGATGCCGTCGTTCGTGAACATCGGTGCCTATGTCGACAGCGGCACAATGGTCGACACATGGGCGACCGTCGGGTCCTGCGCGCAGATCGGCAAGAACGTTCACCTGTCGGGCGGCGTTGGCATTGGTGGCGTGCTTGAACCCATGCAGGCCGGGCCAACGATCATCGAAGACAACTGCTTTATCGGGGCGCGCTCCGAAGTTGTCGAAGGCTGCATCGTGCGCGAAGGCTCTGTTCTGGGGATGGGCGTTTATATCGGGCAGTCGACCAAAATTCTGGACCGCGAAACAGGCGAAGTCTTTTATGGCGAAGTCCCCGCAGGGTCGGTCGTTGTGGCAGGGTCCATGCCGTCAAAGAACGGTGTGCACCTCTATTGCGCCGTCATCGTAAAGCGCGTGGACGAGAAAACACGCTCGAAAACCTCGATCAACGAGCTTTTGCGCGACTAAGGGAACCTTTTCACAGATCTGTGAGTTCACTCTCTGAAACAAGATTTATGGAGAATTTGAAATGACAGGTTTGGGTTGGTTTGCAGCAATTATCGTCGGTGGTCTGGCCGGGTGGATCGCGGAAAAAATCATGAAGTCCGATATGGGGCTGATCATGAACATTATTCTGGGGATCATTGGCGCGCTTGTCGCCAACTTCCTGCTGGTTGCCATCGTCGGCGCGACCTTGGGCGGCTGGATCGGTCAACTGGTTGTCGGGATCATCGGGGCCTGCCTGCTGATCTGGGTAACACGTTTGGTACGCGGACGTAGCTGACCCTTTTCAGGCGACGCAGAACAAGGTAGGGCTGCCGCATCTTAATGCGGTGGCCCTTTTTATGTCTGACCAGAAGAAACCCAAAAAACCGTCGCGCCAGCAGGTTTATACCTTGTTGGTCGAAATCGGGCGCAAGGACGGTGACGGCTTGCCGGATAAGGCGACCGGTGCCGCGCTGATGTGCTTTGCGTCTGGTATCGACGAGGCAGAAGCGGTGCGCGAAACGGTTGCCATTCTCAAACAGGCAGACACGAACCCACTGGACGTGACCGGATACGGCACCCTTGCCGAGCGCGAAGAAGAAGGCCACGAAATCGACGAGGATGAACGCGCGTTGATGGCGCGGGCACTGGATGAAAACTCGGTCATCATTGCGCAAATGACGCCGTTTTTCGACTAGGGCATACCCTCGCCCCCTTGGCTTCCGTGTGTTTTCCTCACAAATGTAGGGCAACACCGCGAAACACGCCAAAGGAGCTCTGACATGACCAGCATCGATCCCGTAGACCTAACCGCCAAACTGGTGCGTTGCCCGTCGGTCACCCCCGCAGATGGGGGGGCACAACAGGTGTTGTACGATCTGTTGACCGATGCGGGGTTTGACTGTGCGTGGGCCGACCGTGGCGGGATCAAGAACCTTTTTGCGCGTTGGGGCAAGCAGGGAAACACCCGTAGCTTTGGCTTTAACGGTCACACCGATGTCGTGCCCATCGGGAACGAGGCCGACTGGACGATGCCGCCCTTTGGCGCAGAGATCAAAGACGGCATTATGTACGGGCGCGGCACCACCGATATGAAATCCGGTGTGGCCGCCTTTACCGCCGCGGCCATCGACTTTGTCCGTGATACACCGCCGGACGGATCGATTGTGCTGGCGATCACCGGAGACGAGGAAGCCGAAGGCATCGACGGCACCCGCGCATTGCTGGATTACATGAAAGACGCGGGCGAGCGGATGGACGTTTGTCTGGTGGGCGAGCCGACGTGCCCCAACTCTATGGGCGAGATGATTAAAATTGGGCGGCGCGGGTCCCTGAACGCGCATTTCCGCGTGATCGGCAAACAAGGCCACGCGGCCTATCCCCACCGCGCCAACAATCCGATGCCCGCGATGATGCGACTGATGGACCAGCTTGCCTCGCATACCCTTGACGACGGGACTGACCATTTCGATCCGTCTACGCTGGCGATTGTGACGGTCGATACCGGCAACCCCGCGACCAATGTGATCCCCGCTGAAACCCGCGCGACGGTGAACATCCGCTTTAACGACATGCATTCGGGCGGCAGTCTGACCACATGGCTGGAAGAGCAGGCCGCCGCGATCCGCGACAGCTTTGGCGTGCAGATCGAACTGAAGGTCAAGATATCGGGCGAAAGCTTTATCACGCCCCCCGGTGATCTGTCCGATCTGGTCTCCAAGGCGGTGCAGGCAGAGACGGGGGTGACGCCTGAACTGTCTACCTCTGGCGGGACATCGGATGCGCGGTTCATGAAGCACCACTGCCCAGTGGTCGAATTCGGTCTGGTCGGGCAATCCATGCATGAGGTCGACGAGAACGTCGAGGTGGCGCAGATTCACCAGTTGAAATCAATCTATACCCGCATCCTGAAGGACTATTTCGCATGACCGCCCATATCGCTGTGACCGAAGACCTTGCCAGCTGCCACCTGCTGCGCCGCATCGTCTTTATCGAAGAACAGAACGTATCTGAGGCGGAAGAGTTGGACGACCGTGACGGCGATGCGACCCATTTCCTTGCGACCGAAGAAGAGCTCCCCATCGGGTCGGCGCGGATGCATATCAAAGGCGACACAGCCAAGATCGGGCGGGTGTGTGTGATCAAATCCCACCGCGGTACCGGGCTTGGCGCGGCGCTGATCCGTGCGGCCGTCGAAGAGGCGCGCAAGGATCCTGCGGTGAGGTTCGCGAAGCTCGGTGCGCAGCTGCATGCGTTGGGGTTCTACGAGAAACTCGGGTTTGTGGCGCAGGGACCGGTCTTTGACGACGCAGGCATTGACCACCGCGAGATGGTCCTTTCCTTTTGAACCGCACATTGGTCATTATGGTGAAGGAGCCGCTGCCGGGGCGGGTCAAGACGCGGCTTGGCCGTGATCTGGGCATGACCGCCGCCGCGTGGTGGTTCCGACATCAGACCCGCGCATTGATCCGCCGTGTGCAAGACCCGCGCTGGCAGGTGGTGCTGGCTGTCGCACCGGATCGGGCAGGGCTGTCCAGCCGCGTCTGGCCCGCGCATCTGCCCCGCTGGCCGCAAGGGCGCGGTGATCTGGGCGACCGCATGGGCCGCATGCTGCGCGGTGCGCCTGCGGGGCCGGTTTGCGTCATCGGTGCCGATATTCCGGGCGTGACCTCTGCACGGGTGGCAGAGGCGTTTCGCGCGCTCGGGTCGCATGATGCGGTGTTCGGGCCCGCACCGGACGGGGGCTATTGGCTGATCGGCCTGAAACGCGCCCGCCCCGTTCCGCCGCGCCTGTTTGAAAACGTCCGCTGGTCGACGGAACATGCGCTGGCCGATACTGTCGCCACGCTGCCCGATCACCGCATTGCAAAGGTCGCGACATTGAGGGACGTGGATGCAATCGACGATTTGCCCATGACGAAGCGGGGTGCGCGTGCTACCTCGTGAAGCATGAGCAAAATACCTTCAAAGCCCGAGATCCTTGAATGGATCGCCGAAAACCCCACTCTGGCCGCCAAGCGTGATATCGCTAAGGCGTTCGGCATCAAGGGAGCGGCCCGGATTGACCTGAAACGCGTGCTGAAAGAGCTGGAGGCCGAAGGCCATCTGGAAAAGCGCAAGCGCAGTTATCAAGATCCCGACCGGTTGCCGCCAGTGTCCGTGTTGCAGATTACCGGCCCCGATAAGGACGGCGACCTGTTTGCCAAACCGATGGAATGGCAGGGCGAAGGCGTAGAGCCGATCGTGCTCGTAATACCGCGGGCCTCCGACCCTGCCTTGGGTGCAGGGGACCGCATCCTCGCGCGTCTGACCTTGGTTCAGGGCGAGGATTTTCACTATGAGGCGCGGCTGATCCGTCGCATCGGCGCGAACCCGCAACGGGTGCTGGGTATTTTCCGCAAGACAACCGAAGGCGGGCGCATTGTGCCCATCGATAAAGGGTCGGACAAGGAATGGTGGGTGCCCGGTGACGCAACCCACGGTGCCAAAGACGGCGAGCTGGTCGAGGCCGAACAATCGGGGCCAAAGGCCCGCATGGGGTCCCCGCGGGCACGTATCGTTGAACGCCTTGGCGATCCGTCCGCCCCCAAGGCCGTGTCCCTGATCGCGATCCACCAGCACGGTATTCCCGACGACTTCCCTGATGATGTGATGGCGCAAGCCGATGCGGCGAAACCCGAGGGCCTGAAAGGGCGCGAGGATCTGCGTGATCTGCCGTTAATCACCATCGACCCCTCTGACGCGCGTGACCATGATGACGCGTGCTATGCCCATGCTGACGAAGACCCCAAGAACGAGGGTGGCCATGTCGTCTGGGTCGCGATCGCGGATGTCGCCGCCTATGTCACCCCCGGCTCTGCGCTGGACCGCGAAGCGCGCAAACGGGGCAATTCGACCTACTTCCCCGACCGCGTTGTCCCGATGCTGCCTGATCGTCTGTCGGGCGACCTGTGTTCGCTGCACGAAGGCGTGCCGCGTGCCTGTATCGCGGTGCGTATGGTGTTGGATGCGGAGGGCAACAAGATCGGCCATACGTTCCATCGCGGGCTGATGCGGTCGCCTGCTTCGTTGCACTACGAAGAGGTGCAAGACGCGATAGACGGCAATCCGAATGACCGCACGGGCCCTTTGCTAGAGTCTGTTCTAAAGCCTATTTATGCCGCCTACGCCGCCCTGAAAGCTGCACGTGCCGAACGCCAGCCGCTAGACCTTAACCTGCCTGAGCGGCGGATCGAACTGGACGCGGACGGGACCGTAAAGTCGGTGAACTTTAAGGACCGTCTAGACGCGCACCGCCTGATCGAAGAGTTCATGGTGTTGGCCAATGTCGCGGCCGCCGAGACGCTGCTGGCGAAGAAAACGCCGCTGCTCTACCGCATTCACGAAGAACCCTCGCCTGCCAAGCTGGATGCCCTGCGCGAGACGGCGCAGGCGGCGGGCTATACGTTGGCCAAGGGGCAGGTGCTGCACACGCGCCATTTGAACAAACTGCTGAATGACGCGGCGGGTACCGATGATGCCGAGCTCATCAACCTGTCGACGTTGCGGTCGATGACGCAGGCCTATTACGGGCCTGCGCACATCGGGCACTTTGGTCTGGCGCTGCGGTCCTATGCGCATTTCACGTCTCCGATACGGCGCTATGCGGATCTGATCGTGCACCGCGCGCTGATCACTGCACACGGTTGGGGCAACGACGGGCTGAGCCAGCTTGATATCGAGGATATCGAACAGACCGGCGCACATATCTCGGACACCGAACGCCGGTCCATGGTGGCAGAGCGGGACACCACCGACCGTTATCTGGCGTCTTATCTGTCTGAACGTGTCGGCAATGAATTCTCGGGCCGGATCAGCGGCATCGCGCGGTTCGGAGCCTTTGTGAAGCTGGACGAAACCGGTGCCGACGGGCTGCTGCCCATGCGGTCCCTAGGGCGCGAGTATTTCCATTTCGATCAGGATGCAGGCACGCTGATGGGGTCGGACACCGGCATGATGATCTCTGTCGGGCAACGGGTCACTGTGCGCCTGTCCGAGGCCGTGCCGGTCACAGGTGGCATCGCGTTGGAGCTGCTGACGATCGAAGGTGACGCGATTTCACAGGGCGGCAAAGGCGGCAAGCGCGGGCGCGGTGGCTCTGCTGGGCGCACCAATCCAAAGCGCAAAGCGGTCAAGGCCAAGCGCAAGTCCGACAAGGTCAAACTCAAGGTCAAACGCACCCGGCAATAACACGCACAGCGGGCATATCATTCTTTCTGGCCCCTGCATTTGCCGCTACGCTTTGGCATGATGCTGGGAAGGGTCTGTTTATGAAACTGCTAACGATTGCTGTATTGGCCGCCGGGGTGACGTTTACTGTCGGCCCCGTGACAGGGTTGTTGGCCCAGACGGACAGCGCGGCGCGTCCTGCTGCCGCCGCGCAAGAGACTGGAAGCGACGCGGGGCTGCAAGGCTGGCTGACAGCGTTCCGCGCCCGTGCGTTGGCGGCAGGAATCGACGGCTTGGTATTTGACCGCGCAATGCAAACAGTGCGCTATGACACAGAGGTCATTCGCCGTGATCGAAACCAGTCGGAATTCACCAAAACCATCTGGGATTATCTGGCAACCGCGACCTCTGACTTGCGGATTGCCAACGGTAAAAAGGCGCTCGCAGAACAGGCGGACGCGCTGGCGCAGATTGAAAAACGCTATGGCGTTGAAAAAGAGATCGTAACCGCGATTTGGGGACTGGAAAGCGCCTATGGCACGTTCAGGGGCAGCGATCCGGTGCTGACCTCGCTCGCGACGCTGGCCTATGACGGGCGGCGGCGGGCGTTCTTCGAGGGCGAGCTGCTGGACGCGCTGCGGATTTTGCAGGCAGGCGATACCACGCCGACGCAGATGCAGGGCAGTTGGGCCGGGGCAATGGGGCATACACAGTTCATGCCGTCGTCCTTCCAGCTTTATGCCGAAGATTTCACCGCAGACGGCAAGCGTGACATCTGGGGCGACGATCCGCGTGATGCGCTGGCCTCGACCGCGGCGTATCTCAAGCACTTTGGCTGGGTCTCGGGCCAGCCTTGGGGCGTTGAAGTGCAACTGCCCGACGGGTTCGACTATCTGTTGGCGGGCCGCGATATTCTGAAGACCGCGGAGGAGTGGACAGCCCTCGGAGTGGCCCCCGTGACAGGGGCGCTGGAGGATCACGGGCCTGCGTCTTTGCTGTTGCCCGGCGGCGCAGAGGGCGCGGCGTTTCTGATATATACCAATTTCGCGGTGATCGAACGCTATAACTCGGCAGATGCTTATGTGATCGGGGTCGGACATTTGGCTGACCGCATCGCCGGAGGTGATCCAATCCGCCACAGCTGGCCCGTGCAGGATCGGGCGCTCAGCTACGACGAGCGGATCGAGCTGCAAACGCGCCTTACTGCGCAGGGATTCGATACGGTAAAGATTGATGCCAAGATCGGCCCGCTGACAATCAGCGCGGTGCGCGCGTTCCAATTGTCGCAGGAACGGCTGCCTGACGGCTATGCTTCGCTTGGTTTGTTGGAAGCCTTACGTGCTGTCGCGGGCGAATAGTCTGCCGAAAAAGAAACGAGCCGGACCTTGGGGTCCGGCTCATGCCTTCGGCGAGGATTTTTACCATTTGGAAGCGGCTTAGCCGGGTGACATGCCACGCAGGCGTTCCGAGCGGCGGCGCAGCATTTCGACCACGGTCAGCAGGCAGATCGAGATCACCACGAGGATCGTTGCCACGGCAAGGATCGTGGGGCTGATCTGTTCGCGCAGGCCGGTGAACATTTGCCACGGCAGGGTTTTCTGACCGGCAGAGCCGACAAAAAGGACCACGACGACTTCGTCAAACGAGGTGATGAAGGCGAACAGCCCGCCTGAAATGACGCCCGGCAAGATCAGCGGCATTTGTACCCGAAAGAAGGTCGTGACCGGATTGGCACCCATGTTCGCCGCGGCGCGCGTCAGTGAGCGATCAAAGCCCACCAACGTCGCCGTGACGGTGATGATGACGAACGGGATGCCCAAGGCCGCGTGAGCGAGCACGACGCCGACATAGGTTCCTTGCAGGCCAACGCGGCTGTAGAAGAAGTACATCCCAGCGGCTGAGATGATTAGCGGGACGATCATTGGCGAAATCAGGATCGCCATGATCGCGCGGCGGAAGGGCACGTGCTGCTGGCTGAGGCCGATGGCGGCAAGCGTCCCGAAGCTGACCGAGAGCAAGGTCGCGGCAGGCGCGATCTTGACCGAGTTCCAGACGGCACCTTGCCATGCAGAGCTGTTGAAGAAGTCCTTGTAGTGGCGCAGCGAATAGCCTTCGGGATCAAAGCGCAGCATTTCAGGCGTGAAGGTAAAGAAGTTCTCTGCGTTGAAGCTGAGCGGCATGACCACGAGGATCGGTGTGATCAGGAACACAAGGACGGCACCGCAGATGATGCGGAAGGTGAAATGCCACAGGACTTGCCCCGGTGTCAGATAGGGGGCGACCTTGGCGCGGTAGCGTCCTTCGTAGAGCCAGAAGCTGAACCAGCCGAAGAACCAACCGAAGATGACCCCGAGCACCAGCATGGGTACACCGCCAAGGAAAAACCCGATGACGGCGAGCAGGATCACAGCGGCCCAACGGCCAACGGTTTCGTTCTTGATCAGTTGCGTCAGGATGAACGCCAGCGCGCCCATCGTCAGCGCCCCGATCACGATACCCAGTAAACCGCTGCCTTGGGCGGTACCGACGAAGAGGCCGGCAAAGGCACCGGCGGCAGCGACGACCGGTACATAAAAGCTCACCGGTTTGCGGGAGATAGGTGTGAGTGCGACCATTGGTTCAGCCTCCCAATTTTACGTTATCGATGCCGACGATCTTGTCGTAGGCCCAGTAAAGCCCGAGCACCACCGCCAGCAGGATCGCCCCGAGTGCGGCCGCGAGGCCCCAGTTCAGCGAGCTGGAGATGTGGTAGGCAATCCGGTTCGAGATGAATGTCCCCGTGGTGCCTCCAACGATTTCGGGCGTGATGTAATAGCCGATCGACAGGATGAACACGAGGATCGACCCCGCGCCGATGCCGGGCACCGATTGCGGGAAATACACGCGCCAGAAGGCGGTCCAGTTGGTCGCCCCCAGCGATTTAGCCGCGCGCAGATAGCTAGGTGGTACCGTTTGCATCACGGAATAGAGCGGCAGGATCATGAACGGCAGCAGGATATGCGTCATCGCGATGATCGTACCGGTCTGGTTGTTGATCAACGCCAGACGGCTGTCGTCGGCTACGATGCCCAGCCAGACCAGCGTATCGTTAATGACACCTTGCTGTTGCAGCATCACTTTCCATGCCGAGGTGCGCACCAGAAGCGATGTCCAGAACGGCAGCAGCACGAGGATCATCAGCAGGTTGGCAGTGCGGGCGGGCAGGTTGGCGAGGATCCAAGCCACCGGATAGCCCAGCAAGATACAGCTGACCGTAATGCAGATCGACATAAATAGCGTGCGCAAGAACAGCTTGCCATAGATGCGCTCGTTTTCAGGACGGAATTCAGGGCCGTCCGAAGACTTCTGCATATCGACAGCGTTCAGGAAATACCCGTTGGTGAGTGCCGGGCTGTAGGCGCGGATCGTGCCCCAAATGGGTGTTTTACCCCAGTCTTTGTCAATCTTGCTGAAAGCTGCTTTATAATCGACAGTCTCAAAGGCAGGGGCAGCGGCGGCAGCTTCGATCAGTTCAGCAGAGGCAGGACCGGTGTAGCTTGCGATCTGCGCCGCGGTCGGGCCGTTCAGATCGTCATAGAACGCGGAATAGATAAGCGCCCAAGGGTCTTCTTTGTACAGGTTTTCCTCGTCGTCGTTTTGAACGAAGTCGGCGAAAATCTCGTAGTATTCGGCGGTCTCTGGCAGCAGTTCTGCCATGCCTTCGCGCATCTTGAATGCGGGCTGCACATCGCCGGTGGATTCCTTCCAGTCGGAAATTTCTGCCAGCCAAGCATCTGAGCCAAGCAGGGCGTTCCAATTTTCGCCCTTTTTCCAGAAATCATTCAGGTCTTCGAATTGGTCCTGAAACACTTCGCCGATGTCATCGACGCCACGGCCCGACTTGCGAAACAGGGACGATGCACCCGTCAATTCGTAGTTGAGCCGCGAGCCCAAGCGAGTGTGCAGCTTGCGTTCTTGCGCGATAAACAGGTCTTCGTAGAGTGCTTTGTAAACGGGGGCACCGGGCGTTTCGCCGCTTTCACTGTCCCATTCCGCAAGTGTTTGTGTGGTGCGGGGCAGCGTGTTTTGCACGATCTGGTTCTCGACAGAGCGGAACAGCATATCGGCAATCGGTGCGATAAAGGTGACTAGGATAAAGATCAGTAGGGGGGCGATCAGCAGAAGCGCGCTGAGCTTTTGACGACGCAGTGCCCGGTTCAGGCTGCGCTTTAGCGGCGTGCCGTCGGCCGCAAGCACGGGGCCGGTCTGTTCAGATGTGTCGTTCGTCGCGTCGGCTGTGTCGCTCATATCGGCCCCATGGGGTTAGGTCGCGGAAAATTCGGAAAATGGCATAACGGATACCGGAGGGTGGAGGAGGCCAGCGTGGCCTCCTCCGAACGGGCTAAGCGCTTATTGCGCCAACCATGCTTGGAATTTCGCGTCGATGTCGTCGCGGTAGTCAGCCCAGAACTCGTAGTTGTACAGGAACGTGTTCGTTGCGTTGGCCGGATCAGTTGGCATGTGAGGTGCCATGTCGATGCCCAGTTCTGCGTGCTTGCCAACCATAGGAGCGGAGGACAAACGGGCAGGGCCGTAGCTGATGTACTGCGATTGATCCGCCAGACGCTGTGTGTCTGTCGCGAATTTCACAAAGTCTTTGACGCGGGCCAGACGGTCGTCAGGCAGGCCTGCGGGGATGATCCAACCGTCAAGGTCGAACACCTGAGCGTCCCAAAGCATTGCAACGGGCTGGTCCTGCTCTTCGATGACGCTGAACAGACGGCCGTTGTAGGTCGATCCCATGACGACTTCGCCATCGGCCAGCAGCTGTGGCGTATCGGCACCGGCGGACCACCAGATTACGTCGTCCTTGATGGTGTCGAGCTTGGCCAGAGCCTTCTCTTGACCTTCGGGGGTTGCCAGAACGTCATATACTTCGTCTTTGGCAACGCCGTCACAGAGCAGCGCCCATTCCATGTTGTTGATAGGACGCTTTTCCAGTGCGCGCTTGCCTGGGTAGGCTTCGGTGTCGAAAACGTCGCAGATTTTGGTCGGGGGCGTGTCGCCAACCATATCGGTGCGGTAGCCGAATGTGGTCGAATAAACGATCTGCGGGATAAAGCAGTCGCTGACCAGCAGGTCGCCAAAGTCGTCTTCGGCAGATGTCCCGTCGGGGGCTGCGGCCAGCATTTCCTCGGCGTCGATTTCCATCGCCAGACCTTCGTCACACAGGCGGATGGCGTCAGCGGCAACCACGTCGACCAGATCCCAGGTCACGTTGCCGGCTTCGTTCATCGCGCGCAGCTTGGCCACGGCTTCGTTCGAGCTTTCGTCCCAAACGGCAGAAATTTCAGGATGCATTTCCAGATAGGGCTGCAGATATGCTTTGTCCTGGCTGGCTTGGTATGCGCCACCCCAGGAAACAAGCGTCATCTCTTTGGCCATGTCCGCATGCGCATCGGCGAATGCCAATGTGCCAGCGCCAATGATCGCGGAGGATGCGAGTAGCGTTGTCGTAAACTTCATTCGTAAGTCTCCCATTATATGCCCGTTAGGGTCTTGAGGATGTGATATCGGGCTTAACCACACCCTCGTACGACGCCGTCGATCGTTGGACGGCCGACCGCGACCTGACGCTTACGCGTCGAGGGCGCGGCAATCCTCTGCCAGCCAACCGATTTCGATCTGCTGGCCTGGCTTCAAACGAACCTGATCGGGTGCGTTTCGTGTCTTGATGATAAAGTTGTCGGTCCCGGCAACCCGCAGACGGGTGCGGAAGATGTCGCCCATATAGACGAACTCAAGCACTTCGGCTTTCAGGGTGTGTGCCCCTTCCTGCATCCGTTCCTTGTTGAATTCAACGCGCTCAGGGCGGATCGAGACGCGGGTGCGTTCGCCGGCGCGTGTGACGTTGATCGGCTTTGCCTCGATCAGGCCGCCGCCGTCCAGTTGCACAAGGCAGGTGCCGCCTTTGATCTCTTTCACGACCCCTTCGAGGGTGTTATTCTCGCCGATGAACTGCGCGACAAAGCTGTTTTCGGGCTCTTCGTACAGCAGATCCGGTGGGGCCAGCTGTTGGATGCGCCCATTTTCGAACACGGCTACGCGGTCGGACATTGTCAGCGCTTCGGTCTGGTCGTGGGTCACGTAAACCACGGTAATGCCCAGTTCATGCGCCAGATGCGTGATTTCAAACTGCAAGGTTTCGCGCAGCTGTTTGTCCAGGGCCCCCAGCGGTTCGTCCATCAACACGAGTTCGGGTTCGAATACCAAGGCGCGCGCCAGGGCGACACGTTGCTGCTGACCGCCCGAAAGCTGTGCCGGACGGCGGCCGCCGAAATCACCCATCTGAACACGGTCCAGCGCGATCTTTACTTGCGCTTCACGTTCGGACTTACCGATTTTGCGGACCTCAAGCGGAAAGGCGAGGTTTTCGGCAACGGTCATATGCGGGAAAAGCGCGTAGTTCTGGAACACCATGCCAATGCCGCGTTTGTGCGGCGGGATGTTATTGATCGATTTGCCATCCAGCCGGATGTCGCCGTGCGTGGCCGTTTCGAAACCCGCGAGCATCATCAGGCAGGTGGTCTTGCCGGACCCCGATGGCCCGAGCATCGTCAGAAACTCGCCTTTCGGCATCGACAGGTTAAGATCTTTTACGACAAGATTTTCGCCGTCATAGCTTTTCTGCACGCGTTCAAATTCTACAAACGCATTTGTTGCTGAAGTATCTGCCAAAGCTGGCTCCCCGTTTATTGTGACGTTCAAGCGCCCTTGTTGACAGAAAGTTAAAGCGGGGTGGTTTCTAGTTTGCAACCAATTAACGACAGTTTTGGGCAGAAAGCGTCAATTGCAGGAAGATTAGCGGTTATTTGACGAGAAACAGTTCGTTTGCCTGCGGAATTACTGAGCAGCTTGCTTGAAATGAGGGGAATTCGTTAATAAATGCTGCAGGTTTAGCAGCCTTTTGCACCCTCGGAGCGGGTGGTTCTGCAGCCAATTCAGGCGGTGCAGATGTCGCAAACGGACAAGTTTATGCAGCCCTAGTTACATCGGGTCGGGGCGACAATTGCCGCCCCGACCCGATGTAAGTCGCGGCTTAGCCAAGCGGCGATTCAGCGTCATGTGCGTGGTCTTCTGCAGCCTTCAACAGGTTGCCTTCCTTGACCGCGGCATAGGTTTCATCCAGCGCTTTGGTAGCGCGTGACATGAAGATCTTAATCTCTTCGGGAGTGATGACCAGCGGCGGAGAGATGATCATCCGGTCGCCGACATGGCGCATCACCAGGTTATTCGCAAAGCAGCGTTCCCGGCACATAAAACCGACGGTGCCGGCATCGCCTGCGAACTTTGATCGGGTTTCCTTGCGCGGGGACAGTGGCAGCGACGCCATTAGGCCGGCAACGTTTACCGTACCCACCAAAGGGTGCTCTGCCAGTTTGGCCAGACCTTCTTGAAGCGCGGGCGCTGCGACGTTGTTCACGTGATCCAGAATCTTTTCGTCCTGCATGATCCGCAGGTTTTCCAGCGCCACGGCAGAGCAGACAGGGTGGCCTGAATAGGTATAACCATGGTTAAACTCACCCGATCCGATGGTTTGCGCGATCTCGTCACAGACAATGGACCCGCCAATCGGCTGGTAGCCAGAGCTAAGGCCCTTGGCGATCGTCATGATATGCGGCTTGATCCCCATGGTTTGAGACCCGAACCAGTTGCCGGTGCGGCCAAAGCCACAAATAACCTCATCCGCGATGATCAATACGTTGTATTTGTCACAAATCCGCTGGATTTCAGGCCAGTATGTGCTTGGCGGAATAATGACGCCGCCGGCACCTTGAATAGGCTCGCCGATAAAGGCGGCGACCTTGTCGGCCCCTAGTTCGAGGATTTTGGCTTCAAGCTCTTGGGCACGCGCTAGCCCGAATGCCTCGGGTGTAAGGTCCCCGCCCTCGACCCACCAGTCCGGCTGGTTGATGTGGTGAATGCCGGGGATAGGCATGCCGCCCTGTGCGTGCATATAGCTCATGCCGCCAAGCGAACCGGATCCAATCGACGACCCGTGATAGGCATTCTTACGGCTGATAATGTGGGATTTCTCGGGCTTTCCCTTCATGTCCCAATAGGTGCGGACCATGCGAATGTTTGTATCGTTCGCTTCGGACCCTGATCCGGCAAAAAACACATGGTTCAGATCGCCAGGGGCCAGTGCCGCGATCTCTTTGGCCAGCGCAATGGCGGGCACGTGGGAGGTCATGAAGAATGTGTTATAGTAGTTCAGCTCGAGCATCTGACGCGCTGCGACATCGGCCATTTCCTGACGGCCATACCCGATGTTGACGCACCAAAGACCGGCCATCCCATCAAGGATCTCGTTCCCGTCGCTGTCGGTGAGGTAAACGCCTTTGGCCCGCGTGATGATCCGCGCGCCTTTCTCGGCAAGCTCGTCATTCGTGGTAAACGGGTGCATGTGGTGCGCGGCGTCAAGCGCTTGCAGCTCGGCGGTGGGCATGTGGTTGGTGATGTGGGTCATAAGAGGCGCCTCTGGGAATGGGAGTAGATTAGCCTCAGGATATGATCAAATTGTGCGGAGTCAATCGAATCACTCTGCAGCGGTGCTGATAAGTGGGGATTAGCCGGTCAGCTTTTAATCAAAGTGACGCCTGAATCTGCAACATGCCCTGCAAAACATCTTCGGTCATTGCCAGCCCCGCCCTTTCTGCATCGCCCTCGCTAAAGGCTGCAAGCAGATCAGCATGCTTATCGGGCAGGTTCGAGGTGCCGAACCGACCGCACACCACACGCAGGGATGGGCCAAACATAAGCCACAAGCGATCGACCGTTGCGGCTAGAATAGGGGCGTTGGCGCAGGTGTTGATAATAGTGTGAAAGCGGTAGTTCTGGGTCAGATAGTCGCCGATATCCCCGCGGTTGATGGCGCTGTTCAGCAGGTCGTCGACACGGATAAGGTCGTTTAAAACGGTCTCCGACATGCGGGCGGCGGCGCGCTTCGCCAGTTCTGGCTCAAGCTTTTTCCTCATGAACTCAAGCTCTTGTATCCCTTCGAGGTCCAGTACTGGAACAGACACGCGCCGGTTGCCCTGATGCACCAATGCGCCCTCGGCGATCAATCGACGCAGGGCTTCGCGTATCGGGGTCATGCCGGCATCCAGGGTTTCCGCGAGCCCCTGGATCGTCACGGCCTGACCGGGGGCGAAATCGCCGAACAAGATCAGCTTGCGTACACGTTCATAGACGTGCTGATGGGCCGGCACTTTGGCTGGGCTGTCCGTGGGCTGTTGTGGCGCGAGGTCTGCGGGGTCTACGTTCATTAAATTCGCCTAAATTGTACTCGATCGTATTTTAAACCCCGGCCCGCATCTGCGTAAAATTATAAATGATCTTGCCGCATGGTGCAAAACTTGATCAAATTGATGAAAGGTCCGGATCAACCGAGCCTACACAACGGGAGATGACAATGAAATACAGCTTGCTTAGCGGAATTGCAGCAACGGCATTGATCGCCACCAGCGCAATGGGTGAAGAGGTGCGGGTCTATAACTGGTCCGACTACATCGACGAAACCTTGTTGCAAAAATTTGAAAAAGAAACCGGCATAGACCTGATCTATGATGTCTTTGACAGCAACGAAGTGCTTGAAACCAAAATGCTCGCCGGCGGCTCCGGCTATGATGTGGTTGTTCCCACAGGCACGTTCCTAGAGCGTCAAATATCTGCCGGTGTTTTCCAAAAACTCGACAAAGACAAGCTGCCTAACATTGTTAATATGTGGGACGTAATCGAGGAACGTGTTTCAAAGTACGATCCCGATAACCAGTACGCTGTGAATTACATGTGGGGCACGACGGGTCTGGGTGTGAACGTCGGCAAGGTTAAAGAGGTATTGGGTGAGGATGCGCCCGTCGATTCACTCGACCTCGTTTTTAATCCCGAAAACATGGAAAAGCTGGCTGAATGTGGCGTGCATTTCTTGGATGCACCGACAGAAATGATCCCGGCCGCGCTTAAGTATGTTGGCGAAGCACCTCAATCACAAGACCCTGACGTGATCGCCAAGGCAGAGCCGATTTTGACAGCGGTTGCACCCTATGTGCAAAAATTCCATAGTTCAGAATATATCAACGCACTGGCAAACGGGGACATTTGCGTCGCCTTTGGTTGGTCAGGCGACATCCTGCAATCACGTGATCGTGCAGCCGAAGCGGACAATGGTGTGGAAATTGCCTATTACGCGCCGAAGGAAGGCGCGTTGATGTGGTTCGACAACATGGCGATTCCGGCTGACGCGCCTAACCCGGATGGGGCGCATAAGTTCTTGAATTTCATTATGGACCCCGAGAACATGGCCGCAGCATCAAACTATGTTTATTATGCGAACGGCAACAAGGCGAGCCAAGAGTTCCTGGCCGAAGAAGTCCTTGGGGACACGGCGATCTATCCTGACGGGGCCACCTTGGAAAACCTGTATACCATTTCTTCATATCCGCCCAAACTGCAGCGTGTCATCACGCGTATGTGGACCAAAATTAAATCTGGTATCTAAAATCTGTTTCAGGTCAGAGCCCTAGGGTTTTGACCTGATCCATCCCCCTTTCGCCAAAGGGGTAAATCGCTGTGCAAAGGATAGACCAAAGTGAGCCAACCCGTTTTCGCCCCATGGGATGACCCGAACGAAAAGCCGCTTATCCGATTTGATAATGTGACCAAACGTTTTGGTGATTTTGTCGCGATCGATAGCCTTTCGCTTAGTATTTACGAAAGCGAGTTTTTTGCGCTTCTTGGTCCATCCGGCTGTGGTAAAACGACGATGATGCGTATGCTTGCAGGGTTCGAAAACCCAAGCGCAGGGAAAATTGAACTAGCGGGCAAAAATATTGCCGGCGTCCCACCGAACAAGCGGGCAGTGAACATGATGTTTCAATCCTACGCCCTGTTCCCCCACCTATCGATCTGGGAAAATATCGCCTTCGGTTTGAAACGCGGCGATATGACCAAAGCGGATATCGCCGTGCGCGTTGAAGAGATGCTCAAACTGACGCGCCTCACCAAATTTGCCAAACGCAAGCCCCACCAGATATCTGGTGGGCAGCGGCAACGTGTTGCGCTCGCGCGTGCTCTCGCCAAAGCGCCGAAGCTATTATTGTTAGATGAACCGCTTGGCGCGTTGGACAAGAAGTTGCGTCAGGATACCCAGTTTGAACTGATGGATATTCAGGAAAGTACGGGCACCACTTTCGTTATCGTTACCCACGACCAAGAAGAAGCAATGACTGTTGCCAGCCGCGTGGCGGTTATGGATGAAGGGCAGATCATCCAGGTGGCAACGCCGGACAGGATATATGAAGCACCTAATTCCGTTTATGTCGCCGACTTTATCGGCGATGTGAACATCATTTCCGGCACTGTGAAGGCCGCTGGTGACGAAATGTACCATCTTGATTGGGTGGCCAACGAGGCCCCGTTGCTTGCAGCATCAGATCGCACTTTCAGTGAAAGCCAGCCAGCCCATCTCGCAATCAGGCCGGAGAAGATCGCCATTTCGGTCGATAAGCCGACAGAAACGAAAAACGCTGTTCAGGGCACCGTTCTTGATATCGCATATCTCGGCAACCTCAGCACCTACCATGTTCAACTTGCCGGAGGGCAAGTGATCAAGGCCCAAACGGCGAATACGCGACGGTTGTCACGCCGCACAATTACGTGGGAAGATCGCGTCTGGATTTCCTGGAGCGCCACCGCCGGCGTCCTGTTAGAACGATGAATATACGCCGCTTCATCCTTATTGCAGTGCCTTATGCGTGGCTACTCGCGCTGTTTTTGATCCCCTTCATTATTGTTTTTAAAATTTCGCTTTCTGATTTGGCTTTGTCCATTCCTCCTTATTCTCCGACTGCTAAGGACGGAATCTGGGCGATGTTTCGGGCATTTGACGTAGAAAACTTTGTTTTTCTAGCTTCAGACGATCTGTACTGGAGGGCTTACCTGAGCAGTTTGAAGATTGCGTTAATATCTACAGTTTTAGCGGTCTTAGTCGGCTATCCAATGGCCTACGGCATGGCGCGCGCGCCCGAGGAATGGCGTCCAACCTTGATGATGCTGGTGATTTTGCCGTTTTGGACAAGCTTTCTAATCCGCGTCTACGCGTGGGTTGGTATTCTGAGCAACGAGGGGCTGCTGAACCAATTTCTTCTTTGGCTGGGTATCATTGATGCGCCTTTGACGATCATGAACACGACCACCGCTGTTTATATAGGAATTGTTTACACATATCTGCCATTTATGATTCTACCGATCTATGCCGCGCTGGATCGGCTAGACGAATCCCTGATCGAGGCCGCCGAAGATTTGGGGTGTTCACGGCTAAAGGCGTTTTGGCTGGTTACTATTCCGTTGTCGCGCAACGGGATTATCGCAGGGTGCTTCCTTGTATTTATCCCCGCGCTGGGCGAATTTGTGATCCCGTCTTTGCTAGGGGGATCGGGGACGCTTATGATTGGTAAGGTCCTTTTCGAGGAGTTCTTTAATAACCGCGATTGGCCCGTGGCAAGTGCGGTTGCAGTGATCCTGCTTGTGATCCTGATTGTTCCCATTGTCTTGTTTCAGCGCAATCAGCAACGTCAGGCCGAGGTGGAGTCATGAGACGCGCGAGCTGGTTCAATATTACGTCGCTCACCTTGGGGTTTGCGTTTCTTTATCTCCCGATGGTCTTGCTGGTCATCTACAGTTTCAACAGCTCAAAACTTGTCACCGTATGGGCGGGTTTTTCGACAAAATGGTATGGAGAGTTGCTGCAGAACGATGCGTTCCTGAATGCTGCATTGGTAACGCTTAAGGTTGCGGTTGTGTCTTCGACGCTAGCGACCGTGTTGGGGACGATGGCGGCCTATATCCTGGTGCGGGGGGGGCGGTTTGCAGGGCGCACGCTGTTCTCGGGTATGATTTACGCGCCGCTTGTCATGCCAGAGGTGATTACTGGGCTATCCTTGCTTCTGCTCTTTATCGGGATCGGATTGGACCGGGGAACGCTGACGATTGTGCTGGCACATACGACCTTTTCGATGTGCTATGTGTCTGTTGTCGTATCCTCGCGGCTGGTGACGTTCGACCGGTCGCTGGAGGAAGCTGCGCTTGATCTTGGGTGTTCGTCCTTTGATGCCTTCCGATTAGTGACCCTGCCAATCATTGCGCCGGCGGTTATTTCAGGGTGGCTGCTGGCCTTCACCCTGTCACTGGATGATCTTGTTATCGCTTCGTTTACCACGGGCCCGTCCTCGACAACTCTACCGATCAAGATCTGGAGCGCTGTGCGTCTTGGAGTTTCGCCCGAGATCAACGCGCTTTCGACCATTATGATCGGTATCGTGACCTTCGGGGTTATTGCGGCCTCTTTGATTTCTAAACGCAAAGCGATCAAAGCCCAACGAGATGTTCGGGCGGCTGAGCGGGCAGTGGCGTGAAATGATGACCCCATGAAACGAATATTTAACGGTTTCGCCTACACAGATGAGCCTAGGAAGAACTGTTGGTGGGATCAAACCTGCGATATTGTGGATCGCCCAGCCTTGAACGGTGACGTTTCGTGCGATGTTGCAGTTGTAGGTGGTGGGTTTACGGGCCTTTCTGCGGCGCTGCGCTTGGCAGAGGCGGGGTATTCGGTCGTCGTGCTGGAACATAGATACGTCGGCTGGGGGGCATCGGGTCGCAACGGTGGCTTTTGCTGTCTCGGTGGGGGGCGGCTTGATGATGCGGCGCTCGACAAGCTTGCGGGGCGGGAAGATCGGCTGAACTTTCGCGCAGCGGAGCTTGCGGCAATTAATTTCGTCGACGACCTGATCAGCCGCCATAATATCGACGTGGACCGCCACTCTGATGGCGAGATCGAATTGGCCCACCGGCCCAAAGATATGGATGGTTTCGGCGCGCGTGTCGACGCGGTGCGCGAAAACTACGGGCTGTCCGCGCGGCTGATTGAGAGGAAGGATTTTGCCTCGAACGGCCTGTCCGGCCCGTTTCATGGGGCATTGCATATCCCGGCCGGCTTTGCGCTAAATCCGCGGAAATACGTGACCGGACTTGCTGCCACGGCGGAGAAGGCTGGCGCGGTGATCTATCATGACACCGCGGCGATCAAGATACGGCAGACGACCAAGGGGCATGAAATCCAGACGCCGCAAGGTCGACTGACAGCGGAAAAAGTCATTATCGCGACGAATGGCTATTCATCTGAAAATGTGGTGCCAAGTCTAACGGCGCAATATATGCCCGCGCAATCGACTGTCCTTGTGACACGCCCCCTGAGCGAGACTGAGCTGGAAGAGGCGGGGTGGACGACAGATTTTATGGCTTCGGATACGCGCAATTTGCTACATTATTTCCGACTCATGCCGGATCGTAGGATGTTGTTCGGGATGCGGGGCGGCCTATTGACTGGCAAAAGCGCCGAGGGGCGCGCTGTCGGACGGGTGCGGCGTGATTTCGAAAAGTTTTTTCCCGCCTGGAAACATGTGGAAACGCCCCATCATTGGTCCGGCATGGTATGCCTTTCGCGCGCCCAAATGCCCTTTGTCGGGAAGCTGCCCGACCCCGGAGGCTTGTATGCAAGTCTTTGTTATCATGGGAATGGTGTGGCCATGGGGAGCTATTCTGGCGGATTGATTGCGGATCTGGTTATGGACAAACCCATCGACCGGCCCTACCCACAGATCATGCAAAACCCGTTGCGAAAGTTCGAACTGGGGCGGATGCGCAGAATGCTGATGCCATTGGCCTATCTTGGTTTTGCGCTTTCAGACTACTAGATGTGGGTGCACCGGCTGGCGTGGCTTGCTGACTGTCTAATAGATTTAGGATAGATTTTTATGAAGATTGCGATGATTGGCACCGGCTATGTCGGCTTGGTTTCGGGTGTTTGTTTTTCTGATTTCGGTCACGACGTGATTTGCGTCGATAAAGATCCGGCCAAGATTGAAAAGCTGGAACAGGGCATCGTCCCAATCTATGAGCCCGGCCTTGATGATCTGATGGCCAAGAATGTCGCTGCAGGGCGATTGTCTTTCACCGGCGACCTGAAAAAAGCTGTGGATGGCGCGGATGCCGTGTTTATCGCCGTCGGCACACCGACGCGGCGCGGGGACGGTCATGCCGATCTGACCTATGTCATGGCGGCCGCTGAAGAAATCGCAGCCGAGCTTACCGGTTACGCCGTGATCGTCACCAAATCGACCGTCCCTGTGGGCACCAACCGCCAGGTCAAGCAGGTCGTGTCCAAGGCCAACCCGAAGGCAGAGTTCGATGTCGCGTCCAA
This sequence comes from Sulfitobacter sp. M13, assembly GCF_053474885.1. Lineage (NCBI taxonomy): Bacteria > Pseudomonadati > Pseudomonadota > Alphaproteobacteria > Rhodobacterales > Roseobacteraceae > Sulfitobacter > Sulfitobacter sp. M13. The sequence continues at coordinate 255,077 of NZ_CM130281.1, read as the reverse complement.
CCCCGAATTCTTGCGCGAAGGGGCCGCGATCGATGATTTCATGCGTCCCGACCGCGTGGTTGTGGGGACGCAGAATGAACGCGCCGAGCAAGTGATGAAGGATATCTACCGCCCGCTGTCACTACGCGAATTTTCGATCATGTCTACCGATCTGGAAAGCGCCGAGATGATCAAATATGCTGCCAATGCATTTCTGGCGACCAAGATTACCTTTATTAACGAAATCGCCGCGCTCTGTGAGCGTACCGGCGCGGACGTGAAGATGGTGTCAAAAGGCATGGGGCTCGACAACCGGATCGGGTCCAAGTTCCTGCATGCGGGGCCTGGCTATGGTGGCAGCTGCTTCCCGAAAGACACGCAGGCTTTGGCGCGGATGGGGCAGGATCATTCCGTCCCCATGCAGCTGACAGAGACCGTGATCAAGGTAAATGACGAGGTCAAACGCCGGATGATCGACAAGGTCGTCGATATTTGTGGCGGCTCGGTGAACGGCAAGACGATCGCTGTTTTGGGGGTGACGTTCAAACCGAACACGGACGATATGCGGGATTCCCCGAGCTTGACCATCGTGCCATCGTTGGTCGGCAATGGTGCCAAGGTGCGTGTGGTTGATCCGCAGGGTAAACGCGAGGGCGAAGCTTTGTTGCCGGGCGTGTCTTGGATGGATGACGCCTATAAGGCCGCGCAAAACGCCGATGCATTGGTTATTCTGACCGAATGGAACGAGTTTCGCGCACTGGACCTTACGCGTATGGCCAAACGGATGGCGACGCCGGTATTGGCGGACTTGCGCAATATCTACAGTCCCAAAGACGCGAAGCGCGCCGGGTTTAAGGCCTATGTTTCCATCGGGCGCGAAGGGTTCGGCGTTTAACCCAACATCACAGGCCCGCGCTTGGAAAAGAGCGGGCCGCGCGTGATCAGCTGCGGTGGGTTTCGCCGCGTGACTTAGCGAGGGTCATCTGGCGTTGGCGTTCACGGAACCGCGCCTTATCGGCGTCAGAGGTTTGATCGACGCAGTGCGGACAACTGACGCCTGCCTCGTACCCCGCTTTGGTTGTGTCCTCGGGCAGGATCGGGCGGCGGCAGCCGTGGCACAGCATATGCGGGCCTTCTTTCAGCCCGTGGCCAACGCTGACGCGGTTATCAAAAACAAAGCAATCGCCCTGCCAGCTGCTTTGCTCTTGCGGGACTTCTTCAAGGTATTTGAGGATCCCGCCCTTGAGGTGGAACACGTCCTCGACACCCTGACCGATCAGGTAGTTGGTTGATTTCTCGCAACGGATGCCGCCGGTGCAGAACATCGCGATTTTCTTATTGTGAAACCGGTCTTTGTTCGCCTCCCACCAGGCGGGGAATTCGCCAAAGCTTTGGGTTTCGGGGTCGATGGCCCCGTTGAACGTTCCGATCGCGACCTCATAGTCGTTGCGTGTATCGATCACCGCAACATCGTCCCGCCCGATCAGATCGTTCCACTCGGCGGGGTCGACATAGTGCCCGACCTTGGCAAGCGGATCGACGTCGGGTTGCCCCATCGTCACGATTTCGCGTTTCAGCCGGACTTTCATCTTACCGAAAGGGGGCTCGGTGGCGGTGCTTTCCTTCCACTCCAGATCGGCGCAACCGGGTAGGGCACGGATATGCGCAATCACCGCGTCGATGCCCGCACGTGAGCCGGCAATCGTGCCATTGATGCCTTCGGCGGCGACAAGCAACGTGCCTTTGACCTCATGCCGTGCACAAAGGGCAATCAGCGGCGGGCGCAGGGCATCAGGCGCGTCAAAGCGGCTGAAGTGATAAAGGGCGGCAATGGTATACATGCGCGCTGAGATACGCCCATGTGCCGGTTCAGGCAAGGGGGTGCCGTGCCACCTGCACCGTGCTATGTCCGTTAGCGCAAGTTGGCCCATGAGGAACCTGATATGACCCACGCCGTGATCGTGATTGATGTGCAAAATGATTTCTGCCCTGTCGGGGCGCTTGCTGTGTCGGATGGCGACGCGATCATAGACGGTATCAACGCGCTGATGCAGCAGGCGGATGCCGTGGTTTTGACGCAGGACTGGCATCCGGCGGGGCATTCCTCATTCGCGTCGTCGCACGTGGGGCAGGCCCCGTTTGACGTGACGCAGATGCCCTACGGCCCGCAGGTGCTTTGGCCCGACCACTGTATTCAGGGCAGCGCTGGTGCTGCGTTTCACCCCAAGCTGGATCAAACCCGTGCGAATATGATCATTCGCAAAGGGTACAACCCCGCTATCGACAGCTATTCCGCCTTCTTTGAGAATGACCAAAAGACCCCCACCGGATTAGAGGGATACCTGCGCACACGCGGCATTACCCAGTTGACGATGGTGGGTTTGGCGCTTGATTTCTGCGTGCAGTTTTCGGCTGTGGACGCGGCCAAACTAGGCTTTGACGTCGAGGTCCGGCTGGATTTGTGCCGTGCCATTGATCTGGACGGATCGCTGGCTGCCGCGCAGGATGCGATGATGGCGGCGGGGGTTACTCTGCGCTAAGAGGGGCATCCTCGACGGGGGCGATGTTCAGGATGTCCAGCGCATCCAGCCCGCCAAGCGTAGCATCGACAGCGACGGTCGCCAGAATGATCCCCATGACGCGGCTGATCACGCTGGCACCTGTCGTCCCCATCAGATGGCCAATACGACCGGCCAGCAACAGCAATACAAGGGTGAACAGCAACACCACCAGCAGCAATCCGGCTGTCACCAGCTGGTCGGATATCTGGTTGGTGTGATTGTCCGTCAGAATGACGATCGCCAGCATTGCACCCGGTGATGCGATAGAGGGCATGGCCAGCGGAAATACGGCGCCCGCCAGATGATCCCGCTCTGCGGCTTCGATTTCCTGCGTGGGTTTCGGGTCTCCGAAAATCATGCTCAGCGCGAACAGGAAAAGGATAATCCCACCCGCGACTTGAAACGACCCCAGCCGCAGTCCAAGGTTCTCCAGCAGATATTGCCCGCCCACGAGGAACCCAAGCAAGACCAGACCGGCCACCAGCACGGCCCGCAGGGCAAAGCTTTTGTGCAGGCGTTGCGGGACGTTTGCTGTTGCGAAAAGAAAGACCGGAAGGCTGCCAATAGGGTCGATCACGACAAACAGTGTGATCAACTCTCGCAAGAGATTGGGCCATTCCAGCATCTAGCAGCGCTCCTTTCGGGGGTTAAGTCGGTGGATTACCACAGGTTTTGCACTGTGTCAGCGGCAATTCCCTTGCCCGTCCAAGATGGATGGGCCACAAACACACCGCCTAAGGGAGCTTTAACCATGGTCGACATTGCAAGCCGCGTCTGGAACCACAAGTGGAAGATCGACCCGATCGTGCGGTCCCTGATCGATACGGATTTCTATAAGCTATTGATGTGTCAGTCGGTTTTCCGCAACAAGCCGGAAACGCAGGTCACCTTTAGCCTGATCAACCGGTCCAAACACATCCCGCTGGCCGATTTGATCGACGAAGGCGAGCTGCGCGAACAGCTGGATCACATCCGGTCCCTTTCGCTTAGCCGCGGTGAAAGCACATGGCTGCGGGGCAATACCTTTTACGGCAAACGACAGATGTTCCGCCCCGATTTCATGGAGTGGTTCGAAGGGTTGCGCCTGCCGCCCTACCACCTTGAACGCAAGGGCGACCAGTACGAGCTGACATTCGAAGGTTCGTGGCCCGAGGTGATGCTATGGGAAATTCCCGCCCTCGCGGTATTGATGGAACTGCGCAGCCGCGCCGTACTGGATCGCATGGGCCGGTTCGAGCTGCAGGTGCTCTATGCGCGCGGCATGACCCGTGTCTGGGAAAAGATCGAAGCATTGCGGGGAATACCCAACCTGTCGATCGCTGATTTCGGCACCCGTCGCCGCCATTCGTTCCTGTGGCAAGACTGGTGCGTGCAGGCCATGCAAGAAGGCTTGGGCAATGCCTTTACCGGCACATCGAACTGCAAAATCGCCATGAGCCGCGAGGTCGAAGCAATTGGCACGAACGCGCACGAGCTGCCGATGGTCTATGCCGCATTGGCGAAAGACGATGCCGCGCTGGCCCAAGCGCCCTATGATGTTCTGCAAGACTGGCACGAGGAACACGAAGGCAATCTGCGCATCATTCTACCCGACACCTATGGCACCAAAGGGTTCTTGGACAACGCCCCCGACTGGCTCGCGGGTTGGACAGGCATCCGTGTGGATAGCGGCGATCCGGCGGTCGCGGCGCAAACGGCGATTGATTGGTGGAAGTCCCGTGGCGAAGACCCCAGCGAAAAACGTGTGATTTTCAGTGATGGTCTGGATGTTGCCAAGATCAAGGAACTGCACAGCCAGTTTGAGGGCAAGGTCAAAGCCTCGTTTGGCTGGGGCACCTTGCTGACCAATGATTTTCGCGGGCTTGTGCCGGATGATGCGCTCGCCCCGTTCTCTTTGGTATGCAAAGCGGTCGAGGCGAACGGGAACCCTACTGTCAAATTGTCGGACAACCCGAACAAGGCCATGGGCCCGCAGTCAGAGATCGACCGCTACAAACGTGTCTTTGGCGTCGGTGATCAGACCGCGCAAAAAGTCATCGTCTGACCCACACGCGAAAGGGGCCGGTGGTTTCCCACCGGCCCCTCTGCCTTATGTCTCCCGCAGGGTGCGGGGAATACTGGCGGTCGGGTTAGCCGCGGTCGTCAATGACCAGTGTCAGCCCGCCCATGCCGTTACCGCGCACGGCGACAACATCTTCCGAAGCATAGCCTTCGGCCTTAAGCTGTGCGCTGAGGTCCGCGTTCGCGTCCACGGAGGCGCGCATGTCATCGACGGCTTCGGCTTGCGCTTCTAGTGCTTCGTCAAGCGCTGTGGTATTGCCGTTGCCCGACTTCAGTTCGGACACCGTCACAACGTCAAGCTTGGCGTTTGTGTCGAATGCCTCGATCTCGGACTTCGTTTGCGTGTTGCTCTCTGCACCAGCGCGCAGTTCCTGGATCAGCTGGCCGTAGTTTTCTTTTGCCATTTTGCCGTTCTTGGCTACAGCATCGGTTGCATCGTTCACGGTGGAACCAGTGGATAGTGAACCGGATGCACCAACATCTGCACTAACACCCGAGCTTACATCAGCAGCGCCGCCTACGGCACCGTCTACGGAAGTTTGAGCCATCGCCGCGGTGGAAACGCCAGTGGCCATCAGGGTCGCGATAAGTGTTGTTGTTGTAAGTTTCATCTGAGTTCTCCTTAGATTTACTAACGACATTGCTTGTATGTCTGTCAGGGGAACACGGGCCAAAGCTGATCCGTTCCAATGGCTGATCTGCCCTGTGGCGGCGATCTGCCGACACAGGGTTGATACCGGCAAGAACCGGCGAAATGGCATATCTGTTTAAAAGTTGATGGAACGTCTGCTGCCATGGGCAGACAAAGTTATTCTGGCGGATCAACCCGTCCGCGCAGCGATTTAACCTCGCCTCGGGTCTTTTTTGCCTTTAACCGGCGCTTTTTCGATCCCAGCGTGGGCCGTGTCGCAATACGCCTCTTTGGCGGTTTCAGCGCAGCGGTAATCAGATCCTTCAGCCGTTCGCGAATAATCTCGCGGTTGCGCACCTGACTACGGGTTTCGTCGCATTGCAGTACCAACGCGCCTTCAGTCGTCCAACGCCTGCCTGCCAATCGCCGTAAACGGTTTTTCACAGGCGTCGGTATGGACGGGGAGGTCGCGGCCTCGAACCGAAGCTCTACCGCGCTGGATACTTTGTTCACATTCTGGCCGCCTGGCCCCGAGGCCCGCATAAAGCTTTCTGATAGCTCCCAGTCCTGAATGGCAATGTCGTCGTTGATCCGCAGCATCACGCTCTCCTTCGTGGCAACTATCGCATCGCCTGCACCCGAGGGAAAGACCCGCACCCGCATGCGAAAAGGGCCGCCCCGGTGAGGAGCGGCCCAATCGAATGGTTTACGGAGGTGGGATCGGTTAGATCAGCGATCCACCTAGGCTGTTTCAACCGCCAGGGGCTGCCCTAACGGGATACCTCCCAAGCTGTTCCGACACCTCTCTCCAATACCGTTCTTGACACTGGATCACCTCCTTTACATTTGTTGAACTCACTTGAAGACTGGCACAGTAAATCGAAAACACAAAATGTTTTTTACGCCAGTCGGGGTCCGAGAGGTGCGCCCTTTAGCTGCGGGGCAGCAATTGTGCAGTGATAATGCGGAACGGGATCAGGGCGATCAGCGCGATGCCCAGCTTCACAGACCAATCCGCAACTGCCAGCGACACCCACAGAGGCGCCAACGGGCCACTGCCTAGCAAAGGCAGCATTTCCGAGGCCCAAGAGACGTCGGTCGCGGGGTGTAGAAATGACAGGACGCCGGAAAACGAGATCGAGAAAAACAGCAACGTATCAAGCGAGCTGCTGACCAAAGTGCTGGCCAAAGGTGCGCGCCACCATTTGCCATCACGCAGCGCAGAGAAGATCGCCACATCGACCAATTGCGCCACAAGAAACGCCACCCCGGACCCGATCGCGATGCGTAGGGTCACCAGTGGCCCGAATTCGCCCATGATCTGCGTCCCGATCAAAGAGCAAGCCAAACCAACGACAAAGCCAACCAGCACCACCCGCCGCGCGGCGTCTTTCCCGTAAACGCGGTTCATCACATCGGTGACCAGAAACGCCAGCGGATAGGTGAACGCGCCCCATGTCAGCCATTGGCCAAACAGGAATTGAACAAGGATGTTGGAGGCCACAACAATAGCGGCCATAGCAAGAATGCCGGGAAGATAGGTGCGTGTCATATTTGAACCGTTTTGTGCAAGGGTGCGGCGACTTGGCCTGCGGGGATCGCAGACAGTCATGCGTTGTAGGGATCGCATGCCATTCGCGCAAGCTATTGTGTGATCGTCAGCTCGATAACCTGGGTTTGCTGCACTGATAGGAAATTATCGTCTGAAATCATCGTCACACGCGTACGCCCGACACCATCGCGCCAAACGGTCAGCGCCTCGAGGTTGTCATACCGCGCAGGCAAGGTTTGCAACAAGGTCACGGCGGAGGTCTGGTCGCCCGCCAGTTCGATCCGCCGCAATCGGGTGCGAAACCCCAGCGGGGTTACCGTTCGTTCAAGTAAATACAGCCGACCTTCATCGTCGAAATCGGCACCGACAGGCACGAACGGGCTGTCTTTTTCAAGGTAGGCGGCAATGCTCCACGCGTCGTTTTGATACTTATACAGCGGTATTTGATTGCTGCGCGTATCCTCCGGCAGCGCGTATAGCGACCCTTCGGCATCCACCGCAAGTGCCTCGAAGCCAGCATTTTCCCTTAGCGATGCACCTTGGGGCGGGGCGATGATTTGCTGGGTCGTGCCATCGGCTAGATTTGTGCGCGCGATGCGGTGCTGCCCCTCGTAGCTGATAAAGATGCTGCCATCGGGCGCAATCGCCAGCCCTTCGGCATCGGTATGGGGCCTGTCCATCACCGCACCGTTTTCATCACGCAAGGCAACCGAATGTATCACCTCTAAGCCCGTCAACGTGCCAAGCGCATCCCGCGTCAGGTCGGCCACTATGATACGCCCGCGGTCGCTGATGACAGTCATTTGTTTACCATCCGCGCGCATCTCGGCACCCGACAGGCCGCCGAACCAAGGGGCGTCGTTATCCCAATCCAGCTGCGTGTGATGCACGACGGGGCCATTTGCGCCCGCTGCAAGAGCAGCGGAGGCAAAGCCAAGGGCAAAGAGGATCTGTAGCAAGTTTAGTTCGAATCCAGCACAGATTGGCACTGGGCAGGCAGATCAGCGAGCAACAGTTCACGTTTTGGCTTGCGCTTGGGGGCATTGGGGTTCGGTGGGGGCGGGTTCAGGATATTCGCCTGCCATTGACGTGCATCCGCGCAGCCGTCGCCTGCGGGGGGCGGATCCTGGTTAACGCAACCGGTTGCGCCTTTCGGGCAGCTCAGCCGGACGTGGAAATGATAGTGGTGCCCGTACCAAGGGCGAATTTTGCGCAGCCAGCTCCGGTCCCCCTTTTCATCGGCGCACATCTGCACCTTGGCACCGGGGAACACGAAAATACGCGCAACACGCGGGTCGGATGCAGCGGCCTTGAGCACCTGATGGTGCTGCGGCGTCCAGCTGCTGTTCACATAGGCACCGCTGGCACGGCGCATCGAGATGGACGAAATGTTTTCACGCTGCGACCGGCTAAGCGACAGAGATTTAGGCGGGAGCATCCATATATCCGCGTCCAAACCCATCTGGTGACTGGCGTGCCCGGTCAGCATCGGCCCGCCACGCGGCTGGCTGATATCACCGACATAGATTCCTTCCCAACCGGGTTGCTGCGCTGCCTTTGCGCTAAGCTGTTTGATGTAATCGATCATCTCTGGGTGGCCCCAGTTGCGGTTGCGCGACAGGCGCATCGCTTGCCAGGTTGGCCCCGTGTCGGCCAGCTGCTGCCCCCCTGCGACGCAGCCCTTGGCATAGCTGCCATAGGCGGCGGAAGACTGCCGAGAGCCATCGGATTTCGCGCCGAAAAGCTTCTTTGCTTGAACGCTGCTGCGCGCACCACCCGACGATCCGATGGTTGGCAGGATTTTGGATGCCTCTGCATTCGGCTTGGACGAAGACCCGCCGCAAGCCGCCAGGGCAAGGGCCAGCACGGTACAAGTGAGGAATCGGGACAGGATCATTTGGCGAAATCTCCGTTGGGTTTTACCCAGATTAACAGAACCAGACCGATGATGAACAGCCCCACAACGGGGGCGATCCCGATCCGCTGGTTGCCCGACAGGTCGCTGGCGACAGCGATCAAAGCCGGTGCCAAAAACGATGTAGCTTTGCCCGACAATGCGTAAAGGCCAAATGCCTCGGTCATGCGATCAGGGTTGCCCTGACGGGTCAACATATTGCGCGACGAGGCCTGCAACGCCCCCCCTGCTGCACCGATCAGCGCACCGGCGATGTAGAAGGCGATGTCGGGCACAGCAGACCCTTCGGCCAGCGCGACGCCCATAATTGAGCCAGGGGTCAGCGAGATAATCAGCACAGCCGTGGCGATCAGGATCAGACAGCAGGTCACAATAACAGGCATCGGCCCAATCGCGCGATCCACATGCCCCCCGACCCAAGAGAACACCGCGCCGGAAATCGCCGCGAGTATCCCAAAGACCCCGATATCAATAATGCTCCAGTTCAAGACACCAAGCGCATATATCCCACCGAACGTGTACATTCCGTTAAGGGCATCGCGATAAAACATCGATGACCCCAGATAGGCCAGAAGCGAAGGATGGCGCGGCAGGTTCTTGAGCGTGACCCAAAGATCCGCCAACCCTTTGCCCACCCGGTACCGCGCGGCACCTTTTACGGGCGTATCGCGCACATACAAAAAGAAAGGGATCATGAAAACGGCGTACCAGATCGCCGTTAACGGGCCGACAATGCGGGTGTCAGCCTTGGTCGCCGGATCAAGCCCGAACAGCGGGTTTAGCCCTGCCATCGTGCGCCCCGTGCTGCCTGCCTGAAAAAGCGCGATCATCACGATCAGCGCCAGAACACCGCCGACATAGCCAAACGCCCAGCCCGACCCCGACAGCCGCCCGCGTTCGCCGGGGTCGGGGTGCAGCTCGGGCAGATAAGAGTTGGTAAAAATCGTCGCGAACTCCATCCCGATCAGGCCGATGCCGAAAAAGAACAACGCCCAAACAACCGAGAAATCCTGCGGTGCCGTCCACCAAAGCGCGCCCGATCCCACGACATACAGTGCAGAAAATAGCCATATCCACGGCATCCGCTTGCCCGTTGAATCCGCAAACGCCCCGAGCGTCGGTGCCAGGATCGCAATAAGGATGCCCGCAGCCGTCAGGCCATACCCCCAATAGGCTTGCGCCTGCGCCTTGGCGGCCTCGAGCGCCATACCACCCTCGACCAGATTTGCCGTCGCCGTTTGGGCGAAATAGGGGCCGAAAATGAACGTCAAAAGGAGCGTGTTGTAGGGCTGGCTGGCCCAGTCAAAGAAGTACCAGCCCCAGATCTTCTTTCGCGCTGATGTGGCTGCCATGACTGCTCTCTCCTGTTTCAAGCGACGGTAGTGCAGCAACAGGGCGCGACGCAAGTCTGCGAATGGCTCTCCCGCGTAGCGGGAAGGGCGTTTTGATATGTCCTATGACATTCGAACAGGGTCGCTTTTTAAAAACCTTTTGTCTAAAGAAGATCAAGAACAATGCCCCGTTAAGAATTTTTTAGGAGACCCTATATGGCGATGATCCGGCTTCTCTATTTCAGCACCGCAGTTCCATCCGTTTCCAAAGCCGATGTCGCAGAAATATTTACCATCGCGGTGCGTGAAAACGAAAAGCACAGCGTCACGGGGGCCTTGGCATATAACGGGCGCAACTTCTGTCAGGTGCTGGAAGGTGAAGAAGCTGACGTACACCGGTTGATCGAAAATATTCGCAATGACGCGCGGCACAGCGGCTTTAAAATCCTCGATGAAAAACAGATCGAGACCCGGCATTTCGCCGATTGGTCGATGCTTAAAGTCGACAGTCTTGATTTCTCTGTCGTCATCAACGCGATGCAAGCGTAAAATAATGCGAATTCGACAAGGGCGGCGGGGCTAAAGCCGCGCTGCTCTTGTTCTTTGGCGCGGGCGCACATACCTTCGCGCTGTGCAACGAAAGGCCCCCCTATGACATCCCTTTTTCAGATCCTGATGCTCGTGCTGAACATCGTTTGGTTCATCATCATCGCGCATGTCATCATGAGCTGGCTGATTAATTTTCAAGTCTTAAACCTTCGTCAACCTTTGGTGGCGCAAGTTTGGGACGGGCTCAATCGCTTGCTGGAGCCTGTCTATGGCCGCGTCCGCAGCATTCTGCCGCAGATGGGCGGGCTTGACCTCGCGCCGTTGGTCGTACTGATCGCGGTCGCTGTTCTGCGTATCCTGCTGATCAACAACGCTGCAATGTTCTACTAATCGGGCATCTTCTGGGGCCTTGGCCCTGCCGGACGCACGGGCAGGGATTGTCCCCCGCCCGCGACTATGAGATTCTGCATGCTGCAGGTTAGATACAGTTGGGTTTTTCATGTCAGGCGCTGCCACGCTACTTCGTGATGTCTTTGGGTTCGACGGGTTCCGTCCTGGTCAACAAGAGATCGTAGAGGCCGTTACCGCCGGTGAAAACACGCTGGCGATCATGCCCACCGGGGGCGGTAAGTCCCTGTGTTTCCAGATGCCTGCTTTGCTGCGGGATGGGGTGACGGTCGTTATATCTCCGCTTATTGCGTTGATGCGTGATCAGGTACGCGCCTTGCAAGAGCTTGGCGTTGGGGCCGGGGCGCTGACCTCGGGTAACACGCCCGAAGAAACCGATGCCGTGTGGGAAGGGCTCGAAGCGGGCACGCTCAAGCTATTGTATATGGCACCCGAACGGCTCGCCGCGGGGTCAGTCACCGGCATGTTAAAGCGTGTCGGCGTGTCATTGATCGCTGTGGATGAGGCGCATTGCGTCAGCCAGTGGGGCCATGATTTTCGCCCTGACTATTTGCGCATTGGTGAATTGCGACGCACGCTGGATGTGCCGCTGGCCGCCTTTACCGCGACGGCGGATGCCGAAACTCAAGCCGAGATCATCCAGAAGCTTTTTGACGGAGCCCCGCCACGCGCCTTCCTGCGCGGGTTCGACCGTCCCAATATCCATCTGGCTTTTGCTGCCAAAAACGGACCGCGCGCGCAGATTTTGAACTTTGCCAGCGCGCGTAAGGGGCAGTCGGGCATCGTCTATTGCGGCACCCGTGCGAAAACCGAAGGGCTTGCCAAAGCGCTGCGCGACGACGGGCATCTGGCTCTGCATTATCACGGCGGGATGGAAGCAGACGACCGCCGCACGGCAGAACGCCGCTTCCAACAAGAGGACGGGCTGATCGTCGTGGCGACCGTGGCCTTTGGCATGGGGATCGACAAACCGGACATTCGGTGGGTCGCCCATGCCGATCTGCCCAAATCCATTGAAGCTTACTATCAGGAAATCGGACGCGCGGGCCGCGACGGTGCCCCGGCTGAAACGCTTACGCTGTTTGGTCCCGATGACATCCGTTTGCGGCGCAGCCAAATTGACGAAGGGCTGGCCCCGCCCGAACGACGCGCTGCGGATCATGCCCGATTGAACGCCCTACTGGGGCTTGCCGAGGCGCTGGAATGTCGCCGCCTGAACCTGCTTAAATATTTTGACGAAAGCGACGTGAGTTGCGAAAATTGTGACCTCTGCGACTCGCCTGTGGAGGTGTTCGACGGCACCACGGCGGTACGCAAGGCGCTGTCGGCCATGCTGCGCACCGAGGAATGGTTCGGCGCGGGTCATTTGATCGACATCCTGCTTGGCAATGAAACTGACAAGATCCGCGAACGCGGGCATAGCGACCTGCCGACGTATGGGGTGGGAAAGGAATATGACAAACGCGAATGGCAGGCCGTGTTCAGGCAGATGATGGGCCACGATCTCGTGCGCCCTGACGCTGCGCGCCACGGTGCGTTGCGGATGACCGATGCCGCGCTGCCCATTCTACGCGGCGAGGCGTCTATCTCTCTGCGCCGCGACAGTATTCGTGCCGCCGCAGCGCAGCGCCGCCCCGCGGTAAAAGCAATGGTCAGCGACGAAGATACGCCACTGCTGTCGGCGCTCAAGGCCAAACGTCGGGGGCTCGCAGAGGCCGCGAAAGTGCCCGCGTACATCATTTTCAATGACCGCACGCTGATCGAGATGGCCGAGAAACGGCCAGCGACATTGGACGCGATGGCGCGTATCGGCGGTGTTGGGGCGAAAAAGCTCGAGAACTTCGGCGATGCGTTTCTAGAGGTGATCAACGGCGCTGCGGCCGAAATGCACCCGACACGCCGCAAGCTGGCAGGGCGGGCCGCGGGGTCCGTCTTTGATCAGCTGCAAGAAGTCCAAACCACGCTGTCACGGGGCGCGGACGGCGGCGAAAAACCCCTGAGCTGCTCGACGTCGTTACTGGCGAAAGTGGCGCAACTTCATGCGCCGAACCTCGATGCAATAGAGCGTATCCTGGGCGAGAAACGAACCGAAAGGTTTGGCCCCGCATTTCTGGACGTCCTGCAGCAAGCGGGCTAGCTCTTGCCGCGACCAAATAAGGAAGACCTATGCTGACCGTCATTTCGCCTGCCAAGAAAATGGACTGGACCCCCCGCACCGTCGAGATGACGACGCCGGATTTGCACGATGATGCCGTGGCTTTGGTCAAGGTGGCCCGCGCGCTGAGCGTTGGTGATTTGCAATCATTGATGCACCTGAGCGAAAAACTGGCCCAGCTGAACCGCGATCGTTTTGCCTCGTTCGAGGAAAACCCCACCCCTGATACTGTGCGCCCCGCTGCATTTGCCTTTGCCGGCGACACCTACCAAGGGCTCGAGGCGACAAGTTTGGACCCCGATGAAGTGAGCTATGCGCAGGATCATCTGCGAATACTGTCGGGGCTTTATGGCGTACTGCGCCCCTTGGATGCAATTCAGGCCTACCGGCTTGAAATGGGCAGCCGGTTGAAGACGCCGCAGGGTAAATCGCTGTACGAATACTGGGGCGCGCGTTTGTCCGATGCGTTGAACCAGCAGGCAGAGCAGACCAACAGCAGGTTTCTGGTGAACTGCGCCAGTCAGGAATACTTTGGCGCGGTCGACCTGAAGGCGCTGGTCCCCGCTGTCGTGACGCCACAGTTCATGGAAGACAAATCTGACGGCAAAGGCCCGAAAATTGTCAGCTTCTACGCCAAGAAAGCGCGCGGCGCGATGGCGCGGTTCATTGTGCAGAACCGGCTTACCGACTCGGATGCGATCAAGGATTTTGATATCGGCGGGTATGCTTGGAAGCCAGATCTGTCTACGCCGGAAAAACCCGTATTTGTGCGTCCCTATCCCACCAGCTGACCCTCAAGCGGGAAGGCCGAGGTGGGGCAGTACCGTTCCAAAAGCGCCACGATTTCCGCCTTGCGCAACGGTTTGGTAAGGAAATGATCCAGACCGGCGGCTAGGATATTATCCTTCTCGTCCTGAATGACATGAGCAGTCAGAGCGACAATAGGACAGCTGTCGCGAGCCCCATTCTCCAAGGCGCGAATGGCTGCGGCGGCCTCTTTTCCGTTCATTTTCGGCATGGATATATCCATGAAGACCAGATCAGGCCGGAAGGATTGAAACAGGGTAACTGCATCCTCTCCATCGACGGCGAGCTGCAAGTCAATGTTCAGCCGTTGCAGCATCTTGCGCAGGACGAGGCGGTTGGTTTTATTATCTTCCGCGGCCAGAACACGCATCGGGCGGGTGCCGTTGGCCAAGGGGGGCGATTTTGTCATCTCTGCCAGCAGATCGGTGATGTTGATCGGATTTTTCATGATCCGGCGCAAACGCACGTCGCCCACATTTTCCCGGATTGAATCCGGGGCCTCGCTGTACAAAATCACGTCTGTTGCGGACAGACGCGCCTGAACCGCGCGCGCAAATTCAAATCCGTCCATATCGGGCAAGATCTGATCAACAAGAACCAGATCCACGCTGTCATCCAAGGTTACCAATCCGCAAGCGCCGGTGGCGCATGTGGTGACCCGTACCCCGATATGTTCCAGGTTGCGCTGGAGGATGGACCGGCAGATCGTTTCCGTTTCGACGATCAGAACGTGTCGCAGAAACGCAGGCGGCATCAGGGTCGGCGTCGGCGCGTCGACTTGCACTTTCAGGGGAAGTTCGAACCCGAAGCAGGACCCCACCTCTGGCTCGGACGTGACCCATATCTCGCCGTTCATCAACTGCACCAACCGTTGACAGATCGCCAGCCCCAGGCCGGCCCCTTCTGCAGTCGGGCTTGGCTCGCTGTTGGCTTGGGTGAATTCCCCCATAATATGATCGATGATATCAGGGGGGATGCCGATGCCTGTATCCTCGATAGAGACTTTTATCAGCACGTTGTCGGATTCACTGTCTGGCAGGCCCGTGGCCCGAATGAGAATGTGCCCGTTTCGCGTAAACTTCACCGCATTTCCTACAAGATTGGTCAGCACCTGTCGAATGCGCCCGGCATCCCCGATCAATTTGCGTGGCAGAAAGAGGTCAAAATCCAAAGCGATATCAAGCCCCTTTTGAACCGCGAGCGGTTGCAGCAGCAGCAATACCTCTTGGAAAATACGTTCTAGATCAAAGGGGGCGGAATGGATGCTGAGCCGGTTTGCTTCGATCCGGGAAAAGTCCAACACGTCGTTGATAATAACCAATAGTGCTTCACCAGAGGTTTTAATCGTATCGACATACAACCGCTGGTCTTGCGTCAGCACGGTATCGCCAAGCACTTCTGTCATTCCGACGATCCCGTTCATCGGGGTGCGGATTTCATGGCTCATCTTGGCTAGAAACAAGGATTTCGCACTGTTGGCAGCTTCGGCAGTGGCACGGGCGTCGACCAGTTGCCGCTGATGCGCGACGCTGTCGGTGATATCGCGGGCCAGTGAAACGGTGTCGCCGCCTTTGCCGCGTTGATCGACGATTTTGATGTAAGTGCCGTTCCAGAGCCTTACGATGATCGGTTCCGGGGCCTTTTGCTGTGACCGCAGGATCATCTTGGCGCGCCATTCCTCAGGCGTGTGTCGACCGATGTTAATGATACCCTCTTCGGTGAGGATGCGCAGGATGGTCAAATAGCTGACGCCGGGCCGGATAATATCGATACCGTCAAACACCGCGAGATAGGATCGGTTCGCCATGATCATTTCGCTGTGTCTGTTAAAAAAGGCAAAGCCGTCGTGGATGGTCTCAATCGAATGCCACAGGCGCCGTTCCGTCAGTTCAACCTGTTCCCGCGCTGCGCAAAGATCGGACATTACCCGTTGGTTTTTAAAACGGATACTTTCGACCTCCGCCCGCGTCTCGGAGATTTCGTCATGTACGCGTTGGGCGTGCTTATCAAGTTTTCGTTGGGCGGCACAAAGCTCCGCCTGCTTTCTTTCAAGCCTTGCTTCCGCCTGTTCGCGGCGGCGGCGTTCTTGCAAAAGCCTATCTGACGTTTCCATCCAACGCTCCGAATCCTCCTTGTCTGCACAGCAGAATGGAGCATTGCAGATGAATAACTGCTTAACCGGTTCACCGTTTTTCGCCCAGTAAGCGCGATTTCGTGGTTAACGTCGTCCTTCGCGCAGCCATGCCGCAAGGATCAGGGCACTGCCAAGCAACAGAACAAGCCACGCCGGAAGGATCGGCATCTGGCGCACGTCCCGCGTTTCATAGGCATTCCGAGGTGTCAGCCCAATCCATCCGCGACCTGCAGCGGGGCGACCGACACGTACGTCGCGGATACGGGGCAGACCCTCTTCGATCCGCGCGACGCCGCCGCGTGCGGGGGCCAGTACGGGGGTCAGGGTTTCATCGCTCGCGATCGTTTCGACAAACTCTTTCGGGGCGGCAGGGCCCAAGCCGATCACGGCACTTTGGTCACCATTTTCAAGCCGGTAGAGCCCAATCTCGGGCCCATCGTACACGCCTTCGAAAACGCCGGGTGATGTGGGTGTCAGGGCAAGCTGCGCGGTGCTGCCATCGGGATTGGTGATGGTGGCAGATGGAATTTCATCACCAAGGGTACGGCGGGTGATGCGCATGGTCTGGCCATCGGCGTTTGCGGTCAGCGCCTCTTCTTCCAGCTCTGGTTCTTTCATCATCCAGTGGGCCAGACGCCGCAGCAGTTCAAGCTGCGGCCCGCCGCCTTCATAGCCGCGGTTCCAAAGCCACGCATGATCCGATGCCATCAGCGCAACGCGCCCTTCTTCGACCCGGTTTAGGATCAACAGCGGTCGGTCGCCTTCGCCCGTCATCACGACATCTCCCAAGGGGTCCGTCACGTCGATCTGCCGCAGCCAGCGGCCCCATGTGTCCTGTTCGGGCAAGCCGCTGGTGACCGGATGGCGGTGGCCCAGTTCAGAGACCAAAGGGCGGTACGGCTGTTCGATCACCCGCGCGGTAGGCGTGGCGGGCAGGACGTCTCCCAATGGGGACCGATAGATGCTGTCGGCACTGGCGAAATCCGCGCCGGCTGCGACCAGTACGGCCCCGCCGCCGCGTACATAATTCGCGACGTTTTCCAGATACAGCGACGGTAGGATGCCGCGTCGTTTATAGCGGTCAAAGATAATCAGATCGAAATCCTCGATCTTTTCCATGAACAATTCGCGGGTGGGAAAGGCGATCAGGGACAGTTCGTCCACCGGCACGCCATCCTGTTTTTCGGGCGGACGCAGGATCGTAAAGTGCACCAGATCGACAGAACTGTCGGATTTCAGCAGGTTACGCCATGTGCGCCCGCCCTGGTGCGGTTCGCCGCTGACCAGCAGAACGCGCAGCCGATCCCGCACGCCGTTGATCTGGATCAGCGCAGCGTTGTTACGGTCGGTCAGCTCTCCTTTGGCTTCGGGCAGCGAAAACCGGATGACGTTGCGGCCGCTGTGGGGCAGGGTCACGGGCAATTCGAGGTCTTGGCCCACCGGCACGCGGAAGGTTTGCGGCGGCTCCCCGTCGACCGAGATTTCAAGCGGGGCCAGCGCGTCTTTTTGCGGGGCGGCACCAAGGTCGTCGATGCGCAGGGTCAGGATTACCGGTTCGCCGATGATGGCAAAGGCCGGGGCGTTGCGTACGGACAGGCGGCGATCCCAATCGCTTTGCTTTCCGGTCATCAGCAGGTGCATCGGCGCGGGCAGATCCACAGGTAGATCAGCGTCATGGATACGACCGTCGCTCAGTGCCAGAATCCCAGCGATACGGGCGCGCGGTTCTTCAGCCAGCACCTCTGATAGCGCAGTCATCAGCTGCGTACCGCTGTCCCCTTCGCCGTCCGGCACGGTCACGCGGCGCAGTTCGGTGTTGTCGCGGGTCGCGATCTGGGCGGCCAGCGTATCCGCGGCAGTGCTGGTTTGTGCGGGGCGATCCGCGAGTTTCTGACTGGCGCTTGCGTCTTCCAGCATCACGACAATATCCGTGAGCGGCGCACGATCTTCTTGTTGGACGGAGGGGCCGGCGAGGGCCGCAAGAATAACGGCCATCGCCGCCCCCCGTAGCGCCCAACCCTGCAACCCGCGCAGCACTGCCAAGACCACGGCGGCCAGCGCCAGCGCTGCAACCACCGCCAATAATGGCAAGGGGATTAGCGGATCGAATATAACGCTCGACGTCATTGGCCCAACCTGTCCAGCAGCGCAGGCACATGGACCTGATCGGATTTATAGTTACCGGTCAGCACATGCATGACCAGATTGACGCCAAAACGATATGCCAATTCGCGTTGACGTTCCCCCGCAAAGCCGCGCCCGATGGGTACCATCGGGGCACCGTTCGGCGACACGGCCCAAGCCGCGGCCCAATCGTTGCCGCCAATCACAACCGGGCTGACGCCATCGTTGAGATTGCGAAATGGCATTCCTTCTACCTGCTCTGCATCGGGGGCCGATGCCTCTACCCAAAGATCGCGCCCGCTGTGCCGACCAGGAAAATCCTGCAGCAAATAGAAAGTGCGGGTCAGAACGTGATCCGCAGGCAGGGGTTCTAGCGGCGGGATGTCCAGCGGGGCGGCGAGGTCTTGCAGCTTGCGGCCATTGGGGCTTGCGGCACCGAACCCCGCGATATTAGCATCACGCGTGTCAAACAGGATCATCCCGCCGGACCGCAGATAGTTGTTCAGCTTGGTATAGGCAGCATCCGAAGGGCGGGGCTGCTCTGGCGTGATGGGCCAATAAAGCATGGGGAAGAACGCAAGCTCGTCCCGCTCCAGATTGACGCCGATGGGGTTGGCAGGTTCAACCGACGTGCGGAAATAGAGCGTATCCGACAGCCCACGCAATCCGGCATCCGACATCTCGTCGACCGACGCATTGCCGGTGACCACATAGGCCAGCGTCATCTCTGCCGTGGCGTTGAGGGCAAAGCTGTCGTCTGCCTGCGCATCAGCCTGCGTCGGCGCATAAATCAGCGCGGCAAGGATCAGCCCTGCGGCATTGCTGTGTTTCAGAAGCCGCCCAGACAGGGACAGCGACGCGACAACATCGGCCAGCAACAGCAGAATCGACAGCGACAACAGCCATCCGGAAAGCGGCTGCTCATCTGCGACATCAAGCCCGCGCACTGGCACGTCCGCAGGCCACGTTGCAGGCCCGAGCGTGGTATCGGCCACCACCACGTTGCGCGCAATACGCCTGTCGCCAGAAGCATAGACCCCCGGCTGCAAATTCGGCCCCGCAGGGGCATCCGCCAGATCAGCGCCATCCACACCCGGCAGCGTGCCCGCGTCGGACAACGTGCCGAACCCGTCCATCACCCGCAGGGGTGTCCATGTCGTGCCCTTCAGGTCGGAGGCTTCGATACCTGCAGAGGATGAAGAAATTGCTAAACGCTCCATCATCTGCACAAATAATCCCGAAAGCGGCAGCGTTGACCATTCGGCTGTGGCGGTTACGTGAAACAAGATGATCTGCCCCTGACCCAGTTGCTTGCGTGTGACGAGCGGCGTGCCATCGCTGAGCGCCGCGATCACGCGGTCCGACAGGGTGGGATCGGGCTGTGCGACGACTTGGGCGGATACAGTCACATCCTCCGGTATTTCCAGCCCGAAAAACGGAGAGGTTTCGCGGAAAGCATCGAGTGTTTTAGGGGCTCCCCAGCTCATCGCGCCGCCAACGCTGCGGCCGCCAGACCGCAGGCGCACGGGCATCAGCGGGTCTTCGG
Organism: Sulfitobacter sp. M13; assembly: GCF_053474885.1. Lineage (NCBI taxonomy): Bacteria > Pseudomonadati > Pseudomonadota > Alphaproteobacteria > Rhodobacterales > Roseobacteraceae > Sulfitobacter > Sulfitobacter sp. M13. The sequence continues at coordinate 235,324 of NZ_CM130281.1, read as the reverse complement.
TGTCGCGGCTGATATCGCTGGCGGCAATGCGTGGCCCGGCAAAGCGGACCAACATCCCGCCCGCTTCGATCCAGTCGAGCAGCGGTGCCTGTTCTGCCTCGGACAGGGTCGCAATATCGGCCAGCACGATCACATCGGGGTTGGCGGGCAGCACATCGCCAAGCGCGCCGTCAATCAGGTCGGCGGCGGGGGCCAAGGCCTGTTCAATATAATGTAGCGGCGACAGCAGCTCTAGCCCCTCGCGGTTCTCGCGTCCGGCAATCAGCCCGACCTCGCGCCGCCGCAACGCATCGTCCACAAGCGTTGTCGCTCCGGCAGAGCGTTGGCCTGCAATGTCAAACCGGGTGATCCGGGCGCGCAGTTCAGCGGGGAGCGACAGGGCGGCGGTGGCCTGTGTCGATCCCGCTTCGAATGTGGCGGGCACACTGGCGAGGGTGCGCATATTCCCCGCCGGATCGCGGCCCTGCGCATTGATCGTCACGGCACGTTCGGCAGTGGGCAGGGCGCGTTTGACGGTAAGGGTGATCGCCCCGTCCTCATAGGTTGCGGGTGCCATCGCCAGCACATCTGCGCCGGTCTGGTACACCTCTACGCTGCCCTGATCCTGTAACGCCTCAAGCATCGCATCGCGCCCGTCATAGGCGAGCCCGTCACTGAACCAAATTGTATCGAACCCGCCAAGTGTGCTGGTAATCTCAATCGCGCGGTCGATATCGGTGGGGGCGGGCTGCCATGGTGCTGGCTTGAATCCGGCCAGCCGACTGCGCCCCGCGTCGGCAGACTGAAAGGCGGGTTGCTCGGGGCGGGTGAGGGTCAGGAAGCCAACGGTGCGTCCGGCGCGTGCGGCACGGGTCAGCTGTGCTTCTAGCGCTTCGGTTTGCTGCGGCCAGCGGGTCGCGCCGGCCCAGGACCCGTCCACTACGATCAGGAGCGGGCCGGTGCCTTGGGTCTGTTCTTCTTGCGGGTTCAGGATAGGTCCAGCCAGCCCGATGATCAGCGCCGCCACGGCAAGCATGCGCAACAACAGCAGCCACCACGGCGTGCGGTCCGACACGCTTTCGGCATCGCTGAGGCCGAGTAAAAGCGCCACGCCGGGAAAACGGCGGCGGGTGGGGGCTGGTGGCACAGCCCGCAAGATCAGCCACAGGATCGGCAGCGCCAGAAGCGCAAGCAGCATCCAAGGCGCGGTAAAACCGATACCCCCGAACACGGTCATGCCGCCCCCCCGCTGCGCGTATCCAGCGCACCATACAGCCACAGCAGCGCCGATTGCGCCGTGCTGTCGGTGTGGTGCAGCCCGTACTGCCAGCCGGTCAGGGCGCAAAGTTGCTGCAGCTCTGCCTTACGTTCGGCGAGCCGTTCAAGATAGCGGTGTTTCAGGTCGTTCGCCTTCAACGTTTCATGACGCAAGGTGCCGCCGACGCTTTCAAAGATGGTGCGGCCGGCAAACGGGAAGGCCTCTTCTGACGGGTCAAGCACATGGAGCAACACGCCCCGCACGCCGCGGTCGGCGGCCTTGGTCAGGGCCGTGGCGACCCCCGCAAGATCGCCCATAAAGTCAGAGATAAATACAGCCCGCGCTTGGGGGATCATGGCGCGGTGCTCCGGCGGCGCATAATCCGCGGCGTCGTCCTGACACAGCGCTTCGGCAAGTCGTAAAATCTGAGGCCTGCCCGACCGCGGAGGCAGGGCGCTGCCGGTCAGGCCGACGCGTTCACCGCCCCGTTGCAGCAAAACCGCCAGCGCCAGTCCCAGCAGCCGTGCGCGGTCAGCTTTCTGTTCCAGCGCGGCGGTCGAGGCAAAGCGCATCGAGGCCCCCTGATCGACCCAGAGCATGACCGACTGCGCGATCTGCCATTCGCGTTCGCGCACAAATTCATGGTCCCCCATAGCCGAACGCCGGTGGTCGATGCTGCGCCGGCTGTCGCCGACCTGTGCCGGACGGTATTGCCAGAAGTCATCCCCCACCCCTGCGCGACGACGTCCATGCGCGCCCAGCAGGACCGCGCCGGCCAGATGCTCTGCACGGGCCAGCAGCGCGGGCAAACGGGCTGCTTGCTCCTCGGATCGGATGCGAAGGGTGTCGGGGCTGTTCACGCCGCGGCCTTTTTCCCGATCAGGATGGCCGTGGTTGCGTCGATCAACGTGTTCAGGCTGTCACCCCGTGCGCGCGCGGCAAAGTTCAGTGCCATTCGGTGCATCAAAACGGGGCGGGCCATATCAATCACATCTTCGGCCGAGGGGGCCAACCGCCCTTGTAGCAAGGCGCGCGCGCGCACGGTCAGCATCAACGCCTGCGCAGCACGGGGGCCGGGGCCCCAAGCCACGGTATCGCGCACGTTCTGGCTGGCGTCGGGACCGTCAGGGCGGAAGGCGCGGACCAGATCAAGGATCAGTTCGACCACGGATTCACCGACCGGCATCTGCCGCAGCAGCGTTTGCGCGGCCAACAACTTTTCCGTGGTAAACACAGCCGTGGCCTGCGCATCGGTATCGCCCGTGGTCGCCATCAGGATATCGCGTTCTGTATCGCGGTCGGGATAGGCCACGTCGATCTGCACGAGGAAACGGTCAAGCTGGGCCTCTGGCAACGGGTAGGTGCCCTCTTGTTCAATCGGATTCTGGGTGGCAAGCACGTGAAACGGATGCCCCAAGGCGCGGTCCTGTCCAGCAACGGTCACTGTCTTTTCCTGCATCGCCTGCAACAACGCGGATTGAGTGCGCGGCGAGGCGCGGTTGATCTCGTCCGCCATCAGCAGCTGGCAAAAAATCGGGCCTTCGACAAAACGGAATGCGCGGGTGCCATCGGCGGCGGTGTCCAAAACCTCTGACCCCAGAATATCGGCAGGCATTAGGTCGGGCGTGAACTGGACCCGATTGCCATCCAGCCCCATAACTGTGCTCAACGTTTCGACCAGCCGCGTCTTGCCCAGACCCGGCAGACCGATCAGCAACCCGTGCCCGCCACACAGCAGCGCCGTCAGTGTCAGATCAACGACCCGCTCCTGTCCGATAAAGCGCCGGTTGATCGACGCCTTGGCCTCGGCCAGCTTTTCGCCAAGCGTCTCGATTTCTGCTACCATATCGCGGGCTTGGGTCATGACTTTTGCGTCCTTGGAGTTATATCAGTTAGATGTAAGTGTATCGTGTGAACAGGAAATGGCAAAAGCAATGAGTGGACAAAAAACCGTGACCCCAACAGCAGAAAGCCTTGCCGCGTCTGTTTCCGCCGCCAAAACACGCGGATTGCCGCCGGTAGAGAAGTGGAACCCTCCGTTTTGCGGCGATCTGGACATGGAGATCAAACGCGACGGCACCTGGTTCTATCAAGGCACCCCGATTGGCCGCATGGGGCTGGTGAAACTCTTTGCGTCGATTCTGATCCGTGAAGATGACGATTATTTCCTGATCACGCCGGTCGAAAAGGTCGGCATCAAGGTCGAAGATGCCCCCTTTGTCGCCATCGATTTCGAGGCCGAAGGCAGCGGCACCGACCAGACGCTCACGTTCCAGACCAACCTTGGGGATATCGCGGTTGCGGGCCCCGATCTGCCGATCCGTATCGAGCGTGCCCCCGATACCGGAGAGCCCGCGCCCTATGTCCGCATCCGCCGCAACCTTGAGGCGCTGATCGACCGGAAAAGCTTTTACCGGCTGGTCGAACTGGGTCAGCACCACGAGGGATGGTTCGGCGTATGGTCCGGCGGCAGCTTCTTTGGAATCATCCCGTCGGACGAACTACCTGACTGATTTTTTGTGCGCGGAAAGCGAGCCGCTGCGACGCGCGGCATGGGGTATCACGGCTGGTTAGGCGGTGAAAATATACCATTCCCGCGGACCAAAGGCAGCTCTCACTGGATGGTGCTCACCTAGACAAACGGCAAAGGCGCTTAATGCGCCTCTGCCCAGTTTGACCCGATGCCCGCGTCCACCGTCAGCTTTACGTCCAGTTTGACCACCGGATCGGCTGCGTTTTCCATCACATGACGCGCGGCGTCGATCAGAGCGTCTTCAGCCCCTTTTTCCACCTCGAACAGCAGTTCATCGTGCACCTGCAACAGCATCGTGGCGGGCAAGCCCTTGATCGCGTCGGGCATGCGGATCATCGCGCGGCGGATTACGTCTGCGGCTGTCCCCTGGATCGGCGCGTTAATAGCGGCCCGTTGGGCGAACCCGGCGCGGGGGCCTTTGGCGCTGATCTCTGGCGTGTGGATTTTGCGTCCGAACAGGGTCTGCACAAAGCCATGCTCTTTCGCGAACGCTTTGGTGTCGTTCATATAGGTGCGGATGCCGGGGAAACGTTCGAAATAACGGTCAATGAAGCCCTGTGCCTCGGCTCGCGGAATGCGCAGGTTGCGCGCCAGGCCAAAGCCCGAGATGCCATAGATGACACCAAAGTTGATCGCCTTAGCCTGACGGCGCACGTCCGATGTCATTTCATCGAGGGGGACGCCGAACATTTCTGATGCGGTCAGGGCGTGAATGTCGATGCCGTCCTGAAAGGCCTGCTTGAGCTCGGGGATGTTGGCAATATGCGCCAAGATCCGCAGCTCGATCTGGGAATAGTCCAGCGCAATCAGCACTTTACCCTGCTCGGCAACAAAGGCCTCGCGGATGCGGCGGCCTTCTTCGGATCGGATCGGGATGTTTTGCAAGTTTGGATCGGTTGACGCCAGCCGGCCCGTCGATGCCCCCGCGATGGAGTATGAGGTGTGTACGCGTCCGGTGTCAGGGTTGATGTGGTCCTGAAGCGCGTCGGTATAGGTCGATTTCAGCTTCGACAGTTGCCGCCAGTCCAGCACACGTGCGGGCAGGTCATGCTCTGTTGCCAGATCTTCGAGCACGTCGGCACCAGTGGCATAGGCACCTGTCTTGCCCTTTTTGCCGCCTTCCAGCGCCATCTCGTCAAACAGGATCTCACCAAGCTGCTTGGGCGATCCGACATTGAATTTGCGACCGGCGAGTTGATAAATTTCATCCTCAAGCCCTGCCATCTTCTGCGCAAAGGCATTCGACATCCGGCTTAGCGTATCGCGGTCAACCTTGACGCCAGACCGTTCCATCGCGGCCAACACAGGCACCAAGGGACGTTCAAGCGTTTCATACACCTTCGTCACCTCGACGCGGTGCAGCTGCGGCTTGAACAGCTGCCACAAACGCAGGGTAATATCCGCATCCTCCGCGGCATATTTTACGGCATCGGCCAGCGGTACCTTATCAAAGGTGATCGCGGATTTACCCGAGCCTAGCAAAGGTTTGATCGGGATCGGTGTGTGCGACAGGTACCGTTCTGACAGCGTGTCCATGCCGTGACCGTGCAGCCCGGCGTGCATCGCATAAGACAGCAGCATCGTATCGTCGATCGGGGCGACATTGATGCCGAGCTGCCCAAATATCTTGCTGTCGTATTTCATGTTCTGCCCGATTTTCAGGATCGTGGGGTCCTGCAACATCGGGGTCAACAGGCGCAGCGCATCTTCAAGGGGGATCTGCCCCTCAGCCAGATCGTCAGAGCCAAACAGATCATCGCTGCCACGCGCCTTGTGGATGAGCGGGATATAGCAGGCTTTGCCGGGTTCGACGCAAAGCGATACGCCGACCAGCTGCGCGACCATATCGTCCAGCCCGGTGGTCTCTGTATCGACGGCAACATAGCCGAATTCGTAAATCCGGTCGATCCAGGCCTTCAGCGCCTCTGTGTCGCTGACATGTTCATACAGATCCGGATCAAAGGGCACGTCCGCCGCGGCGGGGGCATCGGCAGCAACCGGTGCGTCCGCGATGGTGGGGGCCTCTTTGCCCAAAACCTCTGCTACGCGTTTTGACAGCGTGCGAAACTCCATCTCGGCAAGGAAACCGAGCAGCTGGTCGGCATTGGGGTCGCGTACCTCGAGGTCGTCCAGCGTAAAGTCCAGCGGCGTATTCTCGTCCAGCTGAACCAGAGCGCGGGACAGGCGGATTTGATCTGCGTGGTCGATCAAGGTCTGGCGGCGCTTGGGCTGTTTGATCTCACCCGCGCGTTCAAGCAACGTATCAAGATCGCCATATTCGTTAATCAGCAGCGCGGCGGTCTTGATCCCGATTCCGGGTGCGCCGGGCACGTTATCGACGGAATCGCCGGCTAGGGCTTGCACATCAACCACACGGTCGGGGAACACGCCGAATTTCTCGAACACGCCATCACGGTCGATGCTTTTGTTCTTCATCGCATCCAGCATTTCGACGCCGCCGCCGACCAGCTGCATCAAATCCTTGTCCGAGCTAATGATGGTGCAGCGCCCGCCCGCGGCACGGGCCTGCACGGCGAGCGTCGCGATGATATCATCCGCCTCATAGCCTTGCTTTTCCTTGCACGCGATGTTGAAGGCTTCGGTGGCGGTGCGGGTCAGGGGGATCTGCGGACGCAGGTCTTCGGGCATGGCCTCGCGGTTGGCCTTGTACTTGTCGTACATGTCATTGCGGAAGGTGTGGCTCCCCTTGTCAAAGATCACGGCCACATGGGTTGGCGCATCGGGCCCGGTGTTGCCTTCGACATAGCGCTGCAACATGTTGCAAAATCCTGCAACGGCTCCGATCGGCAGCCCGTCTGATTTGCGCGTCAATGGCGGCAGCGCGTGGTAGGCGCGAAAAATAAACGCCGACCCGTCGATCAGATGCAGATGGTGACCCTTGCCAAATGTGCCGGACATGTCGGTGCTCCTCTTTCAGACAAGCCTTCTTTTGTCACGAAGCAGCCAAACTCTCCAGCGGCCAATTGACAGGGACCGGCTTCATTTTGCCACTTAAACTCCCTGCGGAGCGTCCCACGTCAGCGGTGATCGCTTTGGTAAAGTTGATAGGACAGGCTGACCGAAAGAGGCAGCGGCGTCCAACGCCCAAAACGCAAGCCCGCCGCACGCAGCTGGTCGCCGATCCAGACATTACAGGTGCGCAGGATGCTAAAACGCCCTTTGGCCGCAAAGAATCCGTCGGTGGTGGTATACCCTGTGACCCCCACGCGTTCGGGCAGGCCATCGGGCCCGAGTGTAAGCTCGGACCAGACATTATCTACCAGCGTGCGATACTGCCGTTCTGTCATCGCGACGCTCCGGCGTTTGATCTGCCGGTCTATTGGGCCGATCACGTCAATCCGCAAGACTGCGTCATCGCCGATAACACCGCGCCAGACATTGCCGGGCTTCAGCTCGCGATAGGTCGGGGTTTCCGTATAAAACTTGCGCGCGCCCCAGCCGATCACCAGCCAGCGCGCATCAGGGTGCGATAGCGGCACGCCACGCGCCTCGAGCGCTGCAAAACGCGGCCGCGAAATGTCATCGAGCGGAATCAGCAGATCGTAATGGATCGGTCCGTGGATCAGAAGCACGTCGCGCGTGGGCATCGCACGGTCTTGGGCTACGCCGGGCGCCCAGACGGCGCCAATAAGGGCAGCAATCACAAAACACGCTGGCACAAGCGCAAAGGCGCCCAGCCATCGTAACGCTTTGGTCAGACTTTGCCCTCAAACTCGGCGTGGATGAACTTGCAGTCGCAATACCCACATTCGACCCAGCCTTTGTCTTGCGGGATTTGCAGCCAGACGCGTGGGTGCCCCAAGGCACCTTCGCTGCCGTCACAGGCGACGCGCCAGGTGGTCACAATGCGGGTTTCCGGTGCTTGGAATGTCATGCTGTCGTCCTTGGCTTTGATGCGCCCATCTTATGACCAAACCGCGCCGGCAGGGCAAGGGTGCGCCGCGTGATTTGGCCAGCGCCTGCTTACAAGTTTGTAATCTGCGATGAATTAGGTTCACCATCCGTCACAGAGCCGCTAAAAGACGGAAAACCACTGAAAATCTTCGGAGCGGTCTTAGGATGAACACCCCAAAACCTGTCGTATTGTGCATTCTGGATGGGTGGGGCCTGTGCGATGATCCCAAAGGGAACGCACCGCTGCTGGCCAAGACACCGCATTTCGACCGGATCATGCAAAGCTGCCCCTCGGCCACGCTGACCACCTTTGGCCCTGGCGTCGGGTTGCCACAGGGGCAGATGGGGAACTCCGAAGTGGGGCATACCAATATCGGGGCCGGTCGGGTGGTGGCGATGGATCTGGGTCAGATTGATTTGGCTATCGAAGAGGGGGCGTTTGCGAAGCATCAGCCTTTGCTCGATTTTATTGCGACGCTGAAAAAGACCGGCGGCACGGCCCATCTGATGGGGCTGGTGTCTGACGGCGGCGTGCACGGGCATCTCACGCATATGATCGCCGCGGTGCACGCGATTTGCGATCACGGTGTTCCGGTGGTGATCCACGCTTTGACGGACGGGCGCGATGTGGCTCCACGGTCGGCACTGGGCTATTTCGAGACGTTGCAAGCGGCGTTGCCCGAAGGGGCGTCCATCGCGACAGTATTGGGGCGCTACTTTGCGATGGACCGCGACAACCGCTGGGACCGCGTGGCCAAAGCCTATGAGGCGATTGTTTTGGCCAAGGGCCGTGCCGCGCCGACCGCGTCCGCTGCGGTGACGGATGCCTACGGGTTGGAAGAGAACGACGAATTTATCACGCCCGCCGTGTTGCATGGCTATGGGGGTGTGCAAGACGGGGACGGGGTGTTTTGTCTGAATTTCCGCGCCGACCGCGCCCGCGAAATCATGTCGGCGCTTGCAGCTCCTGATTTTGATGCGTTCGACACGGGCACGCAACCCAAGTGGTCTGCGGTCATGGGAATGGCGGAATATTCCGATGCGCATATGGCGTTCATGACCACGATGTATCCCAAGCCCGAAATCGTAAATACGCTTGGCGCATGGGTTGCGCAGCATGGCCTGCGCCAGTTCCGTCTGGCCGAGACAGAGAAATACCCCCATGTGACGTTCTTCCTGAACGGCGGTGCGGAAACGCCGTTGATAGGCGAAGACCGCTTTATGCCAAAGTCGCCCAATGTGGCCACCTATGACATGCAGCCCGAGATGTCATGCGGCGAGGTGACGGACCATTTCGTGCAGGCGATCAAGGACCGCTATGACTTGATCGTGGTGAATTATGCAAACCCCGACATGGTAGGGCACACCGGCGATCTGGATGCCGCCATTGCCGCCTGCGAGGCGGTGGATACGGGCCTTGGCCGTGTGCTCGAGGCGCTAGAGGATGTCGGCGGGGCGATGATCGTCACGGCGGACCACGGCAATTGCGAAACCATGATTGATCCCGACACCGGCGGCGCGCACACGGCACATACATTGAACCCCGTGCCGGTTGCGGTTGTGGGCGGGCCCGAAGGGGCCAGTCTGCGCACAGGTCGGTTGGCCGATCTGGCCCCCACGGTCTTGCAGTTGATGGGATTGAAACAGCCGACCGAGATGACGGGAAAGTCCTTGCTCGAATGATCCGCTTTTGTGCCCTTGCTCTGATGATCTGGCCGGTCAGCGTGTTTGCGCAGACAGAGGCGGCTGAACAGGCGCGTCGTGCGATGGCCGATCTTGAGGCGGCCTCTGTCCAGTTGGATGCAGCGAGTGGTGCGCGGGACCGTGTTCAGGCACTAACCCAGACCATTCAGGCGTTTGAAACGGGTCTTGGTGCCATGCGCGAGGGGCTGCGTCAGGCGGCCATCAACGAGGCCCAACTGAGCAAGAAACTACAGGCCCGCGATGGCGAGGTCGCGCAGTTGCTGGGTGTGCTACAAAGCATTGGCGGAAACCCGTCGCCCACGTTGTTCCTGCACCCCGAAGGGCCGGTAGGCACGGCGCGCGCGGGCATGTTGTTGGCCGAGCTGACACCCGCGTTGAACACCCGCGCCGATGTGTTGCGGCAGGATTTGCAAGACGTCCAGACGCTGCGCGCACTGCAAACTGATGCGGCACAGCGCCTGCAGGACGGGCTGACCGAAATCCAGCGGGCCCGTACCGAATTGAACCAGGCCATGGCCAACCGAACCGACTTGCCCAAACGCTTTAGCGAAGACCCGGTCCGCACCGCGATCCTGATTTCCACCTCGGAAACACTGTCGGGGTTTGCCAGCGGCCTTTCGGAAATGACCTCAGAGCCGATCGCGGACGCGCCGGCTGATTTCGAAGGGCAGAAGGGCGAACTTGCCATGCCGGTGCAAGGCGTGATCCTGCGCCGCGCCAATGAAACCGATGCCGCAGGGGTGACACGCCCCGGTATTATCCTTGCCACACGCCCGCGTGCCATCGTGACATCGCCAACAGCGGCAACAATCCGCTACACCGGCCCCCTTTTGGACCTTGGCAACGTGGTCATTCTTGAACCTCGGGCCGGCGCGTTGTTTGTGTTGGCGGGGTTGGATGTGGTGTATGGCGAGGCAGGACAGGTGATCGCGGCGGCAACGCCTATCGGTCTGATGGGCGGCCCGACCGGGGTAAATCAACAGGCGCTCTCACCAAATGGTGATGGGGCTGGCATAGAGCGTTCAGAAACGCTCTATATAGAAGTAAGAGAGAACAATGTTCCGCAGGACCCGTCAGACTGGTTCCGAACTGATAAGGATGGATAAACGATGAAGAAGTTCGTGATGGCTGCCGTGGGCGGTACGCTGGCAGGGGTGATTGCCACGACGCAGATTGCGGGCCCTTTGCTGGCGCAGGAAACCGAAAAAAGCAGCAACGTCTATGAACAGCTTGATCTGTTCGGTGACATCTTTGAACGCATCCGCGCCCAATACGTCGAAGAGGTTGATACCGAAGAACTGGTCGAGGCCGCAATCAACGGCATGCTGACCTCGCTTGATCCCCACTCCAGCTATCTATCGCCAAAGGACGCGCTAAAAATGCGCGACCAGACGCGCGGAGAATTCGGCGGGCTTGGCATTGAGGTGACGCAGGAAGAGGGCTTCGTCAAAGTTGTTTCCCCCATCGACGGCACGCCTGCCTCTGAGGCGGGGATCGAAGCGGGCGATTTCATCACCCATGTGGATGGCGAAAGCCTGCTGGGTCTGACCCTGGATGACGCCGTTGAACTGATGCGCGGACCTGTCGGGTCCGAAATCGCGATCACCGTAGTGCGCGAAGGCGAGACAGAGCCGTTTGACGTGTCGCTGGTGCGGGATACCATCCAGCTGACCGCGGTGCGGGCGCGTACCGAGGGCAACGCTGTTGTCTTGCGTGTCACGACGTTCAATGAACAGACCTACCCCAAGCTGAAAGAAGGCCTGGACGAGCAGGTCAAAGCCGCCGGCGGGATCGAGAACGTCAGCGGCTTTGTGGTCGATCTGCGCAACAACCCCGGTGGGTTGCTGAACCAAGCGATCGCCGTGTCAGATGCCTTCCTTGAAGAAGGAGAGATCGTCAGCACACGTGGCCGTGATGCGGCAAATGGCGACCGCACCAATGCGACGCCGGGTGATCTGGCCGAGGGTAAGCCGATTGTCGTGCTGATCAACGGCGGCTCTGCTTCCGCCTCCGAGATCGTTGCCGGTGCCTTGCAAGACCACCGACGCGCGATTGTGGTGGGCACAAAAAGCTTTGGTAAAGGGTCGGTGCAAACGATCATGCCGCTGCGGGGCGAAGGGGCGATGCGCCTGACCACGGCGCGGTACTACACGCCGTCGGGCCGCTCTATCCAGGCGCTCGGGGTGTCCCCTGACATCATCGTCGCACAGCCTCCGACCAAACCTGCGGACCCCGAAGACGAGGATACAGCAGCACGCCCCCTGCGTACCGAAGCAGATCTGCGTGGCAGCCTCAACAATGACAGCCTGACCGACGATCAGGTCGACCAGATCATGGAAGACCGTGCCAAAGCCGAAAAAGCCGCGTCCTTGCGCGAAGAGGATTATCAGCTGGCCTATGCCATCGACATCCTCAAAGGCCTGTCCGCACTTGGCCCGAAAAAGTAAACGTCGCACTCAAAAGCTATGAAAAAAGGCCGGCCCGCAGTCATGCGGGCCGGCCTTTTGTTATTTCTGCCCGGGTTTCGTCGGGGCCAACTAAAGCGATCGGCCGCGGGGGCATCCCCAGCCTCACCATAGGGTTGGCGCACGAAGCGTCCGTCAGCTGGTTTCGACGCAATGCCGCCGAAAGGCCCGTTTAAGCATATCCAGCTCTGCACGCAGCAAATCCACCTCGGCACGCAGCTGCGGGCCCGTCACCTCGTCCCCGATCAGGGTGATTTTGGCCAGTGTCGTGCCGGATGTCCGATCTGCGATCAGCAGGGTATGGATGCCGTCGGCAATTGCCGCAGCGGGAACGGGGATGCTGAGCACCCAATGGTCAGACCCCGCGTTATGTACCAGCTTTATGCCCGCCACGTCGGCATCGGCGTGGGTGACTGCAAGATCGGGTTGGGCGTCGCCCGCGCCGGTGACTATCCCTTGCCACGTGCCATCGATCATATGGGTCTTGGTGAGGATCAGGTTGCTCATGCGGGGCTCCTACAACTGGGCGCGCGGGCGGCGCGAAAAGGTCAGGTCACGCAGCATGATCTGGTTCATCTCGGGCCCTTCAAAAATCAGGTCGATCCAGGCTTTCTCCACGCGCTTTTCATTCAGGTTGGAATAAGCGAGGTCGAACTCTGCTGTGATGTCGGTTTTGTCCAGCGGCAGTTCCTGAACCATCTGTTCTGTATTGGGGCCGTGGCGGATATTGAGACGGGCGAAGATCTCGATGGGTTTTTCCATCTCGATCACAGCATCCACACGCAGGACATGGGTCCGCTTAAGCCCCTCGACGCAGTCATCCGGCAAATCCAGAACCAGCGACAGGAACGACCCGTCAAACCGATAGACCTCCAGCCTCAGCCCATAGGGTGCCAGGTGGGTCTCTTCGAGGTTGCGGATTTGCCGGATGCCCAATTCTGACAGGATGCAATCGTGAAAGATCGTGACCTCGTCGCCCATGGTCGCTTTGGGCTGAACTGACGACAGGCCAGAGTGCGCCAATGGTGCGCGCCACAGCTGCGGACGCCAGGACCAGTCGGTGTTATGCGGGCGGAAGAATTTCGTGGACCCGACGCGGGGCAGGGCAAGTCGGTCTTCGGCGGTATAGATCAGCTTGTCCAGATGTCGGCGCAACGCGCGCGCTTGACCTGCTTGCTTGCGCAGCACCGAGATGTCGGTGTGGGGGGCACGGTCTGCCTTGGCTGACCAGCGGCGGGTGAACCGCGCGATCATGGCGCTGTCGATCAGCTTTTTCCCAAGTTTGCGCATGGTGCCTGTTACCCCGATTAAGGATTGGGTTGTTGGTCGTACCCTACCGGCTGCGGCTTGGGGGCACAAATGAAATGGGCGGGGTGTAATTGGCGCGTTAGTTGCGCTTGGCGACGGTGGTTTGCGCGGGTGCGCTTGCCTTCATGCTACGAGTGATCAACTGAGACAGCACCCCGCGCCCAGAGGTGCTTACGATATCGCCGCGTTCCGGACCGTAGACCGCGATGCCGGCGGTTTGTGTGCCCATCCGCGCCACGCCTCGCCATTGGTTCGGGGAAAGACCGCCCACAGGAATACGCCCTTGAGCGCGGAAAGTGACGTGATTTACGCCCTTTTCCACATTGCTCACGTTTTGCAGCGCGGTTTCTGCCGCGATCTGCTGTGCGCTTGGCAAGGGGCCGGATTTGGACGGGGTCAGGCTGACTGTGATCAACCCGCGCGGTGCCGCCCCCGCAGAGGCAGGTGCCCCTAACCCGTCACAGCGTGCAACCACGGCAAAGCGGGCTTCGAGGCTGGTCTGGTCGATGCAGAAACCGTCGGGGGCGACCAATTCGACCCCGCCGGCCATTTTTGCACGCGACAGCGGTGGCTTGGCAGCACCCGAAGACGCGCCAAACCCCTGACCGCCCTCGCAGGCGGTCAGAAGCACCAGCCCAAGGGCCGCGAGCGGACCTTTACAGGTCCATGTAGTCATGGGTTTCCGCCTTTGCGCCGGGATGCGTGACCGCACCCAGATAGGTTGGGCCCACAAGCTGCGCGTATTTCCACAGTGCGCCGCTTTGGTAGTTGGTCTTGCGCGCACCGGGCCAAGCGGCTTTACGCTCTGCCATTTCATCGTCCGAGATATCGACCGAGATAGAGCCGGTGATCGCGTTCAACGTGATCATGTCGCCCGCCTTGAGCAGGGCAATCGGGCCGCCATGTGCGGCTTCGGGACCAACGTGACCGACGCAGAAACCGCGTGTCGCACCAGAGAAACGGCCGTCAGTGATCAGCGCGACTTTTTTGCCCATGCCCTGACCGGAAAGTGCCGCTGTTGTCGCCAGCATTTCGCGCATGCCGGGGCCACCGGCGGGGCCTTCGTTGCGGATCACGAACACGTCGCCTTCGCTGTAGGCGCGGTTTTGCACGGCTTCGAAAGCGTCTTGCTCACATTCAAAGATCAGCGCCGGACCGGTAAACACGATGTCCTCTTCGGACATGCCCGCGATTTTCACGATCGCCCCTTCGGGGGCCAGGTTGCCCTTCAGGCCCACGACGCCACCGGTTTTGCTGATCGGCGTTTCGATGGCGTGGATGACTTTGCCGTCTGCTTCGCGTTCGATCATGTCCAGCTCTTCGCCGATAGACCGGCCCGAAACTGTCAGACAGTCAGCGTGCAGCAGCCCAGCCTTGCGCAGTTCCTTCATCACAACAGGCACACCGCCCGCGTCATACAGGTCTTTCGCCACATGTGACCCGCCGGGTTTCATGTCTACGAAATAGGGCGTGTCGCGGAAGATTTCGCACACATCGCTGAGGTCAAACGAGATGCCCGCCTCGGCGGCCATGGCTGGCAGGTGCAGGCCGGCATTCGTCGACCCGCCTGTGCATGCAACGATGCGTGCCGCGTTTTCAAACGCTTCGCGGGTACAGATGTCACGCGCACGAATGTTCTTTTCGATCAGGTGCATCACCGCTTCGCCCGAGGCGGCCGCATAGGCGTCACGCGATACATAGGGTGCGGGCATGCCCGAAGAGTTCAACAGCGCAAGGCCGATCGCCTCAGAGACGCAGGCCATAGTGTTGGCGGTGAACTGGCCACCACAGGCACCGGCCGTCGGGCAGGCCACGCGTTCCAATATCTCGAGGGCGGCTTGCGACATGCTGCCGTTCTGGTAGTTGCCCACGGCCTCGAACACGTCTTGCACGGTCAAATCACGGCTGGCGAATTCGGCAGGCACATCCGCACCTTCCGGCACTTTGCCCGGCAGGATCGACCCGCCATACAAGAACACAGACGGCACGTTCAGACGCAGCATCGCCATCATCATGCCGGGCAGCGATTTGTCGCAGCCCGCAAGCCCGACGATCGCATCGTAACAGTGCCCACGCATGGTCAGTTCCACGGTGTCGGCAATCGCCTCGCGCGATGCGAGCGACGACCGCATGCCCTCGTGGCCCATAGCGATACCGTCGGTCACGGTGATGGTGGTGAATTCGCGCGGCGTACCCTGCTGCGCCTTGACGCCGATCTTGACCGCTTGGGCCTGACGGTTCAGCGCGATGTTACACGGGGCCGCTTCGTTCCAGCAGGTTGCCACGCCCACCAGAGGCTGGTGAATCTCTTCTTCGGTCATGCCCATTGCGTAATAATAGGACCGGTGCGGCGCGCGCTCTGGCCCTTCGGTCACGTGCCGGCTTGGCAGTCTGGATTTATCAAAGCGGGTGTTGGTGGACATGTGGCAGGCCTCTCTGAGTGGACGTTTACACCGGAATAGCCACCCAGACCTGCCGCTGCAAGGCTCAAGCCACCAGTTGAACAGCGGGGGCTCTGCGCGTAGGTGTTTAGCCGAACCTTGGCTCTGTGCCGCCCCCTAGCGAAAGCGACCCTGCATGGAGCAGTCGATTTTTTCCTTTATTTGGAAATACTCCCGTCGGGAACAGTTGGTTTTGCTTGTCCTGACGCTGATTACCTTCCCCTTCCTCTATGTCACACTCGAACTGCCCAAGCGTATCATCAACGACGCAATCGGGGCCGAGACGGATGTGATCGACGCCTTTGGAATGTCGTTCAGTCAGGTGCAATTCCTGATGCTGCTGTGTTTTGCCTATCTGTTTGCGGTGCTGATCCACGGTCTGATGAAGATGCGTCTGAACACGATGAAAGGCGTCTTGGCTGAACGGCTTTTGCGGCGGTTCCGGTATCAGCTGATCGCCCGCATGATGCGGTTTCCACGCAGCTATTACGAAAATACCAGCCAAGGCGAACTGGTGTCGATGGTAACCTCGGAGGCGGAGCCGATGGGGGGGTTGATGGGCGATGCCGTTGCCCAACCCGTATTTCAGGCGGGGCAGATGTTGATCATCTTGCTGTTCCTCTTTTTGCAATCCCCGTGGTTCGGACTGGCAGGCGTCGCGCTGATCCCGTTGCAGGCCTATCTGATCCCGATGTTGCAGCGGCAGATCAACCTGCTGAACAAAGACCGCATCAGAGAGGTGCGGCACCTGTCGTCAGAGATTGGCGAAACCGCGGCCGGCATCACGGACCTGCGCACCAATGGCGGCTGGCGCTACCGTTTGGCGTTGTTCACCGACCGGCTGGGGTACTTGTTCGAGATCCGCTTTCAGATCTACCAAAAGAAATTCTTTATGAAGTTTCTGAACAACTTCATCACCCAGCTTACGCCGTTCTTTTTCTATGCTGTCGGGGGCTATCTTGCGATTAAGGGACAGATCACCGTGGGCGCGCTGGTCGCGGCGCTGGCAGCCTACAAGGATTTGTCCAGCCCGTGGAAAGAGTTGCTAACCTACTACAACCAAACGCAGGATATGTCGCTGCGGTGGGATGTGGTCGTTGAACGGTTTGCGCCACGCGGAGAGATTGACGCAAGCCTGTTCGAGGGCGAGCCTGCCGAAATCCCCCACCTGCGCGGAGCTATCGTGCTTGAACACGTGTCCCTGCGCACACCGGATGGCAATACGATCCTGGACGATCTCAACCTCGAGATACCCAAGGGCGCACGGGTGGCAATCGAGATGCCCAACCAGACCGAACGCACCGCCTTGGCAGAGCTTTTGACCCGAGAGGCGTTACCGAGCCGCGGTCGGATCACCATGGCAGGGCATAATCTTGCAGAGCTGCATCAGGCGGTGTTGGCCGCACGCATCGGCTATGCCCATTCGAACCCCTATTTGTTTCAGGGCACTATCGGGGATAACCTGCTGATGTCGCTCAGGTCGAGCCCCAAGACCGTGCTATGGGACCCGAAAATGACCGACCGCGCGGCGATAGAAACGCAGCGATCGGGCAACAGTCTGGACAGCACCAAAGCCGATTGGCTAGATCCGGGGCTGGCCAATTTGAACACCCGCTCCGATATTTATGACTGGTGGTATCAACTGGTCAGCGCCGTGGGCACCCAGGACGTGATGTTCCGCGCCATGGCCGTCGACCGGATGAATCCTGAGAAACACCCCAAACTTGCGGCGCGTGTCGTAGCCTTGCGTGACGAGGTGCACGAGCGGCTCAAGGAACAGGGGCTTGATAAAGTGGTGCACCGCTTTGATCCCGACCGGTTCAACCCGGCGTTGGCGCTTGGGGGTAACCTGATGTTCGCCGCGCCGATCCGCAGCATTTCGCAAGCCGGCCTCGCGTTGGAACGCAGCTTTCTGGCGATGATCATTGAACAGGGGCTTGCCGAGCAGGGCATCGCGATTTCCCAGACGCTGGTGGAAACGCTGCACCAAACCTTTGGCCGCGATGGCACAGACCACCCGCTGTTTACCGCCCTTGGCATCGAAGAAGAGCTGTACGATCAACTGGTCGACATTGCGCTGCGCCGCCGCGCCAACGGTGACGAAGCGCTAAGCGAGGATGAATTTTCGCTGCTTCTGACGGTGCCCTTTGCCTTTACCGCCGAACAGATCGGCCCTGCATTTCCCGAAACCTTTAAGGATGAAATCCTCAGGATCCGTAAAAATCAGGGGGCCGCGATGCGCGAACGGGCACGCGACCTGTTCGTACCGATTGCGTCCGACCAATATTTGCCGCGCCTGACTGTGCTTGAAAACGCGCTGTACGGCCGGATATCTGCTGTGGCGGGTCTGCAGGCTGATCTTATCCTTGATGTGGTGTCGGATGTGTTCAAGAAACACGGTCTGCAACAGGATGTGGCGCTGAATGTCTTTGATCTACCAGTCAGTATCGGCGGGTCGAACATATCGACGATGTTTCAAGAACGGGCAGGGTTCAGCCGCGCAGCGATGAAGCGCCCCGATATTTTGATCCTGAACCAGTCCCTCGCGGGTCATGATGCCGAAGGTCTTTCGCGCTTGCGCAACAAGATAGGTGAACTGCTGCCCGAAACGACCCAGATTTTCATGAACACCACATTCGCCAATCCCGATGATTTTGACGTCTACATCAAAATACGCGGCGGGCGCGTTGATGGTCTGGCACAGGTCGATACGCCGAACCAGGATGACAGTATTTCCGATGATTTACGGCGCAAACTTCGGATCATCGCGCGCAACGAATTGTTCGGAAACCTCGACTCGCGCAATCAAAGGCTGCTGGCTTTTGCAGCGCAGTGGTTCTCTGTCGACAAAGGAGAGGTGATCTTTGCGCAGGACCAGCGCCCGGATGCGGTATATCTGTGTCTGGCGGGCAAGGGAGAGCTGACCTGGCGTGACCCCGAAGGCTTGGCGCATCACGTGTCGACCGTCGAAAAGGGCCGCTTGATCGGTGACCTTGCGGTCATCGTCAACGAGCCGCGGCAGATGGATTTTGTCGCGCTTGAAGACAGCCGGTTCCTGCGGATCGGTGCAGATCAGTTCCGATCGGTGGTCGAAAACGATCGTGTCATTCTGCTGAGCCTCCTGCGGACGGTGTCGGGCCACCTGACCAACGCCGCCGACTTGCTTCGTGCGGCACGGGTGGATATCCCGCGCGAAGATGAACCGTTGCCCCCGCCCGTAGGAGTTGACCCCACGTGACCCGATACGCTGCCCACAAAGCCTTTATCGCGCCGGCGATCCCTTCGGCAGCACCGTGGCGTCTGATCGTCGGATTTCTGGCGGCAACCGCGATCTATCTGCTGCTGAACAACCTGATGTTCACGACGCTGTTCAAACTGATGGGCCCGCGTGCGGATGGTTTCTATGACAGTTTGTTGACGGGCCAAACGCCCATGGCGATGCTTTTGCTGCTTGGCAGTTTCGGCCTGATGACTGTCGGCGTGGCAGTGGTGGCGCGCCTGATCCACAAACGTCCCGTGCGCGGCCTGATGGGGCCAGCACATCTGGTGGCACCGCAATTCTGGTCCGTGCTCAAGATACTGGTGCTGCTGGGGGTGGTCACATATCTGCTGCCACCGTGGAACCTTGGGGCACCCTATGTGCCCAACCTTGCGCTTGGCACGTGGCTGCTGCTGCTCCCATTTTCTCTGTTGGGGGTGCTCGTACAGGTCAGCGCCGAAGAGATCGTCTTTCGCGGATATGTACAACAGCAGCTTGCGGCACGGTTTAGCTCTCCGCTGGTGTGGATGGTGTTGCCGGCGGTGATTTTCGCGCTTGGCCACTATCTGCCTAATCAGGCCGGCGAAAATGCGCTGGTTATCGCGCTGTGGGCCGGTGTTTTTGGCATGCTGATGGCGGATCTGACTGCGCGGGCGGGGTCGTTGGGGCCCGCTATTGCCGTACATTTTTGCAATAATGTCGCGGCCATCGTGATCACCTCTATGCCTGATGATCTGTCGGGTCTGGCGCTGTATCTGACCCCCTTTGGAATGAACGACACCGAGGCCTTGCGCGCTTGGTTGCCCGTCGATTTCGCGCTGATGATGGTCAGCTGGCTTGCCGCGCGGCTGGCGATCCGGCGTTGATTGCAATTTACATCGCGTCAGCTTATCTGGAAAGCGAAACTGGAAGCAAAGGTTCACCATGAACTGGATCAACAACTACGTCCGTCCCCGGATTAATTCGATCTTCTCGCGTCGCGAGACGCCGGACAATCTGTGGACGAAATGCGAAGAATGCGGCACCATGCTGTTCCACCGCGAGGTGTCGGACAACCTGAACGTCTGCACCAGCTGTGGTCACCACATGGCGATTACCCCGCGCGAACGGTTCAAAGCGTTGTTCGACGGCGGCATTTTTACCGAGGTAAAAGTCCCCGCGCCAACGCCGGACCCGTTGCATTTTCGCGATCAAAAGAAATACCCTGACCGCATGAAGGCCGCCCAAAAGCAGACGGGCGAAGCCGAGGCTATGCTGGTCGCCACCGGTGAAATCGGCCGCACGCAAATCGTTGCGGCGGGGCAGGATTTCTCGTTCATGGCCGGGTCCATGGGCATGTATGTCGGGAACGCCATCATTGCCGCCGCCGAAAAGGCGGTAAAGCTGAAATGCCCGCTAGTGCTCTTCTCCGCCGCAGGTGGCGCGCGTATGCAAGAAGGCATCCTGAGCCTGATGCAGATGCCCCGCACGACGATCGCTGTGCAGATGCTGAAAGAAGCGGGGCTGCCCTATATTGTCGTGCTGACGCACCCCACCACGGGCGGCGTCACTGCGAGCTATGCGATGTTGGGTGACGTGCAGATTGCCGAACCTAATGCGCTGATCTGCTTTGCCGGACCTCGGGTCATTGAACAGACCATCCGCGAAAAGCTGCCCGAAGGGTTCCAGCGTGCCGAATATCTGCTGGATCACGGGATGCTGGACCGCGTGACGCCGCGCACAAAGATGCGCGACGAGCTGATAGATATCACGCGCATGCTGATGAAGCTGCCTCCTGCGGTACGGGGTGATCTGCCGGCACCCACCGAGGGCGGCGATCTATCCCATGCGTTGACCCCCGCACCTGAGGCCGACACCCCAGCTGTTGCTGCGCCGACCAAGGGTACGGCTTCGGACGCCAAAGCGAAATGACGCAGAAGACATCGGATGCAGTGCTGGCGCGCATGATGGCGCTGCATCCCAAGATCATCGATCTGACGCTGGATCGCATGTGGCGGTTGCTTGATGCTTTGGGTAACCCACAGAATGATCTGCCGCCCGTCATCCACATCGCTGGGACCAACGGCAAGGGCTCTACCCAAGCAATGATCCGCGCCGGGCTTGAGGCCGATGGCCATCGCGTGCATGCGTATACTTCACCGCATCTCGCGCGTTTTCACGAACGCATTCGCCTTGCCGGAGAGCTGATTTCCGAAGCCGCGCTGACTGAATTTCTAGATGAATGCTATGCCGCGAACAATGGCGAAAGCATTACATATTTCGAGATCACAACCTGCGCCGCACTGCTGGCGTTTGCCCGTACTCCGGCGGAGTATACCTTGCTTGAAGTCGGGCTTGGCGGGCGTCTCGATGCGACGAATGTTGTGGACCAACCTGCGTTGACAGTGATCACGCCGGTGTCCATTGATCACCAGCAGTTTCTGGGCACGACCCTGCCCGAGATCGCAGGCGAAAAAGCTGGCATCATCAAGCGGCGCGTCCCTTGCGTTGTCGGCCCTCAACAAGACGCGGCCCTCGAGGTGATAGAGGCGCAAGCCGCCCGCCACCACGCCCCGATCCTCGCCTACGGCCAGCAGTGGCATGTCGGGCAAGAGGCCGGTCGTATGGTCTATCAGGATGACGCGGGGCTGCTTGACCTGCCCAAACCTAACCTATTGGGCGCACACCAGATTTCTAATGCGGGTGCGGCTTTGGCAGCGCTAAGGCAGTTGGGTGTCTCGGCCGAGGCCTGCGAGGCAGCCGTCACCCGTGCCGCGTGGCCTGCACGGATGCAGCGGTTGCGCGAAGGGCCATTGGTCGACAGCGCACCCAAGGCTGAATTATGGCTGGACGGGGGGCATAATCCGGCTGCGGGCGATGCGATCGCGGCTGTTCTGGACGAACTTCCCGCGCGGCCGACGTATCTCATTTGTGGCATGTTGAATACAAAGGACATCGGCGGCTATCTGCGCCCATTGGCGGGGCATGCAGAAAAGCTGTTTGCGGTTTCCATTCCGGGAGAGGCGGCGACCCTGCCCGCAGAAGAAACCGCGCGGGCTGCAGCCGAGGCCGGATTGTCCGCACATGAAGCGCTCGGGGTGGCCGAGGCACTAGCGACGATCGTCGCGGATGTGCCTCATGCACGGGTGCTGATCTGTGGATCGCTTTATCTGGCCGGAGCGATTTTGCGGGAAAACGGATAGCGTTTTAACTAATAGAATTGGCTATATTTACGATTTATAGGGGATTTGCGTTCTAGGTTCCGAGGGTAACTTTTTGCCTTTGGGGGGCCAATGCAATGATCAAACCATATCAGAATTTCCCTGCGCTGCGCAGGATCGCTTTCGGACATCTACAACTGATTGCGATCTTTATAGGGGTGACGTTCATCGTCGATCACTGGCGGTCGGCGGATGGCGCTAATGTTGTGCAGGGCTATATCAACGGGGGGGTGTCACGCCCGTCTGTCGGTGGGCCCGCCTTTGTGCCGCTGTCGCCGGCAGCGCTGCTGAACAAGATGCACAAGGATGCTTCGTTCGACGTCGCTCATGCGGTAAGCGCGATCGTGCAGTCTTTTGACGACACACGACAGGGACAAGTGCTTGAATCCTATTTGATCTGGGCAATCAGTACAGAACGGTCGGACAGCTATATCGACACCCTATTAAATAGCGCGGCAGCCAAGGGCGATTTCAATGTTCCGATGGCGCTGACAACCACGTCAGGTGCATTCAATACTGCTGGTTTTCTCACCTCGGTTGTTATTGCGGAACGCAAAGCACTTGCAGCTCGTGGGGCGGCCAGCGATCAACAAGCCACATCGCAGGAAGGCCAGCGGATCAACCGGTCGGTCGCATTCTATCACAGTCAGGCTGCACCAGTGCGTCTGGCAGCGTTTGACCCATCAAGCAGCTGGGTGACCTCAGGGGGGCAGCAGCGCAATTAAGCGCCCCAGCCTTCCGCCTGCATTTCGCGCAGACGGGACGCTGTACGCTCAAACTCAAAGGTACCCTCACCCTCTAGATACAACATTTCGGGTTCGGCAGATGCAGAACAGATCAACCGCACCTTGGCTTCATAAAGCGCGTCAATCAGGGTCACGAAACGTTTTGCCTCGTTGAAGTTCGACCTGCCAAGGCTGGGGATGTCATCCAGCATCAACACGCGTACGGCCTCTGCCAAGGTCAGGTAATCCGCTGCACCCAAGGGCTGACCGCACAGCGCGTGAAACTTGGCGCGGGCCACCCCGTTGCGAAACTCCGGGACCACGACATCGCGACCTTTAACCCGCAAGACCAGCTCCTCCCCCGGTCCGCCGGCCAGATCGTTCCAGACAGCATCCATCGCAGCACGGCTTTCAGGATTGACGGGGGTGAAATAGGATTTCGTACCAGCCAGCCGGTCCTGTCGGTAGTCCCGCGGACTGGCAAGCTCAATCTCCTTCATCTTCTCTTTGATCAATTCGATGAAGGGCAAGAAAATCTGACGGTTCAGCCCGTCTTTGTACAGATCATCCGGTATCCGGTTCGAGGTCGTCACCACAACCACGCCAGCGGCGAAAAGGGCTTCGAACAGGCGTCCGACAATCATCGCATCGGTAATGTCGCTGATCTGCATCTCGTCAAACGCCAGCAGCTTCACATTTGCCGCGACCTCTGCCGCCACGGGTGCAATAGCATCATCCACACCGGTTTTCCGGGCCTCGTGCATCGCGCTGTGAATTTCCTGCATGAACGCATGAAAATGCACGCGCCGCGTGGGCACATCGCCCATATTCGCTGCGAACATATCCATGAGCATCGACTTGCCGCGCCCCACACCCCCCCAAAGGTAAAGACCCTGCGGCGGTTCGGGTGCGCGTTTGAACAACCCTTTTTTCTGCGGGGCCATCAACGCACTTCGGATTCGGTCCAGCTCTGGCAGAACGGCTTCTTGTGCCGCATCTGGCGACAGGCTGCCATCGGCAATTCGGTCTTCGTAAATGGAACGTAAATCGGTCATATCCCCGACTTACAACGTGCCACCTGCTTTGAAAAGAAGCACTGAAGGCTGACCTGACCGTATGATTGAAATTGACCCTCTCGGTTTCAAAGCTACGGTGGCGACAACAGCTTCGGGGGGCGTCGTGGAAAAGAACGTATCAATCTTTACACCAGTGCTGATCGTCGGGTGTTTGATCATCATGGTCAGCTTCGCCGTGCGCGCATCCTTTGGTGTGTTTCAAATCCCGATCGCAGAAGAATTCGGCTGGCTCCGGTCAGAGTTTTCGTTAGCCATCGCGATCCAGAACCTCGCGTGGGGCATCGGGCAACCGATCTTTGGCGCGATGGCAGAAAAAATCGGTGACCGTCGCGCCATCATCATCGGGTCCGTGATCTATGCCGTGGGGCTGGTTCTATCGGCCAATTCCGTGTCCCCCATCGAACATCAGACCTATGCGTGGCTGGTCGGGTTCGGGATCGCGGGGACAGGATTTGGCGTTATTCTGGCTGTGGTTGGCCGCGCCTCTACCGCCGAGAACAGGTCGATGTCGCTGGCCATCGCCACCGCTGCGGGCAGCGCGGGTCAGGTCTTTGGGGCACCGGTGGCTGAATGGCTGCTGGGTTTCCTCAGCTGGCAGGCGACATTCCTCGTCTTTGCCGGCGCGATCATGGCGATGCTTTTGACGCTGCCGTTGATGCGCACGCCTGCCATGGCAAGCAAGGCCGAGCTGGAGGAAAGCCTGTCACAAATCTTGGGCAAAGCGCTGCGCGATCCGACATTTACCTTCATTTTTATCGGCTTTTTCTCCTGCGGGTATCAGCTGGCTTTTATCACCGCGCATTTCCCCGCCTTCGTGACAGAGCTCTGCGGTCCGATCCTTGCCGGTGGCCTGCTGCATAATATCGGGATCACGACGACTTCGGCGCTTGGCGCGGTTGCGATTTCGCTGATTGGTCTGGCCAACATCGCCGGTACCTTGCTGGCGGGGTGGGCCGGTAAGCGGTATTCCAAGAAATACCTTTTGGCGGCGATTTATACGGGGCGTACCGTGATCGCGGCGCTCTTCATTATGCTGCCGATCACGCCGGTATCGGTCATTCTGTTCTCTGTCGGCATGGGGGCGTTGTGGCTGGCAACGGTGCCGCTGACCAGTGGTTTGGTCGCGCATATCTATGGGCTGCGCTATATGGGCACGCTGTACGGAATTGTGTTTTTCAGCCACCAATTGGGCAGCTTTTTAGGCGTTTGGCTGGGCGGGCGGATGTACGATGCTTACGGCGATTACACGGTCGTATGGTGGATCGGCGTGGCCGTCGGCGCGTTTAGCGCACTGATCCATCTGCCGATCCGCGAACGCCGGTTGCCCGGACTGGTGACGACTTAGGGCGTTGCGCTAATATGCGCCCTGATCGCCGCGACAATCTGGGGCGCGTGGGTATAGGGCAGGCCATGGCCTGCACCCGCGATCACCTCGTGTTCGGCGGTCCGGTTCCATTCGGCGAGGCTGCCGATGGCTGAGGCGGGGATCACCCGATCCTCGTCGCCCCACACCGCCAGTACAGGGATGTCGAACGACTGGATCGCGCGGTGTTCGTCGCGTAGCACGTCAGCCAGAATACCGCGGCGGCTGGCCAGCACCGCGGGAACATAATGCTTATAGTCCAGCTGCTCTGCCTGATGGTCATGGATATGTGGCACCTGCACGGGGGTGTCGCGTTCGGCCTTGATGCCGCGGCGGAATGTGGGTGGGAAAAGCACCAGCATCAGCCAATCGCCAATAACCGGCGTTTTGGCCATGAAATCTACCAGCTTGTTGTGCGCCAGCCCCATGCCTGCCGGTGCCAGCAAGATCAGCCGTTCGACCCGGTCGGGGAAGGCCGCGGCAAAACAGGTCGCGATAGAGCCCCCCATGGAATAGCCCAACAGGGTAAAACTGCCGGTCACGTCCTGGTCTTCCAGCAGGTCTTGTAGTTGTTTGATAAAGAACTGTCGGTCCTGCGGTCCGGAAGGGCGGTCTGAATATCCCCGCCCGTAAAGATCATAGGTCAAAGTGCGATAGCCCATCGATGCCAGCCCCCGGGCCACAGCGCGCCAGGCAAGGCTGGGGGTGGTCAGCCCGTGCACACAGACAGCAACAGGCCCTTGGGCTGGGCCGATCCATTCATAGTGGGTCACGCCGCCTGGCAGCTCTGCAAACTGGCCAGAAGCGCTGCCCCGGTCCGCGTCCTCCATCTCGGCGCGGTTGCGTTCAATCACAAGCGGGATCGCAACCACCAGCATACCAAGAAGGAGAAACCAGATCATCTACGCGCGCGCCACCGGTCAAGGATGTAGCGGCTGGTCATCAGGTCCAGATGCGCGCCCCCGCCGTTTTTGAACAGGGTGATCTCGTCGTCTGACTGGCGGGTAAAGGATCCCATATCATAGTAATCCGCGACGATGTCATTGGCAGAAAGCACCCCTTGGGCGATGGGGATTTTCAGCTCTCCGATGTGGTCGACCGTGGTGTCGAGGCTGTCGACGAATAGTCTTGTTCTGGTCAGCGCCGCGTCGTCGACCTCGCGCATGTCGGGGCGATAGGCTCCGATCAGGTCAAGGTGCTGGCCGGGTTGCAGCCACGCGCCCTTGATCAGCGGCTCGATCGACATGGTGGCGCTGGTGATGATGTCCGCGTGGCGCACGGCGGTCTCAAGGTTGTCGGCGATCTTCAGACCCTTGATATCGCGGGCCATCGCTTGCGCATTCGGGGCAGAGCGGTTCCACACGGTAAATTCGGCATCGGGAAAGACCGCGCTATAGGCGGCATGCAGTCCGCGCCCTTGGGTGCCTGCGCCGACAATCAGGATTTTGCGGCTGTCAGGGCGGGCAAGCTTGCGGGCCGCCAGCAGACTGTCACCGGCGGTTTTCCATTTGGTAACAAGGTGAAAATCCACCAGCGCCTCGAGCGCGCCGTGATCGTCGGCATAAAGCGACACGCCACCGTTCACCATCGGTGCCCCTTTGGCGGGGTTGTCGGGAAAAATGGTGGCGGATTTCACGGCCAGCCCCAGCCCGTCGATCCAGGCGGCGCGGTTCAGCAGCGTGTCCTTGCCACGGTACAAAAACGTATCCGCAATCTCGGCGCGCGGTAGTTTGTGGCCGGCGGCCAGCGCATCGGTCAGGCCGATCCAGTCCAGCAGCGCCTCGCCTTGGTCAAAGGGGATAATATCGAACTGGGTCATGCGGCTTCTTCCTCGGTCAGCAGACCTGCGGTGACCAGCCTGTCGGCCCACCCGTCCGGTCCGGTGAAGTGGTGGGTTTGCCAGTCACGGGCGTTTGCGGCGTTGATATTGTCAATGCGGTCATCGGCGAACAACAGCGCGTCGCCTGACAGGCCTGAGGTTTCTTCAAGTGCGGCATAGATCGCAGGGTCCGGCTTGATCATGCCCATATGGCCCGAGATAAAATCGCGATCGAACGCACGCAAGAAAGGGTAGTGCTGCGCCGCAAGATCATAGGACTGGATGCCGAAATTGGTCAGCGAAAAAACAGGCACGTCCTTGGCCTGCAGCGCTTCTTTCAGCCGCAATGAGCGGGGGATCACGGGCGCTGCCATCTCGATCCAGCGGTCGTGCCACATGCGGATTTCAGCGCGCCACGCGGGGTTTTCCTCGGCGGCGGCATAGATCGTGTCGGTAAAATGCTGCCCGCTGTCGACGCGGTCGTTCATGCCGTGCAGGTCGACTTCGGCGAACATGGCGCGGCGGCGTTCCTCTCCGATGACGGAATCGTAGAACCGTTCGGGCTGCCATTCGATCAGCACATTTCCAATGTCAAAGACGACTGCTGCTGGTTTCATGTGCTCTTCCTTTTGCCGGGTCCGAAGGGGTCTTGCTGCCCCGAGCCCTACCGTTGTGCCGCGCGAAGTTCGCGCTCTAGCGCTTCCAGAAAACGGGAGCGGTCTGCCTTTGTAAACCCTTTGCCACCGCCCTGACGGAACGGGTCGGCGGCGCGCAGGTCGGTCATCAGATCGCGGGTTGCCAATACGTTACCGATATTGGCCGAGGTCAGCGCTTCGCCGTTGTGTTTCAGCACCCGTGCGCCCGCTTCGACGCAGCGCGCCGCTAGGGGGATATCGCCCGTGACCACCACATCGTCAGGGCCGCAGCGGTCTGCGATCCAGATGTCGGCGATGTCGGGGCCGTCGGGGACAATCACCGTTTCGACCAATGGGTTCTGCGAGGGGCGCAGCCCGCCGTTGGACACCACATACATCCGTACCTTGTGACGGGTGGCCACGCGTTCGGCCTCTGCTTTGACGGGGCAGGCATCAGCGTCGATATAAAGCGCGGTCATTGTCCCAGCCTATCGCGCATACAGGGCGTCGGCATGGAACGCGATGTGGTCTTCCATGAACGTCGAGATGAAGAAATAGCTGTGATCGTACCCCGGTTGCATCCGCAGTGTGGCATTCTGGCGCGCCTTCGCTATCGCCTCGGCCAATGCTTCGGGCTTGAGCAGATCAAGGAACTGATCATCCGTGCCCTGATCAATCAGGATCGGGCCGTCAAAACCGCGTTCGGCCATCAAAAGCGTTGCGTCATGTTTGGCCCATGTGGTTTCGTCATTGCCAAGGTATGCGGCCAGCTGTTTGCGACCCCAATCGCTGCTGGTGGGGTGGGCGATCGGTGCGAAGGCAGAGACCGAGGTAAACCGTCCCGGCAAGTTCATCGCCAGCGTCAGCGCCCCGTGCCCGCCCATCGAGTGCCCGCAGATCGCCTGACGGTCCATATCCAGCGCGAAATTTTCGCCAAGCAGCGCAGGCAGTTCGTCGGCGATATAGTCCCACATCTTGAAATGCGGCTTCCACGGGTCTTGTGTGGCGTTCACATAAAAGCCCGCGCCTTTGCCCAGATCATAGGCGTCATCATCGGCCACATCATCCCCGCGCGGCGATGTATCAGGAAAAACGACTGCGATCCCGTGTTCAGCGGCCCATGCCTGTGCCCCTGCCTTGGTCATCGCGTTTTCGTGGGTGCAGGTCAGGCCTGACAGGAACCACATCAGCGGTACCGGTCCCTGCTTGGCCTCTTCGGGGAGGAACAGGGCAAAGGTCATATCGCAGCTGCAGGCCGTGGAGCGGTGGGAATAGACGCCTTGGGTGCCTCTGAAGCTGGTGTTCTCGGAAATCGTTTTCATCGGGCGTCTCCTGTGTCTGGTTGGTATATGGCTATCGGGCATCGACGCGGGCGGCAAGGGCGGGACGCTGCGCGGCGCGTATTTGCGAAAAGGGTGAAGGCTACAGGCCCGTCACCCATGCGATCACGAGACTGACGCTGAGGATGCTGAACAGCGTTGACACCAGTATCGCAGCAGAGACACGTTGCGGCCCTACGTTGTAGTGTTGGGCGAGCATATAGACATTGCCCGCAACGGGCAGCGCGGCGGTGGCGATGATAACACCTGCCTTATACGGGTCCACATGGAACAGCCACAGCGCAGCAAGGGCGACAAACGCGGGGTGCAGCACCAACTTGCAAAAAGACAGCCAGCCTGCAACGTGCAGTTTTTCGGCAGATTTTGTGGCCAGCGAGGCGCCGATTGCGAACAACGCGCCAGGGGTTGCCGCACCGCCCAGGATCGCCAGAAAGTCATTCATCGGGGCCGGAATGGGGATGCGCAGGCCGGACCAGAAGAAGCCCAATGTCATCGCAACGATCATCGGGTTTTTCACCAGCCCCAAGCCAATGGTGCGCAAGGCGCGCAAGCTAAGTTGGCCGTCGCGCGACCCGGTGATCAGGATGACGATGAGGCTGGAGAAGACGATCAGATCTACCGCCAGTGCCAGTACCACAGGGCCGATTGCCTCTGCCCCGAGCAAAAGCGTGAGCATGGGGACGCCAAGAAAGCCGGTGTTGCCGATGACGGCGCATTGCGCCTCCATTGCGGTGCTGGGAACGTCAAGCCCGCGCCAAAAGCCGACCAACGTGGCGATGCCATAGACGAACCCTGTTCCCCACAGATAGGCCGCGACAAGCCGTGTGTCCCAGACCTCTGCCAGGGACAGATTGGCAGAAAAGCGGAACAGCATGGCGGAGAGCGCAAAATAGAAGACGAACTTGGTCAGATAGGCCGTGGCTTCTGCGGTGAAGAACCGTGTGCGCCCGGCCCAATAGCCCAGACCGATCAGCGCGAAAAAGGGCAGTGTTTTGAGAAAGATCGCCAGCATGTGGAATTGGTAGCGGCTGCTTGTGCTTCGTGCAACGGGGCAACAGTGCTGTGATGCAAATACATCTGCTTTGGGTGGGGGACGCTGTCAGTTCAGGGGGCGGAGCGTGGCAGTCTATTCGGCAGCGTCCCCGCAATTTCAGAGGTCTAGATCGACCGCGTGGTGGCGTGCGCGGCCGATGGGTTTGCAGGCGCGCTGCGGCGGCTAGCCTTTGGGGCGGTTGTCGATGATGCGCACGGCTTTGCCTTCGGAGCGGGTGATGCTGTTCACATCGCCCACGTCGATTTGCACGCTGATGCCCACGGTCTCTTTGATCTGCGCGGCCAGTTGTTGCGCTGCAGCCTCACGGGCGAGTCCGCCAACGGTGGCGTCGGCACATTCGCACAGCACGCGCATCTGATCCATCCGGTCCGGTTTGCTCAGCTCGATCTGGAAATGCGGGGCGAGTCCGGGTGTCGCCATCAGGGCTTCCTCGATCTGCGTGGGGAACACATTGACGCCGCGCAGGATGATCATATCGTCGCTGCGGCCGGTGACTTTTTCCATCCGGCGCATGCTGCGCGCGGTGCCGGCCAGCAGGCGGGTCAGGTCGCGGGTGCGGTAGCGGATGATCGGAAACGCCTCTTTGGTGAGCGATGTAAACACCAGTTCGCCTTTTTCGCCGTCGGCTACGGGCTGGCCTGTTTCGGGGTTGATCACTTCGGGATAGAAATGATCCTCCCAGATGTGCAGCCCGTCCTTGGTCTCGACGCATTCGCAAGAGACACCGGGGCCCATGATCTCGGACAGGCCATAGATATCAACGGCGTGCATATCGAACGCCTGTTCGATCTCGATCCGCATGGCGTTGGTCCAGGGTTCGGCCCCGAAGATACCCACCTGTAGCGAGGAGTGGCGCGGGTCGATGCCTTGACGCGCGTATTCGTCGAGGATCGATAGCGCGTAAGAAGGCGTCACCGTGATGCCGTCGGGCTTGAAATCTTCGATCAGGCGCACCTGCCGCGGGGTCATCCCGCCCGAGATCGGCACCGTGCTAAGTCCGAGGTTATCAGCCCCCAGATGTACCCCTAACCCGCCCGTAAACAGCCCATACCCATAAGCATTGTGCAGCATGTCGCCGGGTTTGAGCCCCGCAGCACGCAGGGACCGCCCCATGACAGTTCCCCAATTGGCGAGGTCGTTTTTCGTATAACCCACGACCGTTGGCTGGCCCGTCGTGCCCGATGACGCATGGATGCGCGCCAGCTGGTCGCGGGGCACGGCGAACATGCCAAAAGGGTAATTATCGCGTAGATCAGTTTTAACGGTGAAGGGGAACTTTGCAAGATCCGACAGGCTGTGTAGGTCGTCGGGGTGTACGCCCGCTGTGTCAAAGCTTTGGCGGTAAAAGGGGACGTTCGCATAGGCGTGGTGCAGTGATTTCTTCAGCCGCTCCAGCTGTAGGGCGCTGATTTCATCGCGGCTGGCAAGCTCGATCGGGTCGAGGGATGATCGGGCGGGCGTGAGGTCTTTCATGGGGTCATTTCCTCCTCGAAATGGTGGCCTTTGATGGTGCGTGACAGGCCACGGAACAAGGCGATGGTGCGCCCGTCCTCCCCCGTGACTGTCACGTCATAAACGCCGGAGCGTCCGGTTTTTGATTGTTCCCGCGCTGTTGCCAGCAGTCGTTCGTCCGGTTTGCCGGGGGCGAGGTAGGAAATCTGGTTCTGTTGGGCCACGGCAAGCTGGTTGTAGCTGTTGCAGGCAAAGGCAAATGCGCTGTCCGCGAGGGTAAAGATATACCCGCCGTGTGCGATGCCGTGGCCGTTAAGCATGACCGGGGTGATCACCATCGACAGGTCTGCCTCTCCAGGGCCGATATGGTCGACCCGCATGCCCAACGACTGGCTTGCTGTATCGGTTGACCACATGGCGGCAGCGGATTTTTCAGCACGGAGTTGCGGGGTCATGACGGGCCTTTATGTTTCACATTTTGAATGCTTGCACAGATAATGTAACGCGTTCAAGAGATTTGATCTGCGGGCTCTCTTGATTTGAGCGTCGAAGGGCGCAACTGTCAAAGTATGACAGTGCATATCCATCCCTCACACCCGCAGAACGAACGCGCGCCCGAGCAGGTTTCCTTTCACCGGACCGAACTTGGCCCGATCCTGTCGCTTTACGGCCGAATGGTCGCGGCGGGTGAATGGCGCGACTATGGCATCTCTTTGCTGCGAGAGGTTGCTGTGTTTTCGATCTTTCACAGGACCGCCGAGATACCACTGTACCGCATCGAGAAACGCCCCAAGTTACGGATGAAACAGGGGATGTACGCAGTCATTGGTGCCAACGGGCAAGTGCTGCGGCGCGGTCAGGACCTTGCCTCCGTGCTGCGGGTGCTCGAGCGCAAGATGATCCGTGCGGTAGACAACTAACCGATCGCGTGCGCGGTAACCGGGGATGGATCTAAGGCCATTTGGAAGGGCTTAGGCGTTTGTGTCCGGTCAGCGGGCCGTCGATTTTGGCGATACGTGTCAACGCGTCCTGAACGGGTTCGCGTGTGACGGCCATGTGATGCGCGTTTGCGTGGATCATCGTGGTGGGGTCAAGCACGAGTGCGACATGACCTTTCCAGAACAGCAGATCATTGCGCCGAATATCGCGGGGGATATGGCTTGAATCGGGCACGGGGTCGGCAAAGCTGGACTGCTGTTGGTCACTGTCGCCGGGGCAAGGAATGCCGCAGGCAAGGAATGCGGCCTGCACGAGGCCCGAGCAATCGATCCCCCAGCGGCTGTTCCCCCCCCACAGATAGGGCGTGCCCAAAAACATCTCGGCCACGGCGGCGGGATCGCTAAAGTGGTGCGGCAGCGGCGCAAGATGTTGGGTCGGGATATAGCCGAGCGCGGTTTGCGCAAACCGGCCTTCTGTCTGGGTCACGGCAACACGGCTGCCAAAGCTGAGCGCACTGACATCGGGTGATTTCAGGTCGGCGTGGGCATAGGCGTGGGTGGCCGGTGCGGTCACGACATGGGTTGGTGTGGTCACAGGGCCGATGGCAGTTTCGTTGGCATAGCCGCAGTAGCTATCCTTGGTCAGTTGCACATAGGCGCTGCCGTTGACGCGATCCAGCACGGTCAGCATCTCACCGTAGAGCGCCTGCCGGTCGCGGGGGCCGGTCGGGCTGCGGTCAAGATCGGTGACCGGCACGATGATTTGCGCCGGAGTTTTCTGGGTGATCAGCTCGGGGTTGGGAGACAGACGGCGGTCGGTCATTTGGATAGGAACGTCTCAAGGCTAGCATGTAGCGCACGGGTTGCCTGTCCGACGCCGCCTTTGGCGCGGGCGGGCGCTGCGGCGGGTTGCCAGCCATAGATGTCGAAATGCGCGTAAGGGCTGTCGGTGACAAAGCGACGCAAGAAAAGGGCCGCCGTGATGCAGCCCGCGAACCCGCCCGAGGGGGCGTTATCCAGATCGGCGATGCCGGGTTCGATCAATGGTTCGTAGGGCGCGTGGAACGGCATGCGCCAGACGGGGTCCGCCTGCGTGACCGCGGCGGTTTCAAGTGCGGCGATGAAATCGGGGTCATCGCTGAAATAGGGCGCAAGATCAGGACCCACAGCGACCCGCGCGGCACCGGTCAACGTCGCCATAGAGATGATCTGGTCGGGTTTGTCCTCATCCGCCAGTGCGAGTGCATCGGCCAGCACCAACCGCCCTTCGGCATCGGTATTGTTGATTTCGACCGTGAGGCCCTTGCGTGATGTCAGGATATCCTGCGGGCGGAAGGCATTGCCGGAGACCGAATTTTCAACAGCGGGAATCAGCACGCGTAGCTGCATTTCCATTCCCGTGGCCATGATCATATGCGCCAGCCCCAGCACCGCTGCCGCACCGCCCATGTCCTTTTTCATCAGACCCATCGACGCGCCCGGTTTCAGGTTCAGCCCGCCGGTATCAAAGCAGACGCCTTTGCCGACAAGCGTCAGTGTCTTGCCGCTGTTGCCCCAGTTCATATCAATCAGGCGGGGTGCGCGGTCGGCGGCGCGGCCCACGGTGTGGATCAGGGGAAGGTTCTGGGTCAGCAGATCGTCGCCGGTGATCACAGTGATGCGGGCCCCGTGTCGGTCGGCAAGCTTGCGCGCGGCGTCTTCCAGATCGGGCGGCCCCATATCAGAGGCAGGCGTGTTGATCAGATCGCGGGTCAGCATTTCCCCTTCGGCGAGGGCGCGGATGTGATCGGCGTCAACTCCGTCTGGCGCGACAAGGCGTGCGGCCATCGGCGATTGCGTGGCGTAACGGTCGAACCGGTATGAGGCGAGCAACCAACCCAGCGTTTCAACGGCCAAGTCAGCCGGGGATAGGTCGGCGTGTAGCGCATAGTCACCCTTGGGCAGCTTGGCCGCGGCCCCTGCAAGATGAAAGCGCCCCCGTGTGCGGCTGTTGGCTGTGCCATACCCCGCCAGCGCCATGCGAAGCGACCTGTCATCGCCCGGCAGCGTCAGGGCCTGTCCCAAGGCACCGGTGAACCCCTGCACCTCGACCCATTTACGCACTGCGGCGGGCTGGCCGTCGAGCCAGCCGGGCAGGGCGTCGCACCCGATCAGATGAAGCGGAATCGCAGAGGCGGTGGGATCGGCGAAGAGAGCGGGCATGGGGCAAGGCCTTTCGTGCGTGGTATTCGCCCGCAGCCTAGACGTATCCTGTGCCGCTGCAAGCCCGTCAAAGGGGGAAGTCCTGCGTGTCCCAAATCGCGGTCAGCGACCGGTCGCCGATGCGGATCAACCGCGTCAGCGTCGCGCCAATGGCAACCGGGCTGGTCTGGTCTATCGCGCAGATGACATTCCCCGCGACATGCGCCAGTTTTTCCAGCCCGACCTGTTCGGCAATCGCGATCAGGGATCGGCAGTTTTTACGCAGTTCGGGCCAGTTGGACGCTTGGTATAGGCGATTGCAATGTGACATGCGCAGGGCCAATTCCTCCATCGCGCGGCAAACCACATCCTCGGCCCCTGTTTCGCCCAGTTGGTCATATAAAATACCCAGACGTTCCTGATCTACGCGGACTTGTTCGACTGGCCGCATTTGCAATACATACATTCGTGTCACCTCATCATAACGCCCCCACAGCGCATCGGCACTATGTCGGCCAAATGATGTCCAGTTCGTTAACGGCCGCGTGCGTTTTCGCTCGAATACGATGCGAATTCAGGGTATTTCGGTTAAAATTTAGTAAAGGCGAGACACAGATGGATAAGGCGAAACCGCTCCCGAATTACCTGGTTCAGCGCTATCTCGGTTGGAAAGCAACCAGTTACGCTGAAAACGAGTCGTGGTACCGACGGTTGGCCAGCGACGGGCAGCATCCCCGTGCGATGATCATTTCATGCTGCGACAGCCGAGTTCATGTGACGTCAATCTTTGGCGCAGATCAGGGTGAATTTTTTATTCACCGTAATATCGCCAACTTGGTGCCACCTTATCAGCCCGACGGCCAGCAGCACGGTACCTCTGCCGCGGTTGAATATGCGGTTCAGGCGTTGAAAGTCGCGCATGTAATCGTGCTGGGCCATTCCAGCTGTGGCGGTGTTCAGGGCTGTCTGGATATGTGTCAGGGCAATGCTCCGGCACTGGACGCCAAAGACAGTTTTGTCGGACGGTGGATGGATATCCTGCGCCCGAAATACGAAGTTGTCGCGGATATCGAAGACCCGAAAGAGCAGGCGCGCCAGCTTGAGAAACACGCTGTTATGACTTCGCTTGAAAACCTGATGACGTTCCCCTTTGTGGCCGAGCAGGTCAATGCGGGCGAGCTGACATTGCACGGACTGTGGCACAACATCGGCGAAGGCGGGCTGGAATGCTATAGCGCCGACAAGAAGATGTTCCGGCCGGTATAATGGACCAGCAAGGCCAGCGCGGTTTTGGCGGCGCTGACGCGTGATTGTTCCTGCGCTTTTACTGTTGGTGTCGATCATTGGCACGGTTATCGCGACCTCCCAGCCTGTCTGGGGGGATCTCGTCTTGCTGGCGGGGCCAAGCGCCATCGCCAGCGCGATCTTGCTGCTGCGCGAAGCGCGGGTCTGGCTGGCGGGTCAGTCCCGGCGCAGTGCCCGCGGGGCGGTGGTGATCGACGGGTCAAACGTCATGTACTGGTGGGGCGGCACGCCGTCGATCGCGCCAGTGCAGGATGTGGTGCGCACCCTGACGCAGCTTGGTTTCAAGACGGGCGTGGTGTTCGATGCAAACGCAGGGTACCTGCTGACGAATGCCTTTAAGGACGATGTGGCGCTTGCGGCGATGCTCAAGCTGCCGGTGGATCAGGTGATGGTCGTGCCGAGCGGCTCTCCGGCGGATCCGTATATCCTGACCGCTGCGCGCGAGATGGGGGCCGTCGTGGTCACAAATGATCGCTACCGTGACTGGGCAGAGGATTTCCCCGAAGTGCTGGGTCTCGGGCATCTGATCAAAGGCGGGTACCGGCAACAAAAACTGTGGTTTGATTTTGCGACCGTGTCAGACGCGCATAACGCTGCATGATCCAAGGGTCGCCCGCCGGCAGTCGGACATAACAAAGGCCAGCGCATCGCACTGGCCTTTGTTTAATTCAGGGTAGGGAGCTTAGCCCTTTTTCAGCACTTCGCGGCCCAGCAGTTCAGCAATCTGCACGGCGTTCAGCGCGGCACCCTTGCGAAGGTTGTCGCTCACGCACCACAGGTTCAGACCGTTATCGATCGTACTGTCCTGACGGATACGGCTGATAAAGGTCGCGAAATCACCGGCACATTCAACGGGGGTAACATAGCCACCGTCTTCGCGCTTATCGATCACCATGATGCCGGGGGCTTCGCGCAGGATGTCGCGGGCCTCGTTCTCGTCAAGATGGTCCTCGAATTCGATGTTGATCGATTCGGCGTGGCCAACAAAGACGGGGACGCGCACGCAGGTCGCTGTGACCTTGATTTTGGGATCGATGATTTTCTTCGTCTCAACCATCATCTTCCACTCTTCTTTCGTGTCGCCGCTGTCCATAAAGACGTCGATATGCGGGATCACGTTAAAGGCGATCTGCTTGGTGAACTTGCGCGGCGGCTTGCTGTCGGTGGGGTTATAGATCGACTTGGTCTGGTCCCACAGCTCGTCCATCCCGTCCTTGCCCGAACCGGACACCGACTGGTAGGTCGACACGACAACACGTTTGATCGTGGCGCGGTCGTGCAGCGGCTTAAGCGCGACAACCATCTGCGCGGTCGAGCAGTTCGGGTTCGCGATGATGTTTTTCTTGGCGTAATCGTGGATCGCGTGGGCGTTCACCTCTGGTACGATCAACGGGATATCCGGATCGTAGCGGTACAGCGAAGAGTTATCGATCACGACACAACCGGCCTTGGCAGCCTTGGGCGCGTATTTCTTTGTCGCCTCTGACCCGACGGCAAACAGCGCCATATCCCAGCCCGTAAAGTCGAACGTATCCAAGTCTTTCGTCTTGAGTGTCTTATCGCCAAAGCTGACTTCGGATCCCATAGACTTGCGCGAAGCAAGAGCCACGATTTCATCTACAGGGAAGTGGCGCTCGGCCAGAATGTTCAGCATTTCACGGCCCACATTACCTGTGGCACCCGCGATGACGACGCGATAACCCATCTTAAAACTCCAATACTAAAATGTGATGGTGCGGGCCTCTTATACCGCTTGGGGGCGCGGGGGAAGGGGTCGTGGCCTATTCACCTGCGTCACGCGAAAACAGATAGACAAACAGACCCGCCGCCATGAGCGCGACAAACAGGGTAAATATCATCACATAAGGGGCCTGAGCCGTGACAGCGGGCTGGCTGGCTGCATAGACGCGGCCCGACAGAAACTGCGCCACGCCGACGCCGCCGATGCTGCACAGGTTCAGCAGGGTCATGCCGCGCCCGATTAACTGCGGTGGCATAAAGCTGCGCCCATGCGCGATGATCACTGCATATGTCGCGCCAAAAAGACCGATCGCCGCCATCAAGGCTGTGGCAAGGATGATGCCGCTGTCGGGGAACATCACAAGAGCGATCAGCGTAAGAAGGTTGAGCGCAGTGCCCCCGATGATCACCCACTTTGTGCTGCCGATAAAGCGGTCCAGCGGGCCGTAGGCAAGGCTGCCGGTAACCATCGCGATCCCCATCAGTAGGGTAGCCCACCCGATTTGATGGGCATTCGCGCCAAAGACGTCCTCGAAATAGGGGCCGATCCAAAGCCCGCGCAACGCGCCGACCTGGGCGTAGCTGACGCTCATGATCGGGAAAATGAACCACAGTGCTTTGATCTTAAAGACGCCAAGCAGGCTGCCACGTTGTTCCCCTTCGGGGGTGGCGGGGTCGCGCACGACACACCAGATGCCAATCGCCGTCAGCGTCGTGATGGTGCAAAGCCCCCAAAGCGCGGCGCGCCAGCCGATCGTTTCAGCCGCAATCGCCATTGGATAGGACGCCACGAGGTTTCCGAATGTGCCGACCCCCACCATGACAGACGCCAGCACGACAAAACGGCCCGGCGCAAATTCACGCGCGAAGATATAGTAGGCCGCCATCAGCACCGGCGCGCAACCGATCCCGATCAGCACCATCGCCAGATTGATATGCAGCGGCTGCGTTGCCACCGCAAAAAGCGCAGCCCCGCCCCCACCGCCAATCAGCAGCAGGCTGGCCGCCGTGCGCCGTGGCCCGACTGTATCCAGCGCCCAACCAACGGGCAGTTGCATCGCCGCAAAGGAAAAGAACCACAGCCCCGACGCAAAGGCGAGGTCTTCGGGCGTGGCCCCCAGATCGACCCGCAAAGAGGGGCTGAGCACGGCCAGAAAGGCGCGGAAAAACTGGCTGAGCACATAGCCCAACCCCAACAGGGCAATCCCGCGCATCATTTCAGGGTATCACGCCATTTGCCCGCAAGCGCTTGGGCCGCGTGGCTAAGGATCAACACATCGGCCCCGACCGCGACAAACTGCGCCCCTGCCTCTAGGGCATCGCGGGTCATGTCGTCGTTGGTCGACAGGATGCCCGGCGCTTTACCCGCCGCGTGGATCTTGTGCAGCGCGGTCATGATCGCGTCTTGCACTTCGGGGTGGAGCGCATTGCCCATATACCCCATATCCGCCGCCAGATCCGCGGGCCCGATGAACACCCCGTCGATCCCGTCAACTTTCAAAATATCGTCGAGGTTCTCCAGCCCTTTAACGCTTTCAACCTGCACCAGCAGACAGATTTCGTCGTCCGCTGTGGTGCCATAATCCGCGATCTGCGAAAACCGCGCTGCGCGGGTCAGCGCATAGCCGACGCCGCGATCGCCATGGGGTGGATAGGTGACGTCGCGCACCAGTTGGCGGGCCTGATCGACGTTATCGACCATTGGCACCAGCAAAGTCTGCGCCCCGGCATCAAGCATCTGTTTGATCAGGTGGGTCTCGCCCACTGGGAGGCGCACAACCGGATGGCTGTCTGATGCTTCGAGCACCTGCAGCTGCGCCAAGATAGAGCGCAGGTCGTTGGGGGCGTGTTCGCCATCGATGACCAGCCAGTCGAAACCCGCAGTCCCCATCAGTTCAGCGCTATAGGTATCCGCAAGCCCCAGCCAGCAGCCAAAGACGGTATCGCCTTGTTTCAAAGCCTGTTTGAACGCGTTGAAGGGGGCTGGCATGGGCATGATCCTTGGTGCTGTTTCAGCGTACCCTAGGGTCAAGCATTACGAAGTGTCCAGAGGGGGCGCTGCCCCCGTCGCGCGGGCGCGCCTCCCCCGGAGTTTAAAGGGCAAAATGAAGGGGTCAGATGACCTTGATCACATCCTTGTCGATGGCCAGCATGTAGCCGCGCCGCGCGATATTCTTGACCAGCAGTTCAGACACAATCTGGTTGCCGAGCGTGTCGCGTAGACGTTTGATGCGCGTGGCCCCCGCCGCTTCGTCACAATCGGCGGCGGTCCGGCCTGAAATGACGCCTTCGATTTCCGAGCCGGACAGAACGTCATCATCCATACGTGCTTCGGCGAGAACCGACATCGTCTCCATCGCGGCGGCGGTCAGTTTGAAACCGAGGTTATTGAGATAGACGGTGTTCTCTTCGCGGCTGATCAGCAGGGAGTTCACCTGAATCCCCACCCGTTCGATCTGCGCCA
Organism: Sulfitobacter sp. M13; assembly: GCF_053474885.1. Classification (NCBI taxonomy): domain Bacteria; kingdom Pseudomonadati; phylum Pseudomonadota; class Alphaproteobacteria; order Rhodobacterales; family Roseobacteraceae; genus Sulfitobacter; species Sulfitobacter sp. M13. Next base: position 195,170 of record NZ_CM130281.1, on the reverse strand, counting down.
TGCGGCGGTTGAAGCCGACGAGCATGATCAGGAACACCAGCGCCGCGACCAGCATTGCGGTGGCAAAGACCAGCAGCACGATGATCACGATCCGGTAGCTCGACAGGGTTTCAGAGAAAGCCGTGCCCGATTGCGCAAGGATTTCAAGCAGCTTGATTTCTGCCTGTGTGGTCAGATCGTCGTTTTCGACAAAGATGCGTTCGACCTGTGCGTTAAAGGCGTTGGCGTCGGGCAGAGCCCACAGCAAAAGCCCCGCGCCGATCAGAATGATCGCCACGACGGCTGAGATACCACCGCCGACAAAACGTCCGCCCGTGCGCCGCATCTCAGAAGCGGAGGAAGTTTTTTCCGGCACTCTCTTTCCTTTGGTTAAGCCCATCTTCGCCAAAGACAGAAACAACCGTCAGCAGCGTCCAGCCCTGTGCGGCCAAGCGTTTGGTCAGTTGTGACTGTGCCGTGGCGCGGCTGCAGTCGCCAGATACTTGCGCCACACCATAATGCAGGCGCAAGGGGTTTTCCTGCTTGGCCTTATAATCGGCAAAGCATTCTGCCGCTTGGGCAGAGGGGGCGGACAGGGCGAGCAGCCCCGCCGCGGCCAGAGAAAGGAGGATGTGTTTCATGTATATAAGACTGCGCTTATCCGGGCGGATATTCAATATCCATTGGGGCTGGGGGGCCTTGATATCCGATAACAGCGGGGTGTTATTGCCTGTCTGAGGGGGGTTGCCCATTTTGATCACACGGCCTCGCTCTTGATGGCTTTGCATGGGGTGCTTCCCATGGTGCCCTTAACCGAAAGGATCAGACAATGCGCTTTACATTGCACCATAAATTCATCGCCTCGATTGCAGCCGCAGCTGTCGCAATCACGGCTTTTACCGCCGTTCCAGCCGCCGCGGGTGATCGCAATAGGGACCTGGCAAAGATCGCGGTGGGGGTGCTGGGTGTGGCCATTGTCGGTAAGATCATTCACGACAAGAACAAGCGCGACGATGAACGGGCACGGCAGGAAGTGTCAAAGCATCGCCATGCGCCCGACACTGTGTACCGCGCGCCCCGCCCCCCTCGGGCTGAACATGTACCGGTCTACCGCGCGCCCAAAGCGCAGCGCCATGTAGAGCCGCGCCCGCTGCCAAAGGGGTACAAGCGCCAGCAGTACGACAGGCACGCCAATGCCAAGCTGTTGCCCAAGCAATGTTTCCAAAGTTTCGATACGCGTCGCGGTCAGGTGCTGATGTTCGGCCGCCGCTGTCTCGAGAATAATTTCCGTCATGCCGACCGTTTGCCGCAGCAATGTGCGCAGCAAATCCGGACCCATCGCGGCACCCGCAATGGTTATGACGCCCGCTGCCTTCGTGGTGCGGGATACAGTTTGGCGCGCGGTTAATCTCCGCGTGTCAATACCGGGGGGCATCTAGGTGTCCTTCATCGGGGAAGGGAGGAATGTTCGGGCATTCCTCCCTTTCTTATTGTCTGTGGATATCTTTTTCGATTGTGGCACCGCGGTCTTCGCAATGTCACAATTCGCGGTGTCGGGGCTTGAGCTTTGGGGCGGGTTGGGGTTTGCACACTCTATGAAACCAGATTTTGAATTTGAACGGGTCGCCCATGCGCGCGGCTTTCGGCGGGTCGCTGGCGTTGACGAGGTGGGGCGCGGGCCATTGGCGGGGCCGGTCACAGCCGCTGCCGTGGTGCTGGACCCGCACCGTATCCCCGAGGGGCTGAACGATTCAAAAAAGCTGACCAAACGGGCGCGCGAACGGCTGTACGAGCAGATTTTGCAGGTCGCAGATGTAAGCGTTGCCCATGCCTCGGTCGAGGAAATCGAAGAGCTGAACATCCTGAGGGCGAGCCACCTTGCGATGGTGCGCGCGTTGGAGGGGCTGAAGACGCCGGCGGACTATGCGCTGATCGACGGCAATATGATCCCGCGCGATCTGACGGTAGCCGCTGAAACCGTGATCAAGGGAGACGCCCGATCGCAGTCGATTTCTGCGGCCTCTATTGCGGCTAAAATATGTCGAGATTGTGTCATGTTGTCATTGGCGCAACAGCATCCCGGATATGGCTGGGAAACCAACATGGGATACGGGTCAAAAAAGCACATGGAAGCGTTGCAGGAAATTGGTGTGACCCCACACCATAGACGTTTGTTCAAGCCGGTACACAACATGTTGTATCAAGATAAATAACTAACCACTTGATTCAAAAAAGAAATTGACCATGAATCGTCTGTCAGGGCATCTTGTGGATAACCAAGAGCACACAATGTGCCGGGCAAGAGGCAGCTATTATGAAGACGATGACCAAGGGTGCGGCAGCACTCCCTTTAAACACGATCATTTCTGGCGACTGTATCGAAGCGATGAATGCGCTTCCTGCGGAGTCGGTGGACCTTATCTTTGCAGACCCACCCTACAACCTTCAGTTGCGGGGTGACTTGCATCGTCCCGATAACTCGAAAGTCGATGCCGTAGACGATGCGTGGGACCAGTTTTCCAGCTTTGCCGTCTATGACAAATTTACGCGTGAATGGCTGAAAGCCGCACGTCGATTGCTGAAACCCAATGGCGCGATCTGGGTCATTGGCAGCTACCACAACATCTTCCGCGTCGGTGCCTCATTGCAGGATGCGGGCTTCTGGATCTTGAACGACGTGGTGTGGCGCAAGTCGAACCCGATGCCAAACTTCCGCGGCAAGCGTTTTACCAACGCCCATGAGACGATGATCTGGGCCGGCAAGGACGAAAACGCGAAATATACCTTCAACTACGAAGCGCTGAAGGCGTTGAACGAAGGCATCCAGATGCGCAGCGACTGGGTGCTGCCGATCTGCACCGGCCACGAACGTCTGAAGAACGACGCGGGCGACAAGGCACATCCGACCCAAAAGCCCGAAAGCCTTCTGCACCGTATTCTCGTCGGCTCTACCAGCCCCGGCGATGTCGTGCTGGACCCGTTCTTTGGTACCGGCACCACAGGCGCTGTTGCCAAGATGTTGGGCCGTGATTTCATCGGGATCGAACGCGAAGAAGCCTACCGCAAGGTCGCTGAAAAGCGGATCAAATCCGTGCGCAAATTCGACAAAGAGGCGTTGCAGACCACCACGTCGAAGCGTGCAGAACCGCGTGTGCCGTTTGGCCAGTTGGTTGAGCGTGGCATGCTGCGTCCGGGTGAAGAGCTTTATTCCCTCAACGGCCGTTACTCTGCCAAGGTCCGTGCCGATGGCACGCTGATCGGCAACGAGGTCAAAGGATCGATCCACCAGGTTGGTGCGGCGTATGAGAAAGCGCCAAGCTGCAATGGCTGGACATACTGGTGCTACAAGAAAGACGGCAAACGTGTGCCGATCGATATCTTGCGTCAGCAAATCCGGGCGGAGATGGCCAACTAGGCCTCTCCCCCCCCCATTTACACCCTTTTTACGAACACCGCCGGTGTCCTTGCCGCCTTATGAGAAGGCGTGCCTATAAGGACACTCACCTTGGCCCCGCCTTTCATTGGCGGGGTCTTTTTCGTTTCAAACCGAGGGGCGTTAGCGCGGATAGGGGGTCTTGCCCGCATTATAGTCGGCCCATTCCGTAATCTCGGGGTAGTAGGTCCGACGCCATGCACGCACCCGCGGGTTCATCACGCGCCGCCAGACCCAGGGCATCATCGCGGCCATGGTCATAATAGGGTAGCCATAGGGCAGCTGCGGTGCCTGCGCGTCGCCATAGGTTTGTAGTACGGGAAACCGACGGTCCGGTTTGTAGTGGTGGTCCGAATGGCGTTGTAGATTGATCAGCAGCCAGTTCGACGCCATATGCGCGGCATTCCATGAATGGCGCGGCTGGACATGTTCGTATTTACCCTCGCCCAGATGTTTACGCGTCAGCCCGTAGTGTTCGATATAGTTCACCAGTTCGAGCTGCCAGATCGCCACGCCGGCTTGCAGCAGAAACAGGGCCAGTCCGACCCAGCCTCCAAGTACCACAGCCAGGATCAGGCAGCCCGCTTGCAGCGCCCAATATTTGAAGAACGGGTTGCCAAGGTCGGTCCAAGGTTTGCTCTTGCGTGCCAGCATCGCTTTTTCAGCCTGAAAGCTGGACACAAGCGATTGCCGCAGCACGCGCGGATAAAAGCGGTGGAACCCTTCATTGTAGCGCGCCGTTACCGGATCGCGCGGGGTGGCGACATAGCGGTGGTGCACCAGCAAATGTTCGGACCGGAAGTGCGAATAAAGCACCATCGCCAGCAGGGCATCGGCCCAGAACCGTTCGCGCTTGTTGCGTTGGTGCATCAGCTCGTGGGCATAGTTGATCCCGATGGTGCCGGTCATGACGCCCACCCCGAAGAAAACCGCGGCCTTCTCCCAGCCGGACAGATGCGCGGCCTGCGGCACGTACCACAGCAGCCCAAACAACGTGAGGAACTGCACAGGCATCCACGCGGTCGTAATCATGCGGTACCAGAACAGATCGTCATCGGACGCGTCCGGATCGGCGTTATCAAGGTTCAGCCCCGCGATCGCGTCGATGATCGAAAACAGGTACCATGTGACCACCGGCATCACGATCACAGTCCACCCACCAACATAGGCCGATATCCAGACCAGCGGGATCAACCCAAATGACAGAGCAAAGGGCAATGCACGGCGGAACTGCGACAGTTGATGGGTGCTTACGTTTGTTGTGGGCAAGGTCATGCTGCACGGCCTTTTGAGGGTGTTTGGCCCCGATGGACGGGCACAGGTTTGGCTGCGATAAACTATGACGTGCAGCCGCTACCGTAGCAAGTCGTAGGCTTTGCGCATCACCGTGGGCAGATCCGAGGGGCGAAAGTCGTCCCGCGCAACAAAATGCCCGCGCTCCGGATCCGCCTCGGCCGGTAGGGGCGCGTGCATGACGGTCAGCATCAGGTGGAAATGAGTAAAGGTATGGCGCACCTCGCCCGCGAGCGGCTGCCAGTCGGCGGAAGCAGGCGGCGTACCGGACGGGCGCGCGGTGTCGGTGTTGATCCAGTCGGTGCCGGGCCAGCCGAGCATACCGCCCAGCAATCCTTTGTCGGGGCGCGTCTCAAGCAGCCATGCCCCGTCCGCCCGCTGCCCCAGATAAACGGTACCATGCCGGATCGGTTTCGGCTTTTTCGGGGTCTTCTTTGGCAGCTCGGCTGCGGTGCCGTTGCGGCGGGCAAGGCAGGGATCGCGCCACGGGCAAATGCCGCAGGCGGGGGATTTCGGCGTGCAGATTGTGGCCCCCAGATCCATCACCGCTTGGGCGTAATCTCCGGGGCGGATGGGTGGGGTCAGCACCTCTGCACGTGCCATTAGATCTGGCTTGGCGGCGGGCAGTGGCATGTGAATGTCATAAAGCCGGGCCATCACCCGTTCGACATTGCCGTCCAGCACCGTGAACGGCAGATCAAACGCGATAGAGGATACGGCCGCAGCGGTGTAGGGCCCGATCCCTGGTAGCTGTAGCAGGGCGGCGTGATCGGCGGGGAACTGGCCGTCATGCTCGGCCACCACGGCGCGGGCGCATTTCAGCAGGTTGCGGGCGCGGGCGTAATATCCCAAGCCAGCCCATTCCCCCATCACATCGGCATCCGCCGCCGCCGCCAGATCAACCACAGTAGGCCAGCGTGCGGTGAACCGTTGGAAATAGTCGCGCACCGTCGCAACCGTGGTTTGCTGCAACATCACCTCGCTCAGCCAGATACGATAGGGATCGGGGCGCACGCCGGCCGCACGGTCCGCCGGAGGTGTCCGCCACGGCATCGCACGGGCATGTACATCGTACCACTCCAGAAGGATCAGCGGCAGGTCGCCGGATGGGTCGGTGTCACGCAATGTTTATAACCTTTTCGGTTGGGTATGGCTGGTGATACGAGGCGGGATCGCTATGTTGTGGCTAGTCATTCGGGAAAGATAGTCATGCCGCCACGGCGTACCAGTACAAAAGGGTTCAAAAGGACCGATAGCTTGCTTTCGGCCAAAATCCGTCAGGCGAGCGAAACCCGTGGTTTTGCCCAGTCCCGCTTGTTGACCCAATGGGCCGAGATCGTGGGCCAAGACACCGCGGCCATTTCGCGCCCCGTTGAGGTAAGCTATGGCCGGGGCGGCATGGGGGCGACGTTGACCTTGCTGACGACAGGGGCGAATGCGCCGATGCTGGAAATGCAAAAAGAACAACTGCGCGCCAAGGTAAACGCCATCTACGGCTTTAACGCGATAGCGCGTGTGCGGGTGACACAGACCGCCGCGACGGGCTTTGCCGAAGGGCAGGTCGCCTTTGCACCGCAACCCAAGACCCATCCCGAACCGCCGAACGATCCCGTCTTGCATCAGCGCGCTGTCGAAACCGTCGGCCCTGTCGCGAACGACGCCCTGCGCGATGCACTTGCACGTCTGGGCGAGAACATATTGAACAAGACCAAACGCTGAAAAAGGAAATCACATGAAACCGACATTCCCCATCCTTGCCGCTGTTGCCGTGGCCGCCGCAGGTGGCTGGTACGCTTTCAGCGGTACGAATGCCGTGGATAGCACGCAGATCACCCCTCTGGTCAGCGCAGCCAACGCACAAACAGCTAGCGCGGACAAAGCAGACACCGCTTCATCCGAAACGACTGCCGAAACCGCTGCTATTGAGGACATGACACTGGGTAAACTCGATTCAGCTGTTCAGATCATCGAATACGCCTCCTACACCTGCCCGCACTGCGCCGCCTTTGACCAAGGCCCGTTCCAGCAGCTCAAGGCGGATTACATCGACAACGACAAAATCGGCTTTACCTATCGCGAGGTTTATTTTGACCGCTACGGTCTTTGGGCCTCGATGGTGTCGCGCTGCGGGGGCGAGGACAAGTTCTTTGGCATCACCGACATGATCTATGCCGGCCAGTCCGAATGGGTCCGCGCCGGAGAGCCCACAGCTATCGTCGAAGAGCTGCGCAAGATCGGCCGCCTTGCCGGCTTGGACAACGAAGAACTGGATGCCTGCCTTCAGGACGGTGAAAAAGCACAGTCGCTGGTCGCATGGTGGGAAGAAAACCAAAAGGCGGACGACATCACCAGCACGCCTAGCTTCATGATCAACGGCAAGAAATATTCCAACATGCCCTATGCCGAGATGAAAGAGATCATCGACGCAGCATTGGAAGAATAATGGCGGCCCCGCTGGCAGGGCTCAAGGTTATTGAGCTGGCTCGTATTCTGGCAGGCCCCTGGGCCGGCCAGACCCTTTCGGATCTGGGCTGCGAGGTCATCAAAGTAGAGAGCCCGGCGGGCGACGACACCCGCCAGTGGGGGCCCCCGTTCATTGAACGCGACGAGGATAAATCTGCCTCGTATTTCCATTCGGCCAATCGGGGCAAAGCGTCGGTTGTGGTCGATCTGACCACCGATGAAGGTCAGGCCAAGATGAAAGAGCTTTTGGCCGATGCCGATATCCTGATCGAGAATTTCAAAACCGGTGGGCTGGCGAAATACGGGATGGATTATGCCAGCCTGTCCAAGCAGTTCCCCAAGCTGATCTATTGTTCGATTACCGGTTTCGGTCAGGACGGGCCCTATGCGCATCGCGCGGGCTATGATTTCATCATCCAAGGCATGTCCGGCCTGATGTCGATTACCGGTGAACCCGACCGCCAGCCCCAGAAACACGGGATGGCGATCACGGATATCTTTACCGGTATCTATGCCACCACGGCCATTCTTGCAGCGGTGCACCAGCGTGGCCAGACCGGTGTGGGCCAGCATATCGACATGGCCTTGCTGGATTGTGCTGTTGCGGTCACGGGCAATCAGGCAATGAACTATCTGACAACGGGCAATGCGCCCACGCGGATGGGCAATGCGCACCCGAACCTGACCCCCTACGAGGTGTTCGAGTCCTCTGACGGGCATCTGATCATTGCCACGGGCAATGACGGGCAGTTCCAACGGCTGTGCCGGATGTTGGGGCTGGATGACATGGCAACCTCGGCTGACTATGCCAAGAATGCCGACCGCGTCGCCAACCGCCCCGAGATGATCCGCCGTTTGACAGGGGCCACCAGCCAGCGCACCCGTGACGATCTGCTCGCCGCCTGCGAGGCAGAGGGCGTGCCGGCAGGGCCGATCAACGATATGGCCGATATGTTCGAAGACCCCCAAGTCATCGCGCGTGGCATGAAGGTCGAACTGGACGGGGTGCCGGGCATCCGGTCGCCGTTCAAATTCTCGGGAGCCGAGCTGGCTTTGCATCGTGCAGCGCCAAAGCTTGGTCAGGACGACTAGGTCACACGCAAATCGCAGCCGGAGCCTCGTTGCAGGGTCCGGCGTGCTATTTGGGTGGCGGCAGTTGGTCCAACGCCGCAAATAGCGCGTTGTCAGGGTCGAATTTCAGACGCACGGGCAGGGTGATTACCTTCATTCTGAAAGACGCGGGCAGACGCACCGCGTCTTTTTCCGTTGTGACCAGCTGTGCCCCCCGCAAGGCAGCGTCGGCCTCAAGCCGTCCCATCAAGGCGGGGTTCAGCGGCTGGTGATCCTCCAGCGCTTCGGCGTGGACAATCTCGGCCCCGAGATCGCGCAGGGTGGCAAAGAATTTCTCGGGGTGGCCGATCCCTGCAAATGCCAGCGCCCGCGTGCCGGACCAATCCATCCCCGTTTGTAGCGGGGCGAGTTCGGCACGGACATGCGGCAATTTTTGGGGCAGCGCGGTGGTATCGAATTGCGCCTGATCTAACGCACTGCCGATGGACAGTATGATATCCGCACGCGCCAGACCGGTTGCGACCGGTTCACGCAAAGGGCCCGCCGGTAGGCACAGACCGTTGCCAAATCCCTTGGCCGCATCCACCACAACGATCGACAGGTCCTGATGCAGCGCGGGGTTCTGAAACCCGTCGTCCATCACAATCACCGAGGCACCTGCATCCGCAGCAGCCTGTGCGCCCGCGGCGCGATCCTGCGCGACCCAGACATCAGCAAAAGCGGCCAGCAACAGCGGTTCATCCCCCACCAGCGCGGCACTGTGGCGCGAGGGGTCGACCTGCACCGGTCCTTTTAGCGTGCCACCATAGCCGCGCGAAACCACATGGGGCGTGTGATACTGGTCACGCAGATGTTCGACGACGGCCATGACTGTTGGTGTCTTGCCCGTTCCGCCGGCGTTGATATTGCCGACGCAGACCACCGGAATATCCAGACGCAACGGTGTGCCCCCAGTCAGCCGCCGTGCTGTGGCCTTGGCGTAAAGTGCGCCCAAGGGTTGCAACAGACGTGCGCGCCAATCGGGTGTCGGGCGGTGCCAAAAGGCGGGGGCGCGTTTCATGGCTTGGCCTCTCGCTGATCAAGCGTTTCTTGCACAAGGTCGATCACCCTGTCGGTAACGGCGGCACCACGGCTGATGACATCCCACCCCGCCTGCGCCATCGTAGCGGCCTGATCCGGCGCGATCAGACGGGTCACGGCAGTGCCAAGGGCCGTCGCGTCATTCACGATACGCGCGGCACCCTCGGCAGCGAGACGGGTATAAAGCGGCAGATAGCGCCGGACCTTGGGCCCATAAAGCACAGCCGAGCCCAAGGCGGCGGCCTCGAACGGATCACAGCCGCCGCTGCCGTTGATCAAGGAATTCCCCAGAAAGGACACTGGAGCCAGCCGGTAGAACAGCCCGATCTCTGCCGGATCATCGGCGATCATCACTTGGGTCGAGGCGTCGGGATAGCCCGCATCACCCCATCGCAGCACGCGAAAGTTCTGATCGTCCATGCGCTGCGCGAAAGCATCGGCCTGTTTAGGGTCGGCGGGCGCGAGGATCAGCAGCAAACGGTGCGACAGACGCAGACCCTGACGGTGCGCAGTGAGCACCGTGTTCAGCTCGCCCTCGAGCACCTGATTGGCAAACCAGATCGGGCGCCCTACGGCGGCTGCCGACAGATCCGCCAGATCAGATTCCATACAGGGCAGAACGCGTCCGCCGGCTTGCAGTGCGGGGGTCCGCTCTATGTCTTTGCGGGCCAGTCCCAGCCGGACCAGCCGCTGCAGCCCCGCGTCCGATCGCGTCATGATGGCCGAGAAATGCATCAGCAGATCGCGGGTCAGATCGCGCAGCCAACGGTCGCGCCGCCCGTCAAAGCCGTCGCTGTCGGCGTCGATCAGGAACATCGGACAGGCATGTGTGGTCATCTCTGCGATCATATTCGGGTGCAGTCGCCCCCACGCCCAGACACAGGCATCGGGCTGCCAGTAATCGATAAAGGTCTTGGCGAGCGTCGGGTGGTCTTCGGGCAGGGTATCGATCAGCACGTCTGCCTCGCTACACGGCGGCAGGTCCACCGGCGTTGAGGCTTGGGGGACGGTGATCAGAACACTCAGCCCCGGACGGCTACGGCAAAGCCGTATGGCGAGGTCTTGTATCGCGAACAAGCTGCCGGGTTCGGGGGCGTGGCACCAGACAAGTTCGCCTGCGGGGCGCTTGGCCACGGGGGTGAATGGCGGCACGCCCCCGCGACCGGTAAAGGCGCGATAGGCTGACAGCCCAAGCGACCGCGCCATAAGAGGTTACCCCAACTCTTCGGTAGAGGACGCTGCAGCTTCTTCGTCGCGCAGACGGTGCAGATGCGCGATAAAGTACCGCATATGCGCGTTATCGACCGTGCGCTGTGCTTCGTTTTTCCAAGCGTCATAGGCGCTGGCATAGTTCGGGAAGATCCCAACGACGTGGATGTCATCGACATTCTTGAACGCGGTGCCGGTGGGCGAAATCAATTCACCCCCGAAAACGAGGTGCAGGCGTTGGGTCATATCGCGATCCTTTGTTTTCAAACAGATGGCCTTGGGCCCAATCTACGGGGTGGCTTGGGTCTGGGCAAGGCCGCTTAGCAGCGCCGCATGGACGGCACCGCCCCCCGCGACAACACCGTTCAGGCGCGGGTCGGGGTTGTTGAACCGCAACGGTTGCCCCGTGCGGTCAGTGCATTGCCCGCCTGCTTCGGTAACAATCAGCGCGCCCGCGGCGATGTCCCATTCCCAGCTTTTGCGCAGCGTGACCATGCCATCAAACCGGCCCTGTCCCACCAGCCCCAGCCGATAGGCCAGCGAGGGACGGTGCGCGCGTTTAAAGCCGGGGTCGCCCTTGGCCCAATGCTGCATTTCCATCACCGGTTTGGTTGCCAACACGGTCGCCTCAGACAAGGTGGCGATGTCGGAGACGGCAATCGGTTGGCCGTTCAGCGTCGCCCCACGCCCCGCAGCCGCCGCATAGAGCCGGTCCAGCATGGGCAAAAACACCACCGCTGCCGTGATCTTCCCGTTCCGCGAGATGGCAAGTGAATGGGACCATGTGTCGGACCCTTCGATAAAGCTGCGCGTGCCATCAATGGGATCAATTATAAAGAGATCGCGCTGCCCCAGCCGCTGCGGGCCATCGTCGCTTTCTTCGGACAGCCAGCCATAATCCGGACGGGCCGTTGTCAGCGTCTGGTGCAACATCGCATTGACTGCAAGGTCCGCCTCGGTCACGGGGCCGGCCTCGTCGGGCTTGTCCCAACGCTGCGCGGTTTTGCCGGTGAAAGAGGTCGCAATCTCGCCGGATCGGTGCGCGGCCTCTATCAGGAGGGAGAGGTCATCAAGCGCCGGCAAGGGTCATTCCCGAGACAAGCAAAGACGGCACCACGCGGCTGAGATGCGCGCGTGCGTCATTTGCCGGAACGATGGATTGCAACATGTCACGCAAGTTGCCCGCAATGGTGCATTCGTTGATCGCATGGGTGATCTCGCCATTCTCGATCCACAGGCCAGACGCCCCACGAGAATAGTCGCCGGTATTTGGATTGATCGTAGAGCCGATCATCGAGGTCACAAGCAAGCCGGTGCCCATATCGCCGATCAGGTCAGCGCGGGTGGCGTCGCCTTGGGTAAGCGCGATGTTCCAGGTGGCCGGACCGGGGTTCGATCCGGTGCCGCGTGCCGCATTGCCAGTGGGGGTCAGCCCCAGCTTACGAGCTGTCGCCAGATCAAGGGTCCAACCCTGCAACATCCCGTCTTCAACGATGGTGCGGCACGATGTGGGGAGGCCTTCCCCGTCAAAGGGGCGCGAGCCTGCGACGCGGGGGCGAAAGGGGTCTTCGATCAGGGACAGGCCTTTGGGCAGAACCTGTTCGCCCATAGCGCCGCGCAGCCATGATGCGCCACGCGCGATCGCGCTACCGCTGATGGCCGACAGCAGGTGCCCGATCAGGGCAGAGGAAATGCGTTCATCAAACAACACCGGATAGGCCCCTGTAGGCGGCTTGCGTGCGCCCATGCGTGTCAGAACGCGTTCGCCTGCCTTGGTGCCGATGTCTTCGGGGCTGCGCAGATCGGTCTGGAAAATGCGGCTGTCGCCGTCATAGTCCCGCTCCATCCCCGTGCCCGTTCCGGCGATCGCAACACAAGACAGCCCGCGATCGGTGCGGCGATATCCGCCCTCGAACCCGTTGCTGGCGGCCATGAATACCTGCTGCGCCCCATATCCCGCACCGGCAGATTGGACTTGGCTGACGCCTTTGACGGCCAACCCTGCGGCTTCGGCGCGGGCGGCGTCATCTTGTAGCGCTTCGGGCGAGGGCTCGGGCGCGGGGTCGTAAAGCTCCAGCGCTTCGATATCCCAATCCGTCGCCAGCTGGTCGGGGTCGGCAAGCCCGACATAGGGGTCTTCGGGCGCTTCTTTTGCCATTGCAACCGCACGGATCGCCATTTCCTCGATTGTGCGGTCCGACGTGTCAGACGCAGACACATTGGCTGACCGTTGCCCGACAAAGACGCGCAGCCCGATATCCACGCCCTCGGCGCGTTCAGCCTGTTCCAGCACCCCGCCGCGCACATCGACGTTTACCGACGTCCCGCGCACGGCCATCGCATCGGCGCTATCTGCACCTGCGCGGCTGGCGGCATGGAGCAAGGACTTGGTCAGCGCCTCAATGGATTGCGACATGGGGGAATACTCCTTGGGTGGGTGAAAAGACTGCTAGCGTCCCTGTCGCACCTGCGCAAGGGACGCCCGTCCGTGAAGGGATGCGGCTAGAGGGCGTTATTTGATCCGCTGGCCATTCGCGAGAATCTGCCCGTCGCGGGTGAATTCGAGCTTGGATTTCAATGTATCTTCGCCCTCGGCAGGGACGGCGAACATGCCCATCATCATCCGGGCCCCCATCGCCATCTGCGCAGGCAGCAACCCCGAAGATACAAGTGTATCCATCAAGGTGTTCCCGCCCGCCAGTTTAAGATCAACTGCGCCCGACGGCTTCAGCGCGGTGGGGTCGTTTTCGTCATGGTCAAAGGTTGCCGCACCGTTGCCCGTCAACTTGGCCCCCAATGCATCCACGATCAATGCATTCAGGTTCACGCTATCCAACTGGGCAGGAACGTTTCCGGTTTCGGCCATCTTAGCCGCGGCCTCGGGGTCAAAGTAATCCATCAATAGGCGTGCCTTGCCCGAGACATCCAGCGACAGGTTCGCAGGATCACGGGGCAGGGTACCTTGGGGGTTAATCATGCCCCAGACCATATCCGACATGGTGAACCCTTCGAGGTTCAACCCAAGCGCCACGTCCTGCGCGTCATCGGTCTTGAGCACCGGCGCGCTGAGATTGAACGCCGCATTGTCGAGGCCGAAGGACAGCAGGAACGGGAACTGCTGTGGTTGCACAGACAGTGCCATCCCCTGACGCGAACCGGCATAGCTCATCCCGTCGGCGCTGGTTTCAACCGTCAAGCGGCCGCCTTCAGACGCGACTGCGGCGGACATATTGCCGTTCTCGGGGTCTTCGATGTCCACCGTAAGCGTGCTGTTGCCGCTTGCGAGCGTGCCTGCGCCGGTCATGCCAGACCGCAGCATCGCTGCCATATCGCTGGCCCGTGCCACACCCAGCGGCAACCGCCCGTCGCCGTCAAAGGTCATATTGGCCGACGTGCCGTTAAGCGTCGCGATGGCGGGCTCTTCGGGGTCTTTGAACCGCATATCAAAGGTCATCGACGCGACGGAGCCGTCCTGCGCATAGGCGCGCATGTCCGTCAGTACCGATTTCGACAGATATTCGACGTCATTGAGCACCACGTTCAACGTCGCGTTATCGGGGCCAAAGGTTTCATCCCCCACTGTCATCTGATCAAGCGACAGGCCCAGCAGACCCGCGGCATAGGCGCTGCTCAGGTCTGTCGGTGTGCCGCTGACGCGCATGTCATGGCCTGTCTGGTTCACGGTCACTGCGGCGCGGACGCGGTCTTCGTCGGGGTCGGTTGGGGTGATCTCAAGCACCAGCGGCATCGCTTCGGGCATCACGACTGACACGGTCCCATCGTCGTTCTGCACCAGGCTCAACTGTTCAAGCGACATCGAGATTTGGGCCAGATCAGGTTCGCTTGATAGGTCAAAGCGGACATTGCTTACCGCAAGCGTGTCACCGGTCGCCTTTTCGGTCGCGGTCAGGGTGTAGCCCATGCTTTGCATATGGTCCTGCCAGTCGCGCCACACATCCTGCGGGGTGACATCTGCCAAAGCGCTGGATGATGTGAAAAGAACTGAAAGGGCGGCACTGCCAAAGAGGGGGCGGATCATGAAAAATTCCTTTATCGCAAATCGCGGGCGGCCATTCGGTGATAGCGCGGTTGCGCTAAAGGTAATCGCCCGATGCCAGCTTACAAGGCAATGCGGCCCGCGCCAATCTGCGATCTTCCGCCCGCGCGGGCGCTTTTGATTGGCGCTGGTCGATGTTGTTGCTAACGATGTCACCAAACGCCGAAGGCGGTGGCCTCCGGACGGGGGCATATTGAGGACAAAGGGAATTATACGATGGATATGACTGGCAAAACCGTGATGATTACAGGTGCAAGCCGCGGGATCGGTGCCGAAGCTGCGCGGGTTTTCGCCTCCGCCGGGGCGAACGTTGTGCTGATGGCGCGGTCGCAAGATGCGATTGCTGATCTGGCTGGGGAAATCGGCAAGCAGGCCATCGCGATCCCCTGCAACGTGGCCCGTTTCGGCGAGATGTCCTCGGCTGTGGAAACCGCGCTTGGGGCCTTTGGCAGCGTTGATGTGCTGATCAACAACGCCGGCGTGATCGAGCCGATCTCGCATCTTGCCGCATCGGACCCGGACGAGTGGTCTCAGGTCATCGATATCAACCTCAAGGGCGTCTATAACGGGATGCGCGCTGTGCTGCCGGTGATGAAGAACGCTGGCGGTGGGTCAATCCTGACGATCAGTTCGGGTGCCGCGCATCACGCCATCGAAGCCTGGAGCCATTACTGCGCGTCCAAAGCGGCAGTGAATATGATGGGGCGGTCGATCCATCTGGAAGAAGCCGCAAACGGCATCCGCGCCATCGGCCTGTCGCCGGGCACCGTGGCGACCCAGATGCAACGCGAGATCAAAGCAAGCGGCGTGAACCCCGTAAGCGAGCTGGCATGGGAGGATCACATCCCCGCCGATTGGCCCGCGCGAGCGTTGCTGTGGATGTGCAGTGCCGACGCCGACACATACTGCGGCGAGGAAATCTCGCTGCGCGACGAAGGCATCCGCAAAACGATTGGTCTGGTATGATTGATTTCGACCGCGAAGGACCCGTCTGGGTTGCGACGATCAACCGGCCGGACAAAGCCAATTCCCTGACCCATGATATGCTGGTTGCGCTGGCCGAGTTCATGGAGGACGCCCAAGCCGCGCGTGCCGTGATCCTGACCGGTAATGGCAAGGTGTTCAGCGCAGGGGCCGATCTGGACGAAGCCCGCGCAGGGCTGGCCGTTTCCGACATATGGGAGCGGCTGTCCGGTGCGATTGCCGCGTTGCCGGGGCTGAGCATCTGCGCGATGAACGGGACGCTGGCCGGCGGCGCGATGGGGATGGCGCTGGCTTGCGATCTGCGGATCTGCGTCCCGAGTGCCAAGTTCTTTTATCCGGTGATGAAGCTGGGGTTCTTGCCACAACCCAGTGATCCTGCACGGATGGCGGCGCTGATTGGCCCGTCGCGTAGCAAGCTCATTCTGATGGGCGGCCAGAAAATCACCGCTGACGAAGCGCTGAATTTCGGCTTGGTGGATCGCATTGTCGCCGACGATGCGTTGATGGAAAGCGCGCGTTCTATCGTGTCCGACACCGTTGCCGCTGCGCCTGATATCGCGAGCGGGATAAAATTAATGTGCGCGGCGTCAGGCAGCCCAGCCGAGATTTTCTAGCAGTCGAGCCTAGATAAACGGCACAAAGGGTACGCCGCAGCCTGCAAGTAGGGTGAGACCCGAGATGATTAAAATAATGCGCATATTCTGCCTTCTTGTTGGAATAAACACGATCGTCGTGCATTTGGTTTAAGGTCAAGTTAATGGTGTCGCTGTAACAAACAGCTATATCCTTAATTCGATTGAAAGAGCATGTCATGACATCAAATATTTTTCCCGCCCGGCGCGGGGTTGTCATTGGCGCGGGGCCTGCTGGGTTGATGGCGGCCGAAATGATGGCGGCCGCAGGGCTCTCTGTCACTGTCTGCGATCACAAATCGTCGGTCGCGCGCAAGTTGCTGATGGCCGGAAAATCAGGGCTGAATATTACCAAGGCCGAAGAACACACCAAGTTTTTAAACGCGTTTACGACGGCAAAAGGGCCGCTTGAACCTATTCTGAACAGTTTCGATGCGCCTGCGGTGCAAGGCTGGGCAGAAGAATTAGGGCAAAACCTGTTCACCGGAACGACGGGGCGGGTTTTCCCAACAGTGATGAAGGCGTCGCCGTTGCTGCGCGCTTGGTTGGCACGTCTGTCGGGCAATGGTGTAGAGCTGAAAACACGCTGGCGGTGGACCGGATGGGACGAAGGCACGCCGGTTTTTGATACACCTGACGGGATGCACCATCTACCGGCCGACGTGATTGTGCTGGCCATGGGCGGGGCAAGTTGGTCACGGCTGGGTGCCACTGGCTCATGGGCCTTACCCTTGCGTGACGCGGGCGTTGATATCGCCCCCTTCGCGCCTGCCAATGCCGGTATCGCGATGAAATGGTCAGCGCATATGGGGGCGCACTTCGGTGCGGCGCTGAAAGGCATTGGTTTGAAATCAGGAACTTACCGGTCCCGGGGGGAGGCGGTGATCTCTGCTCGGGGATTGGAAGGGGGCGGGATCTACACGGTTTCGCGCGGGCTGCGCGAGGGGCACCCGTTGATGCTGGACCTGCTGCCCGATCAAACCCGCGAGACGCTGGCAGAAAAGCTCGCTAAGCCACGAGGCAAGATGAGTCTTGCGAACTATTTGCGCAAAACGCTCAAGCTGGATGTGGCCAAGATTGCGCTGCTACAAGAAATGGCGCGGCCCTTACCAGGGGATGCTGTGGAACTGGCAAAACTGCTAAAGGCGTTGCCAGTGAAACACGCGGGATTGCGGCCGCTGGACGAAGCAATTTCCACCGCTGGTGGCGTGAAATTCGATGCGGTGGACGACGGGCTGATGCTGCGCGCACGCCCCGGTGTGTTCGTTGCGGGCGAAATGCTGGATTGGGAAGCGCCTACTGGCGGGTATCTGATTTCGGCCTGCCTTGCGACAGGCCGATGGGCGGGCCAACATGCCGCCGCTTGGGCGCATCGGGATTAATCCTCGCGGATCGCCGCGGCCTTGAACGCAGGGCGGTCGCGCATGGATTTGGCCCAATTCCCGAGCTTGTCATCCACCCGGGCAAAGCCCGCGCCGATGGACCAGTTGATGCAGTGGGTCGCCAGCAAATCCGGTATCGTCACCTGCTCGCCCATCAGAAACGGACCGTCCAATCTGTCGGACAAATTCGCTGCGGATCGTGCGAACTCCGCTTTCAGGCTGTCCTTGATTTCGGGGACGCGCTGCTCTTCGGGGAAAACAAAGCTGTGTTTGGCGGCCGCCCAAAGGATCGCGTCCATCTCGTCGATCAGCCAAAAGGTAAGCGCATCCTGACGCGCACGCGCCGGGGTCCCGGCAGGGGCCGTTAGCGCGCCGTGTTTATCCGCAAGATACTGCATGATCGCAACCGAATCGGTCAGAACCTCATCGCCGTCGACCAGCGCCGGAATTTTGCCCGACGGGTTGTATTGCTTCGCCTCGTCCGAGCGCGGCCCGCAGGGCACATGTTCATAGGGCTGACGAAGTTCTTCGAGCATCCACATGACGCGCATCGCCCGCGATTTTGTTGCTCCGATTACCTTATACATCGACATTCCCTCCCAAAAATTACCCAGAATCTAGCGTTGTGCGCCCAGCATCGCGAGGCGGATAAAAGCGCGTTCGACCAGCGCCATTGCGGGCGCATGTTGCCCCGCCGACCGGAGCGTCAGGTCGGTATCCGTCAACACGGTCAGCGCCGTTTCAAGCTTGGCTGCCCCCCAGCTTTTGGCTTGCCGCATAGCGCGGTCTCGATCGCGCACGCCCCAGATCTGCCCGCCCGGATTGCTCGCGATGCGGTAAAGCGTGCGAAAGTGACGTGTCGCCATGATGATTAACGTGACGGCGTTTACACCCTGTGCCTGCAGCTTTGCCATCACCGGCCCGATGTCTCCTGCGCGGGCCTCGGCTACGACATGCAGAATGTCGTCGACCTCTGCTTCGGTAGAGGTGGGCGCGCAATTGGCGACATCCTCGGCGGTAAGCGGGCCTGAGTCGCTGATCTTGTAGAGTGTAATCTTATCAACCATTTGACGAAAATCGCCCGGATCCAGCACACGCGCCAATTCGGTCAGCACCCCCATGGCGTCGGGCTCTGGGCTTAATTTTGCCTCGGCGAGCACACGTTCAATTTCTGCCCGGTCAGGCGGATTGTCGTAAATCGGGGTCGCAAAAGCATTTTTATGCGCTTCAAACGCCTTGAGCACCTTAGAGGTTTTCTTGAGATCGCCGGCTGTTACCACAATTTGCGCATCGCCCGGCTGCCAGTCGGCCAGCGCATCAGACAGGATTTTGGCGATATTGTCATTGGCATCTTCAACGAAGGCCGCGCGGGGACCGGGGAAAAAGCCGACGGCCTTTATCGCATCAAGAAGCATCGGCGCGTCACGGCGCAGATCGGCGGCCTGAATACGGGTCAGGCGCATTTCCTCTTCTGCGTTGGGACCCAATAGGTTTTTCAGAAAGCTTTGCCGCTTCAACGCGACACGCATCGCGTCGCCGCCATAGATCAAAAGCCCGGTCTTGTTCGGATCGGGCTTGGCGAAATAGGCATTCGCGTCGCGCGGGGGCAGCTTCATCGGGTCAGATCAGCCGCGTAAAGGCGTGTGACCAGCTGCTCTGCCAACATGACCATCAACCGCTTTTGCGCATCCCGTTCTGCTGCGAGGGTGGCAACAGTCGATCCGGTCGCGGAATAGCCCGTAAAGTTTTCGACATTTCCCGACGTGACAACTTGGCCGGTGGAGATGTTGCGCAAGGCGAAATCGACATCGCCGACCAAGTTATAGCGTGTGGTGTTGTCCTCGCTGTCGATCGCCAACCCCTCTTGCGAGGTATCGACCGTTAGAGCCAGCGCATAGCGGGGGCTGGCGGCGCGGCCCAACCGTGTCTCGATCTCGCGGACCAGGGTATAGGAGAACGCGTCATCCGGCGCGTCGACCTGCACCGCATTTTGCAACGCGGTACCGCTGCCGCCGGGTCCATAAACGGGTTGGAACCCGCAGGCCGCCAGCGCCAGCAGTGGCACAGCAAAAAGAAAACGGCGGTTAAGCAACGACATTGACGATCCGTCCCGGTACAACAATGACCTTTTTGGGCGTGGCCCCATCCAGGGTACGAATGACAGCTTCGTGGTTGAGCGCGATCTTTTCAACCTCTTCCTTCGACATATCCGCAGGGACCTGAATTTCCGCGCGGCGCTTGCCGTTGATCTGGATTGGCAGGGTAACGGTATCATCAACCAGCATTGCGTCGTCGGCGTTAGGCCAAGCAGAGGTGGTGATGAGATCGGCACCGCCTTGAGCGGCCCAGATTTCCTCGGCCAGGTGGGGGGTCATCGGGGCCATGAGCTGGGCCAGCGTCATGATCGCCTCGCGCTGCGTGGCTTTGCCCGCCTTTGATTTTTGCAACGTCGCAGTAAAGGCGTAAAGCTTGGCAATTGCGGCGTTAAAGCCAAAGGATTCAACACCCATCGTCACGTCGTGAACGGTTTTATGCATCGCACGCAGCAGGTCATCGTCGCCCGTGCCGGCCGCACTTTCGTCCATTTCCGCGATGCGGGTGCTGATATTCCAGACCCGGTTGAGGTGCTTATAGGCGGCCTCGGCACCCGATGCAGTCCATTCGACATCGCGTTCGGGGGGCGAATCGGACAGGACGAACCAGCGGGCTGTATCGGCCCCGTAGTTCGCGATGATCCCCAGCGGGTCGACGACGTTCTTTTTCGACTTCGACATTTTGGCCGAGGGGATGATTTCAACGGGTGTCCCGTCGGCGAGTTTGCCGTCGGTCACATCCTCCGGCAGGTGGTAGACAGGCCGTCCGTTGTCACCGGGGGTCTGGTAGATTTCGTGGGTTACCATGCCTTGGGTGAACAGAGCATTAAACGGCTCGATTGCTTTTTCGGGCAAGTGGCCGGTGATCTGCATCGCCCGGGCAAAGAAGCGCGAATACAGAAGGTGCAAAATCGCGTGTTCGATGCCGCCGATATACTGGTCGACATTCATCCAGTATTCCGCATCCGCCATATTGGTTGGCGTGTCGGCGTGTGGCGCAGTGAACCGCGCGAAATACCACGAGGAATCGACGAACGTATCCATCGTATCGGTCTCGCGTTTTGCAGGTGCGCCACAGGACGGGCAGGCGCAATTGCGCCATGTCGGGTGGCGATCCAGCGGGTTGCCCGGCGTGTCAAAGCTGACATCATAGGGCAGTTCGATGGGCAGGTTCTCTTTCTTCTCGGGCACCACACCACAGGCGTCACAATGGACGACAGGGATCGGGCAGCCCCAATAGCGTTGCCGTGACAGGCCCCAATCACGCAGGCGATACTTGGTCACGCCCTGGCCTACGCCTTGCGCTTCACAGGCGTCGATGGCTGCCACAATGGCGTCTTCGCCGGTTTGCCATTTCTCGCCTGCGAATCCGCCGTTGTAATAAACTTTTTCGGATTTTGCCGGCACGAAGGGGGCGGAAAGTTTAGGGTCCGCATCTTCGTCAGGCAGGAAGGTCGAGGTAATCGGCAGCCCGTATTTGGTGGCAAATTCGAAATCCCGCGCGTCATGCGCAGGGCAGCCAAAGATAGCACCCGTGCCGTAATCCATCAGGATGAAGTTCGCGATATAAACCGGCAGTTCCCACGCGGTGTCAAATGGATGCCGCACGCGCAGGCCCGTATCCATCCCGAGCTTTTCGGCGGTCTCGATCGCTTCTTCCGTTGTGCCGCCTTTGCGGCATTCAGCGCAGAAGGCCGCGATCTCGGGCGAATCTTTTTCTAGCAGCTTGGCCAGCGGGTGGTCAGGCGAGATCCCGACGAAGCTAGCCCCCAGCAGGGTGTCGGGGCGCGTGGTGTAAACCTCTATCCGGTCGTGGCCTTCGGGGGCATCGATGGTAGAGAACGCAAACTGCAGCCCGCGCGACTGGCCGATCCAGTTGGCCTGCATCAGTTTGACCTTGGCGGGCCAATTATCAAGTGTGTCTAGCGCCGCCAGCAGTTCTTCGGAGTGGTCAGAGATCTTGAAGAACCACTGCGTCAGTTCGCGCCGTTCAACCAGCGCGCCGGAACGCCAGCCGCGCCCTGCTTCGACCTGTTCGTTGGCAAGCACGGTCATGTCGATCGGGTCCCAGTTCACGATAGCATTTTTGCGATAAACCAGCCCCTCGGCCAGAAAATCGAGAAACAGCGCTTGTTGCTGGCCGTAATATTCCGGGTCGCAGGTCGCAAACTCGCGAGACCAATCAATCGACAGCCCCAGCGGTTTCATCTGGCTGCGCATGTCGGCGATGTTGCCGTAGGTCCAGTCTTTGGGGTGGCCACCGATCGCCATCGCCGCGTTTTCAGCTGGCATCCCAAAGGCGTCCCAGCCCATCGGGTGCAATACGTTGTGGCCCGTCGCGATCTTATAGCGCGCAATGACATCGCCCATCGTATAGTTGCGCACGTGCCCCATGTGGATGCGTCCCGACGGATAGGGGAACATTTCCAACACATAATACTTGGGCTTTTCGGCATTGCGTACCGCTTGGAACACATCGTTCTTTTCCCAGGCGGCTTGCCAGCGGGCTTCGATTTCGGCGGGGGAGTAAGAGGACATCTTGGCAGACCTTATGAACGAAAAACGCCGGGCGAGCGACTAGCGCGTGGCCCGGCGTTGTAATGGGGAAGGGACGGGTGCGGGCTTAGAATTTGGCGTCGGCGATGCGCATCTCGCGCGCTCGGCTCAGGATCGCATCCTCGACAGCACGAGAGGTGGCTTTGCTCACCGTGCGACCGCCGCGGGTTTGCAGCGCGATGTTCAAGGACCGTGCATCAAGGGCAGGGTCGTCAATCAGGACAGTCGCGCGGTAGGACTGGCTGCCACCCGGAGGCGTGCCATAGCCCGTGACGATCACCCCGGTATAGGGATCAATGGATTGCACCGGCAGGAAGTTCAGCACTTCAAGCGACGCAGACCACAGGTACTTGTTCACCGAGACGCTGGTGTCGGTATTCTTACGGTTGAAGATCGACCAGATTGTATTGTCCGGATCCATCTCGACATAGTTCGGGTTGGTGGAGGATAGGCCCAGATTCGGATCGCGCTCTGCGGGCGGGCCGAAGTTGAGCGCGCCGCATGCGCCAAGCGACAAGACCGCCACGAGGGCTAGTGTAGATTTGAATACCGAACTGCGCACCATCTCGACCGTCCTTTGCCTGTTTGCGCACAGGTCTATCCAAGCAGGGTTCGGTCGGCAAGCGCAATGTCTGTATATACTAGAGTATGGGGCGACTGTGCTCTTGCCTTCTGGGTCTGGGCGACTTTCGGGCGCGAATATGACTGTGACATAGCTGCATCACAGTTTTGCCCAATGTTGTGGGGGCCTCCGCGATCCTTGCCAAAACAAAGGCAAACGCTGAAAACACACTCATACCTCTACCGGATTCCCCGGTATGGGCATATGAATTCAAACCGAGGGATAACTCATGAAAAAAGTTCTCTTCGCTACAACAGCTCTGGTTGCGACCGCCGGCGTTGCAGCTGCAGACGTTACATTCGGCGGCTACGGCCGTTTTGGTGTTATATATTCAAGCGCAGCGGGTGCCAACGGTATCGCCCAGACATACGGCGATGACGGCACTGGCGACAGCTCTGTGGATATCACCAGCCGCTTCCGCCTTCAGATCGACGCCACAGCCGAATCGGACGCTGGCGTTACGTTTGGTGCGCGTGTGCGGATCGAGCAGGAAAATGACGAGATTTTCGTACCACCTGCTGGTGATGGTTCGTACAACAGTACTGGTATCAACGCGCCCCGTTTCTTTGCCCGTTCCGGCGGTTTAGAAGTTGGTGTTGGTAACATCTTCGGCGCTTTGGAATTCATGCCTGGCATGTACCCGATCGACTTGGGTTTGACCGGTTTGCAATACGAATACTCACCCTACCAGTTTCGTGGTGACGCGTACGACTCCGACGGTGCTGGCGCGGCTTCGACCAACAACGCAGTCGAGGTTATGTACTCCGCTGGCGACCTATCAGTTCATGTGTCCGCATCAGACGGTGCAAACGAGCGTGTTGCAGCACATGTTGCATACGCATGGAACGGTTGGACATTTGCACTGGGTGGTCAAGATTCCAACAGTGCGTCCGATACGGAACTGGCAGCATCTGCTGGTGGTAACATCGGTCCAGCGTTTGTTTCCCTTGCTTGGGCAGATAACGGCACCGACGGTGAACAATTCACGTTGGCTGCACGCTTTGATGTTGGCGCAGCAACAAATATCGAAGCCTACATTTCTGACGCGGACACCATCTTTGGTACGCCGACGCAGAACACTGGTTACGGTATCGATTTCAACCACGACTTGGGTGGCGGCACGTCGCTCCGTGGTGGTGTTGCGAAGCTTTTTGCGGGCCATACGATTGCAGACATGGGTGTTCGCTTCAACTTCTAAGTTGAACGCAACAGTCTAAAAGAGGGGTGGGCCATTGGTCTGCCCCTTTTCTTTTGCGCCAAGCTGTTGTTCTGTGCGCCCTTAACAACGAGGGCCGACTGACATGAGCTTGCACGACATCACATCCCGCATCGCCAAAGCCGAAGCTGACGCAGGCCGCACGCCGGACAGCGTCCAACTGATTGCGGTGAGCAAGGTGCAGCCGGACGCCCGCGTGGCGGCTGTGCTGGACGAAGGGCACCGTTGTTTTGGCGAAAACCGCGTGCAAGAGGCCGAAGGCAAATGGCCCGCCTTTCAACAACAGTATGACGGAGTGGGCTTGCACCTGATCGGCCCGCTGCAAAGTAACAAAGCGCGCAGCGCGATGGAGCTGTTCGACGTGATCCACACGCTCGACCGTCCTAAATTGGCCCAAACATTCGCGCGGCTGGCGCAGGAACTGGGCCACTGCCCTGATATGTTCGTGCAGGTGAACACCGGCGAAGAGGCACAGAAGGCAGGCATTCTACCGGCAGATGCGGATGCGTTTATCAAGGAATGTCAGTCGCTTGATCTGCCCGTGCGCGGATTGATGTGTATCCCGCCGGTCGACGAGGAAGCCGCGCTTCATTTTGCGTTGCTGGCCAAGATTGCGGCGCGAAACGGGGTAGGCGACTTGTCGATGGGGATGAGCAGCGACTTTGAAAAGGCCATCGCGCTTGGTGCGACCCATGTGCGCGTCGGCTCTGCCATCTTTGGGGAACGCAGCGCGGGCTAAGGCTGCCTGCTAGACGATTAAACGGCTATGGCGGGTCAGCCGTGTCGCTATTTGATGAAGGTGCGCGCGTGAAAACGCGACGCAGCCTTCGGTGTGATATCCGGGGCGGCGCTGTTGGTGGATAAAGATCGCAGATCCACGCCCCGGCACGGCATTGGGCCAGTTCCAATCGGTCAGGATCACCAGATCATAAAGCGGGTCAGCCCTGCGCAGTGCTTCGTAGCTGTGCGGGTAGGGGGTTTGTACAAGGCTGTTGTAATCCGGCTGTGTCACATCATCTGACCAAAGATCGCGCGGCCCGATGGGCGCGGCCCACGGCACGGGGGCGGAGATACGGTCGGGCCGGTATAGCATCCCGACAATGCGGTGAATGCCGGCGGGCGTGGCCTTGTCGCCCTCTTGTTTGGTGTCAGTAACGCCGGTTCTGCCAATCGTGCAGGGGTACAACCGCCCTTGAAACCGGACGCCTCGCCGCGTGAGGACCAGATCGTCGGGCGTCACAGCAGGTGACCGGATTTAGCGGCTTTCGTCGCAAGGTAGGCGTGATTGTGACGGTTTTCGCCCACCTTCAATGGGACGCGCTCTGCCACTTTGACGCCGCTTGCCTCCATCATCTCGACCTTACGGGGGTTATTGGTCAGCAGGCGTACCGATGAAAACCCCATCGATTTCAGGATATCCGAGCCCAGACGAAAATCCCTTTCGTCATCTTCAAACCCAAGACGGTGGTTGGCCTCGACGGTGTCAAATCCCTGATCTTGAAGGGAATAGGCGCGCATCTTGTTGGTCAACCCAATGCCGCGCCCCTCTTGGTTCAGATACAGCAATACGCCGTTTCCTTCGGACCCCATTTGGGCCATCGCCGCATGAAGCTGCGGCCCGCAATCACATTTCAGGCTGCCCATGATGTCGCCGGTAAAGCAGGCAGAATGCAGCCGTGCCAGTACCGGTTTGCTACGGTCGGGGCGGCCGATTTCGATGGCATAATGCTCTTCTCCGCCATCATCGGGGCGGAAAATATGCAGACGTCCTGCCTCTGACACTTCCATCGGGAGGCGGGCGTTGACTACAGGATGCAGCGGGCTGCGGGCGGCGAGGATCGGTTTGGCCGCGTTCAGATCAATCACCGTCAGGCCATTTTGCACCGCGAATTGCGCGGCGTCTGTAAGGTCTAGTATCACGGCGGCGGGCAGTAGCCGTGCCGATTTTATCAGATCGATCGCCAACCCATGTGGCGTCGCATCGCCGCCGCGGGCGCAGGCAAGGGGGCCCTTCATCGGGTTGCGCAAATCGTCGGCAGGATCGGCAACGGATTTAACCCACCGCAAAGCGGCATCATGCGGCAATAGCACCCGTGCAAAGCTGCCATCATAGGCGTGCGCTTTCAGAGTTTCGGCCCGACGCGAAGTGATCGCCAGCACCGGTTCGCCGCCCAGTGCAAGCAGCCCGGTCAAGCGCGCAGGCGTCAGCGTTTCGGCGGCCATTACCAGAACCGGACGCGATCCGGCCAGTACAATGGGAACGCCCAAACGAAGATCGGCGCGGGCGCGTGCCAGTTGTTCGGTAATGTCGGGCCCAAAAACCATGATTTGTAATCTTTCATGTTATGTTGTCACATTTATTAGTGCAGATGCGCGAGGATTGAAACATTGCGCGACAATTTCGCACGGTCCTGTGATCAAATGCCTGCTGCTCTTGTGTGCACGGGTTTGTGAACACATCTGTAAGTCAGTTGTAGAGGATGAGTTGATATGGCCCAGCTAAAGAAAATTTTGCTCGTAGATGACGACGACGACCTGCGCGAAGCGCTGAGCGAGCAGTTATTGCTGACCGACGACTTTGATGTATTCGAAGCAGGCAATGGTGCGGATGCTAAAACCCGCGCCGCCGAAGCGCTGTATGATCTGGTGATCTTGGATGTCGGGCTACCGGATATCGATGGCCGCGATCTGTGCCGCGACCTGCGCACGCAGGGCGTCAAAAGCCCCATTCTGATGTTGACGGGGCACGACAGCGACGCCGACACGATCATGGGTTTGGATGCGGGCGCGAATGATTACGTTACGAAGCCCTTCAAGTTCCCCGTACTGCTGGCGCGTATTCGCGCCCAGCTGCGGCAGCACGAACAATCCGAAGAGGCGATTTTTCAGCTTGGTCCCTATACGTTCAAGCCCTCGGCCAAGATCTTGATCACCGAGGACGACAAGAAAATCCGGCTCACCGAAAAAGAGACGAATATCCTCAAATTCCTCTATCGGGCTGGGGCCGGTGTGGTGCCGCGCGATACGCTGTTGCACGAGGTCTGGGGTTATAACGCCGGTGTCACGACGCATACGCTGGAAACGCACATCTACCGTCTGCGCCAAAAGATCGAACCCGATCCTTCGAATGCGCGGATTCTTCTAACGGAATCAGGTGGATACAGAATTGTTTCTTAATTTCGGAACCCAAAGCGGGTCCGGTTGTTATTCCTTCGAGAGACGGGGTTTTCATGACCCGTCGATCGGTTTGAACCCGAAGTTTGTATCCGGGAAATGATACATACCTCCCTGTTGGACTAGGCCGGGCCTTTGTGCCCGGTCTTTTTTTGTCTGCACTCCAAAGTCTCTGGAATTCGGCATGGTGGATACCGCTCATTTCGCGGTAGGGTGTGCGCGATTTGACCCAAGGGAGCTGCCTCATGCCATTCACGCTGGCCACATGGAATATCAACTCTGTCCGGTTGCGCGAACCGATTGTGCTTAAGTTGCTGGCAGAACATGGGCCCGACGTTCTGTGCTTGCAGGAATGCAAAAGCCCCGTTGATAAGATCCCGACCGCCGCGTTTATCGAAGCAGGCTATACCCATATGGTGGCGCGTGGGCAAAAAGGATACAATGGTGTTGCAATCCTGTCGCGATTGCCGCTGGTTGATGCCGGCGGTCATGATTTTGCCACCCTTGGTCATGCCCGCCACGTTGTGGCCAAGCTCGAGAACGGGGTGACAGTGCACAACTTCTATGTGCCAGCGGGTGGCGATGTGCCTGACCGCGAGGTGAACGAGAAGTTTGGCCAAAAGCTCGATTATCTGGCGGATATGCGCGACTGGTTTCATGGCGACAAGCCCGAGAAATCCATTCTGGTCGGTGATCTGAACATTGCCCCCCGCGAGGATGATGTCTGGGACCACAAGAAGCTGCTCAAAGTGGTCAGCCACACCCCCATCGAGGTCGAAAAACTAGCCGAAACCCAGGACGCGGGCGGTTTTGTCGACGTCACGCGGCAAGATGTCCCCCAAGGCAACCTGTATAGCTGGTGGTCCTACCGGGCCAAAGATTGGGATGCTGCCGACAAAGGGCGCCGTCTGGACCATGTCTGGGCCACGGGCGATATCTCGGGTGCGGCGCATTCCAGCCGTGTGCTACGCGAAGCCCGTGGATGGGAGAAGCCCAGCGACCACGCGCCGGTCTTTGCGACATTCGACCTTTGAAATAGACAGACGCGCCCTCATATAAAGGGCAACCCCAAGCGAGGATTTTGATATGATGGATTTGAACCTTTCCCCCGTTGCCGCCGGTGATGCCGATCTGATCAAAGATACCACCGAAGCGACGTTCATGGCCGATGTCGTCGAGGCGTCGCAAACCGTGCCGGTGATTGTCGACTTTTGGGCCCCTTGGTGCGGCCCGTGCAAGACGCTTGGTCCGATGCTCGAAGACGCGGTGCGCGCGGCCAAAGGCGCGGTCAAGATGGTCAAGATTAACGTCGACGAAGCCCAGCAGATCGCGGGGCAGTTGCAGATTCAATCGATCCCGACGGTCTATGCCTTTTTCAAAGGCCAGCCTGTTGACGGGTTTCAGGGGGCCTTGCCACAATCCGAGATCAAGGCGTTTATCGATCGCGTGATCAAGGCAGGTGGCGGCGAAGCCCCTGGCGAAGAGCTTTCCGAAGCTGTGGCCGCGGCTGATGACATGTTGGCCGAGGGCGCTGCCCAAGACGCGCTGGACACCTTTACTGCGATCTTGGGCGAAGACCCGAACCACGCTGGTGCCTATGGCGGCATGGTGCGTGCGTACATCGCGCTGGAGCAGCTGGATCAGGCCGAAGCCCATCTGAATGGCGCCCCGATGGAAATTTCCAAAGCGCCCGAGCTTGAAGCAGCGCATGCACAGCTGCAACTGGCGCGACAGGCGGCGGATGCCGGTCCGGTGGCCGAGCTTCAGGCCGCGGTTGATGCCAACCCCGACGACATGCAGGCCCGTTTCGATCTGGCGCAGGCGCTTCAGGCGCACGGCGATACCCAAGCCGCCGTGGATCAGCTGCTAACGCTCTTTGGGAAGGACCGTGAGTGGAATGATGGCGCCGCCAAAACCCAGCTTTTCACCATTTTCGATGCGCTGAAAGCGAACGATCCCATTGCGTTAAATGGCCGTCGCAAACTTAGCTCGATGATATTTGCATAAGGCGGGCTGCGCCCTAGGTAATCTAACATGATACAGCAATCAGACCTGCCAGACACAATCGCGATCTTCCCGTTGTCGGGCGCTTTGCTGCTGCCGCGCTCGCGGCTGCCGCTGCACATCTTTGAACCGCGCTATCTGCAGATGATCGAAGACTGCCTGAAAACGCCGGGACGGTTGATCGGCATGGTGCAGCCTAATGTCGTGCCGGGCCGCGAAGGCCCGGGACTGCAGACCATCGGTTGCGCAGGGCGGATCACCCAGTTCTCTGAAACCGAGGACGGGCGCTATATGATCACCCTTGCGGGGATGTCGCGCTTTCGTGTGGTGAAAGAGGTCGACGGCTTTGCCCCATACCGCCGCTGCGATGTCAGCTGGGACGGGTTCGAACGCGACCTTGGCAAGGATGAACAGGACGGCACGTTCGACCGTGATACCTTCTTGAACAAACTTAGCCGCTATTTCGATGCACGCAACCTGTCGGCGGATTGGGATACGCTGCAAGAGGCCGACGATGAACTGTTGATCAACTCGCTGTCGATGATGCTTGATCTGGACAGTGAGGACAAACAGGCCTTGCTTGAAGCGCCCTCCCTGTCTACCCGACGCGAGACGCTGTTGACGTTGATCGAATACACCCTGCGTGGTGGCCAAGAAGGGGAGATGATGAATTGAACGCCGAAGAGATACAGTTTGACCGCCGCATGCTAGAGGCGTTGATTTGCCCCCGCACCCAGATGCGTCTGACCTATGATGCCGACAAACAAGAGCTGATCTCTGAAACCGCCGGCCTGGCCTATCCGATCCGCAACGGTATCCCCGTGATGCTGGTCGACGAGGCGCGGATTATCGATTGAATTTCAGATGATGCTGGCACTGCGCTATAGCGCTTTGCCCTGCATCAAACGGGGCAGGGTGCCGGTCAGCCCTGCGGCCTCGCGCATAAAGCCACGCCGCGCATCGGGCAGCGCATTGATCGCTGCCATTCCAACATCACGCGCCAGACGCAATAGCGGATTGTCGTTCGAAAACAGCCTGTTGAAGCTATCTGTCGCCAAGGCCAGCGCGGTGTTATCGAACCGGCGCCACAGCTGGTACTGTTCCAACACTGTGGTGCTGCCGATATCCTGCCCGCGTCGGTGCGCATCTGCGATGACTTCGGCCAATGCGGCGACATCGCGCATACCGGCGTTTAATCCCTGACCGGCAATCGGATGTACGCCGTGCGCGGCATCCCCCAGCAGCGCGACACGCGTGGCCATCATCGCGTGCGCCAATGACAGGCTCAGCGGGTAGGTGTAGCGCGCGCCGGCAAGGGAGATCTCGCCCAGAAAGTCACCGAACCTCGGGCGGAGCACGTCCAGATATCCGTCGTCTGGCAGCGCGTTGATATGTGCGGCACCGGCAGCGGTTTCGCTCCAGACGATGGACGACCTGTTGTCAGTGAGCGGCAGGATCGCCAGCGGGCCGGGTGGCATAAAGAACTGGTGCGCGACACCGTGATGCGGTTTTTCATGAGCGATGGCGCAGACCAGCGCGGTTTGCGCATAGTCCCAGCCGATCCGCTTGATCCCCGCACGAATTGCGGTACCGGATGCGCGGCCATCCGCGCCGACAACCAGCCGTGCGCGCAGGGACTTGCCGTCTGCGAAGGTCAGGGTGATACCCGAGGGTGCCGCGTCCTGCGCGACAACCGTTTCACCATCCCGCCGCGTTATCAGTGGCTCGTTGCTGACAGCATCCGCCAGGGCGCGCCGTAGATGGCGGTCTTCGACCATGTGGCCCATGGGCCCTTCTTCGATCTCCACGTGATTGAAATGCATGAAGAAAGGGGAGGGGCCTTCGCCCGCGCGCCCGTCCGTCACCTTGATCTCGAGCATCGGTTGCGCGTGGGATTTCACATCATCCCATAGGCCGAGCGCGCCCAGCATCCGCGTCGACGTCAGCGCCAGCGCATAGGATCGCCCGTCAAACGCCGCATCTTCCCGCATGGCGGCAGGCAGCCTGTCGATCAGCGTGACCCGCAGGCCGATCTGTGCCAAGGCCAAGGCAAGGGTAGGGCCGTTCAGCCCGCCACCAACGATTGCGATATCTGTATCAAAATCCATAGCTTTAGATATGGGCGTGCAGCAGGGATTGTCCATGCGCGCTAGCGTCGCTACCGTCCCTTTTCCATAGCATTATTCGAGGAAACAACATGCAAGAGTGGTTATCCATGACAGCCGCAGATCTGGGACGGGGCATCGGTGACGGCCAGATTGACCCGGTTACGCTGTGCCAGACCTATCTTGACGCGATTGACGCACACCCGCTGCGGGACCGTATCTATGCCCGCGTGACGGCTGACCGTGCGCTGACCGAAGCCGGTGCCGCGCGGGATCGCGCCCGCGCAGGCCAGCGTCTGTCACTGCTGGATGGTGTGCCGATCAGCTGGAAAGACCTGTTTGACACAGCGGGCGTCGCGACAGAGGCAGGCAGCGCCCTGCTAAAAGACCGCGTGCCCGACCGCGACGCACGTGTGCTGGCGAATGCGACGGCAATGGGGCTAGTCTGTCTTGGCAAAACCCACATGAGCGAACTGGCGTTTTCGGGGCTCGGATATAACCCCAGCACCGCCACGCCGCCTTGTGTGAACGACGAAGCCGCTGTTGCGGGCGGGTCATCCTCGGGGGCCGCGGCCTCTGTCGCTTTCGGGTTAGCGGCGGCGGCGATCGGCTCTGACACGGGGGGATCGGTGCGCGTGCCTGCAGCGTGGAACGATCTGGTGGGGCTGAAAACCACATCGGGCCGTGTGTCGCTTGAGGGCGTCGTGCCCTTGGCCGCCAGGTTCGATACCGTTGGGCCGCTTTGCCGGTCGGTAGAGGATGCAAGCCTGCTGCTGGCGCTCACCGAAGGCTCAAAACCGATGGACCTGGGCAGCACTGAAATCGAAGGACGCCGTTTTGCTATCCTGCGGACGGTGGCCTTTGACGATATCGATGAAGCCCCCGCGACGGCTTTCGACGATGCGGTCGCGCGGTTGAAAGATGCGGGAGCCGTGATCGAGGACATCAGCTTTGAGGTGCTGCACGAGGCGATGCCGCTCAGCGGGTGTCTCTATACTGCCGAGGCCTATGGGCTGTGGCGTGACGTGATCGAGGCGAATCCGGATGCGATGTACGGCGAAATCCTTGAACGCTTTCGTCTGGGGAAATCCCACTCCGGTCCCGATTATGTGGCGGCCTGGGCGAAAATTGATAAAATCCGCGTCGAGTACCTAAAAGCTGTGGCGGGCTTTGATGCCGTGCTGATCCCCACCGCGCCCTTGTTGCCGCCGAAACTGGACCGGTTGGAAACGGAACACGACTACTATGTTTCGGCCAACCTCATGACCTTGCGCAACACGCGTATCGGGAATCTTATGGGGCTAGCAGCAGTGACGCTGCCCACCGGTACCCCGTCTTGCGGCCTTATGCTGATGGGCACGCCCTACGGCGAAGAGCATCTGCTGCGCGTCGCCGCAGCCGCCGAGGAAGCACTGGCCTAAATGACACAAACGCTGCCCCGCGTCCTGCAATGTCTGGACGCGGGGCAAGCCCTTGGGTACTCTGGAACAAACGGGGCATGAATGATCCCGAACCCGAGGCAGTGAAATGATGTACCCCGAGCGGTTTTCGAACCTTCCGGCCCACGCGTGGCCGCGCCTGCGCGCATTGCTTGATGCGCATGAAGGCGGTGGCACGCCGATCCATATGACGATTGGCGAGCCGAAACATGCTTTTCCGGCGTGGGTCACCGATGTGATCGCGCAAAATGCGGCTGGGTTTATCAGCTATCCCGCAAACGATGGCACACCCCAGTTGCGTGGTGCGATTGCCGGATGGATCAACCGGCGCTACGGCGTGGCGGTGGACGCAGATACGCAGGTCATGCCGCTGAATGGCACCCGCGAAGGGCTGTATAACGCGGTTATGGCCGTGTGTCCGGAAACGAAGAACGGCCAGAAGCCGGCCATTCTGATGCCGAACCCGTTTTATCAAGTCTATATGATCGCCGCGATTTCCGGTGCGGCTGATCCGGTCATGGTCCCCGCGACGCGCGATACCGGCCATTTGCCCGATTTTGCCAATCTGCCCGAAAACGTGTTGAACCGGACCACAGCGGCCTATATTTGTTCGCCCGCCAACCCGCAGGGCGCTGTCGCCACCCGTGACTATTGGGCCGATCTGATCGCTTTGGCTGAAAAATACGATTTCAAGATTTTCGCGGATGAATGCTATTCCGAAATCTACCGCGACACGCCGCCCGTCGGTGCGTTGCAGGTCGCCCAAGAGGTCGGCGCTGATCCGGACCGTGTGGTGATTTTCCATTCGCTGTCAAAGCGGTCGAACTTGCCCGGTCTGCGGTCCGGCTTTGCGGCATCAGGTGTCAATACCATGCGCGAGATCAAGCAGCTGCGAAACTACGCCGGTGCGCCGCTGCCGCAGCCCTTGCAAGCGGCCTCTGCTGCGGTGTGGGACGATGAAGCCCATGTGGCCGAGAACCGCGCGCTGTATGTCGAAAAATACGAAGTCGCCGACCGGATTCTGGGCAATGTTCCCGGATACCAAAGCCCCGAGGCAGGGTTCTTTTTGTGGCTGCCGGTCGAGGATGACGAGGCTGCGGCACTGAAACTTTGGCGTGAAACCGGCGTGCGGGTGCTGCCGGGCGGCTATCTGGCGCAAACCGTAAACGGCGAAAACCCCGGTAAACAGTATATTCGGGTGGCGATGGTCGCCCCAAAAGAAGAGACGACGCGCGGGATCGAAGCGATCCGCCGCTGTCTCTATCCAGAGTAAGACGAGGGATCAGAGCAATGGCATATCAGACACGTGGGCGCGACCCTTTGCTGGACACAAACATGGCAGAAGCGATCGAAAAGCGCGGCAAGGAATTGCTGGGACTTGGGTTGATAGCCCTTGGCCTGATGGCCGCGATGATGATTGGCAGCTACACCCCCGATGATCCGAACTGGATGGTTTCGACCGATGCGCCGGTTCAAAACTGGCTGGGCCGCATGGGCGCATCGATCGCGGCACCGCTGTTCATGATCGTGGGCTGGGGCGCGTGGTCTGTTGCGGCAGTCTTGCTGGCGTGGGGCGTACGTTTCGCCCTGCACCGTGGCGAAGAACGCGCAGTGGGCCGGTTGATTTTTGCCCCGATTGGCGTCGCGCTCTGTTCGATCTATGGCGCGACCCTGACGCCGGATGCGGCTTGGCTGCAAACCCACAGCTTTGGCTTGGGCGGGCTGTTCGGTGATACCGTGATGGGGGTCATCCTGACCGTTCTACCCATCGGGTCGACCTTTACGATCAAGCTGATGTCGCTGCTCATGGGCGTATCGATCCTCGTGTTCGGTGCCTTTGTCTTCGGCTTTACCCGACTTGAACTGCAACGCCTGTTCCGCTTCATGCTGGTGGGGCTGATCATGGGCTATGCCGGTTTGATGACCCTCTTGGGACGCGGTGCTTCGGGTGCGGTTTCAGCGGCACAGGGGCTTCAGTCACGTCAGCTGGAACGTCGCGAACGCAACCGCATAGAGGCCGAAGAGAACGCTGAGTTTGCTGCAAGCCAAGGGTATTATAACGATGCGTCGGCCTATGATAATGCGCCTGCACCTGCGCCCAGAACCGGTTTGCTGTCGAAGATGCCGGCACTGGTCAAACGTTCCGATACGCTGCCCGAACCTGAATTGGTCGAAACATGGGCCGATCCGGAACTGGACGAAGGTCCGAGCGATGACCGCATCAAATCCAAGATCGCCGATGTGATTAAAAGCCGTGTGCGCAAAGGCGGCGGCGTGCACACCCCGTCCACCGCGCCTTTGACACGCGGTCGCGGGCGTGGTCCCGATCCACTGCTGCTGGATACCACAGCGCGGGGTGGCCATCGTGCAGAACC
Organism: Sulfitobacter sp. M13; assembly: GCF_053474885.1. Classification (NCBI taxonomy): domain Bacteria; kingdom Pseudomonadati; phylum Pseudomonadota; class Alphaproteobacteria; order Rhodobacterales; family Roseobacteraceae; genus Sulfitobacter; species Sulfitobacter sp. M13. Next base: position 160,003 of record NZ_CM130281.1, on the reverse strand, counting down.
CCCGCTCACCGGTGCTCAGGCCCCCTCCCCTACCCGGGCAGAGCCCCCTTTGAGCGCAAGCCGTAGCCCTTTGATCGCCGAACGGCCTGTGCTTGAGCTGACCCCGTCCGAACCCGACTACGATGCGGATATGGCGGTTCTGGATGATGATCCAATGTTCGACAGCCAGCTGCCTTTGCAAGAGGCAGAGCCCGACACGGCCATGCAGATCCCTGTCGCGCAACCACGCAAAGTGGTGCAGCCGCTGGTCCGCAAACCGGTTCAACCCAGCAAGCAGGCTCAGGTCGAGGCGCAGCCTGCGCTGACCTTTGAGGACACGCATCCCGGGTTCGAGCTGCCCCCTCTGAACCTGTTGGAAAGCCCCGACACGGTTGAACGTCTTCATCTGAGCGATGACGCGCTGGAGGAGAACGCGCGCATGCTGGAAAACGTTCTCGACGACTATGGCGTGAAGGGCGAAATCGTCGCCGTGCGTCCCGGACCGGTTGTCACCATGTACGAACTCGAACCGGCACCGGGCCTCAAGGCGAGCCGTGTGATCGGTCTGGCAGACGATATCGCGCGCTCGATGGCGGCGTTGTCGGCGCGTGTTTCCACCGTGCCGGGCCGCAGCGTGATCGGGATCGAACTGCCCAACGAAAACCGCGAGAAAGTCGTCTTGCGCGAAATTCTGGCTGCCCGTGATTTCGGCGACAGCACCATGCGCTTGCCGCTGGCCCTGGGCAAAGACATTGGCGGGGATCCTATCGTTGCGAACCTTGCCAAGATGCCTCACCTGCTGATTGCGGGGACGACGGGGTCGGGTAAGTCGGTTGCAATCAACACGATGATTCTGTCGCTGCTTTACAAGCTGACACCGCAAGAGTGCCGGATGATCATGATCGACCCCAAGATGTTGGAACTGTCCGTCTATGACGGCATCCCGCACCTGCTGTCCCCTGTTGTGACCGACCCGAAAAAGGCCGTTGTCGCGCTGAAATGGACCGTAGGAGAGATGGAAGAGCGCTATCGCAAGATGTCCAAGATGGGCGTCCGCAACATCGAGGGCTATAACGGCCGCGTGCGCGATGCTTTGGCCAAGGGCGAAATGTTCAGCCGCACTGTTCAGACCGGTTTTGACGATGATACGGGCGAGCCGATCTTTGAGACGGATGAGTTCAAGCCCGAGGCACTGCCCTACATCGTTGTCGTCGTCGACGAGATGGCGGACCTGATGATGGTGGCAGGCAAAGAGATCGAAGCCTGTATCCAGCGTCTTGCCCAAATGGCGCGGGCCTCCGGTATCCACTTGATCATGGCAACACAGCGTCCGTCGGTCGATGTGATCACCGGTACGATCAAGGCGAACTTCCCCACCCGGATTTCCTTCCAAGTGACGTCCAAGATCGACAGCCGCACCATCCTTGGCGAAATGGGGGCGGAACAGCTGCTTGGCATGGGGGACATGCTGTACATGGCAGGCGGGTCCAAGATTGTGCGCTGCCATGGGCCATTCGTCAGCGATGAAGAAGTCGAAGAGATCGTGAACCACCTTAAGGCATACGGCGAACCCGATTATGTATCGGGCGTGGTCGAAGGGCCGTCTGACGACCAAGAGGGCAGCATCGACGCAGTACTAGGTCTTGGCGGGAACACTGACGGCGAAGACGCACAGTATGATACTGCTGTCGCCATCGTTGCAAAGGACCGCAAATGTTCGACGTCGTACATCCAGCGTAAACTGGGCATCGGCTATAACAAGGCGGCACGTCTGGTCGAACAGATGGAGGACGCAGGCCTCGTTTCGCCGGCGAACCATGTGGGCAAACGCGAAATCCTGATACCAGAACAGGGTTAACCGGCAAAATTTATCGGAACGTCATAGCGACGTTGGGGGTTGGCTTGGGAACAGGCCGACCCCTTTTGCATTTGCGCCGTGTTAAGCGATATCCTGCTGCGTGATATCGTATATCATGATGCGAAACCCTATGTCGAAGGCAAGGCAAGGCAAGGCAAGGCACTGGAATAAGAATAGGAAGACTATGATGCGTTTTGTGACAACCACCGTACTGGCCATAGGCTTGGGGCTCGCGGCTGTGATGCCCGCCGCCGCCGACAAACTGCCGCTGAACGAGATTTCCGGCTATTTGAATAAACTGAAGACCGCCAAGGGCGAATTCACCCAGATCAACGATGACGGATCAATCAGCACGGGCACGATCTATATCAAGCGTCCGGGCAAGGTGCGCTTTGAATATAACGCGCCGGATTCCGGTACTGTTATCGCGGGCAGCAACACCGTCGTCATCTATGACAAGAAATCGAACCAGCCGGCAGAGACATATCCCCTGTCCAAGACCCCGCTGTCGATCATATTGGCGGCGAATGTGAACCTCGGTCAGGCCAAGATGGTCACGGGCCACAGCTATGATGGCACCGCGACCACCGTACGCGCCCAAGATCCCGCGCATCCTGAATACGGTAACATCGAACTAAAGTTCACCGGCAGCCCCGTAGAGCTGCGCCAGTGGATCATCAACGATGGCAATGGCACGCGAACCACGGTCGTTCTGGGTGATCTACAAAAGGGCGGCAGCCTGTCTAACAGCCTGTTTGATGTCGGCAGCCCCGGCAAAACGAACCGCTAAACGAAAAAGGGCCCCCAGCATCAGCGAGGGGCCCTTTCTTTATGCGGTGTCGGGTGGCTTACCAACGTGACAAACGGCACCCTGCGATCTGCTGTTGGTACATATCAGACCGCGCACGTACCTTGCGGGCCACAGCGACCAGCCAAGGTTTGGAATTATAGCTTTGGCGCGCATAGCCGGTGTTGCCTTCGTGGTAGGCAAGATACTGGTTTTCGGCGTCATGCAGCGCGATACCGTTCTTTTCCCGGCTCTTGTTCATATACCAGCCCATGAAATCAGAGGCATCGTTGATCTGGTCCCGCTTGGCGCGAAAACCGCCGGATTCGGCAAGGTATTCATCCCATGTCGCATCAAGCGCTTGGCTATAGCCAAAGGCGCTGGACTGACGGCCCATGGGGATGACGCCGATCACATAGCGAAACGGCGTACGGGCATCCGCAATGAATTTGCTTTCTTGATGGATCGTTGCCATCTGCACATGCACAGGCACACCCCAACGGCGTTCGGCTGCACGGAATGCACGGTAGTATTCTGGGCGCTCTTTGAGAATCGCACATGCATTATCAAGGTCTCGTGGGGCGCTTGTCGGGCCGCCACTACATGATGCCAAAAGCACAGCAATTATCAGGGCGCAAAAGGTTCTGCTCATCGGCCTCTCACATTTTTCGTGTTTTTATTGTCCTTAGTTTATCAGATCAGCCGCCAGACGCCCACCAGAAATTTACCCTAGAAACCCCAGTATGAGCGGTATTTCCACACACCACGGCATGCGCAAAACGACCGGCCCGCATATTTGGCAACCTGTATTTCGCCATTGTTTTCAATCCAGAACGGGCGGCCAACGGATGGTGCTGGGCCGGTCTGCTAGGACTAAGGCGTCACGCCATAGGGTCGAGACATCAAAATCCGGCCCTCCGCTTTCAGGACTACACTGGCTGTTCAAACAGATCACAACTGCAATCTGTCCATCGTACATGGGATGCGTTCACGAACTGTTTCCTTGGTTTGGCGTGGCAGGATTGGACAAAAGCCCCTTGAAGGGACTACGAACGAACGGTAGGTGCACCGAAGTTATGATAAGAACGCGCGCGAAATATCACTTGGGCCAAATCGTCCGGCACAAAAAACATCCCTTCCGAGGGGTGATTTTTGACGTGGACCCCGAATTTGCCAATACCGAAGAGTGGTACGAGGCGATCCCCGAAGACAGCCGCCCAGAGAAGCACCAGCCGTATTATCACCTGCTCGCCGAAAACGAGCAGAGCTATTATGTGGCCTATGTCTCTGAACAAAACCTCGTGGCTGATTACTCGGGAGAGCCGGTAGACCACCCCGACATCCCTGATCTGTTCGGCCCGTTCACTGACGGTGCCTATCCGCTGCACTTCCAGCTGAACTGAGGCACAGCGCGGATCATCCGCGCCATGCCGCCCTGTTCAATAGCCCAAGGCACATCCGTCCTTGCGTGCATCGCTCGCCCCTTCTAGCAACCCGCTATCATGCAGCTTGATTGCCTGCGCACCGCCGATTGCCGTGTCGGGAATCGCGACTTTGTGGCCCATATCTGACAGTTGCGCGCGGACCGCATCGCTATAGCCGCGCTCTACCTTCAGGGTGCCCTTGTCGGAAAACGCGCGTGGCGCATCGATCGCGGACTGCGGGTCCATCCCGAAATCGGTGAGGTTGGAAACAAACCGCGCGTGGCCGTTGGGCTGATACGCACCGCCCATCACGCCAAAGGGCATAATCACCTTGCCGTCGCGTTTGATCATCCCCGGAATAATCGTGTGCATCGGGCGCTTGCCGCCCTTCAGTTCGTTCGCATGGCCCTGTTCAAGCGTGAAGCCCGCGCCGCGGTTTTGCAGCAGGATGCCGAACTTATCCGACGCGATACCGGACCCGAAGCCGTGGAAAATCGAATAGATCAGCGACACCGACATGCCGTCCTTGTCCACCACGGTGATATAAATCGTGTCCTTATGCACCGCTTCGGACGGGGCGACGGGGTCGGGCATGGCTTTCTTTACATCAATCAAGCCCGCCAGTTGCTTCGCCGTTTCGGGCGCAAGCATATGGGCCAACCGCGCGGTGTGATCAGGGTCGGCCAAAAAGCGGTTGCGTGCATCATACGCCAGTTTGGCGGTTTCCGCCTCTAGGTGCACACGCTCTGCGCCCCACGGGTCCATTGATGCGATGTCGAAATGCGACAGCATGTTCATCATCAACAGCGCGGTGGCCCCTTGACCGTTCGGCGCATGCTCCAGCACCTCGACATCTTTATAACGCGTAGCAATAGGGTCGCCGGGGGTGCAGGCCACGGCGGCGAAATCCTCTGCCGTATGCAGCCCGCCTTGGGCGTTGAGGGACGCGACCATATCTTCGGCAATCTCACTGGAATAGAAAGCATCCCGCCCGTCTTTGGCGACGCGGCGCAGCACCTCTGCTTGGCCAGGCGCACGGAACATGTCGCCGGTCTTGGGGGGCTGGCCACCGGACAGGTAGAAATCACGCGCAGCCCCTTGCAAGGTGTCCGCGTCGTTCCCCCAGTCAAAAGCGACGCGCGGCGCGACGGGCACGCCCTCGTCGGCATAGCGGATCGCTGGGGCAAGAAGCGCATCCAGACCCATGGTGCCGACACTTTCAGACAGGTGGCAAAAGGCGTCGATCGCGCCAGGAACCGTGACGGCATGGGCGCTGCGCAGGGGTACGTTCGTTTCACCGGCGTCACGCAGATGGCTGGCGTCCAGCGCAGCGGGCGCGCGGCCTGAACCGTTCAACGCATGAACTTCTTCGCTGCCCGCGGGCGAATAAAGCACAAAGCAGTCGCCGCCGATCCCCGTCATCTGCGGTTCGCAAATCCCCGACAACACGGCCCCTGCAATCGCGGCGTCCATCGCGTTGCCACCGCGTTCCAGAATGTCGATAGCGGTTTTCGCCGCAAGGGGATGGGACGTGGCGCACATGCCGTTGCGGGCCAAAACAGGGGAACGTCCGGGAAGGTGAAAATCGCGCATTGATGTAGGCCCTCAGTTGCAAAGCATTCGGGCGAGCCTAGCGTGGGCGATATTGCGTGGGCAATCTTTTAAAAAATATTTGGGCAGGAAAATGTGCCTCGGCATTGCGTACTGGGTGGGGGCTATTAAAACGCAACGCCGAGGGAAGCTATATGCAGCTACAAGACCGACATTGCCCGCAAAAATGGGCGGAAATATGAAACCTTTGAGGCGGCAATGCGAAGCTTTCGGAGGCACTGGGGTATCGATGGCCTAACGCTTTACACCGACGAGCAGCAAAGACGCTCGCCCGTTTGCATCACACTATGTATTAGTTTCACCCCGCGGCAAGAGGTATGCGCAGGGTCAACAGATTCATATCACCCATGCGAGAATACTCCAGATCGCAGCTCAGCAGCCGGATCAGCCCCCAACCGAACCCACCTTCGGGCAGCACATCTGCGATTTCATGCCGTTTGAACGGCTTTCCAGCGGGAAGGGCGAACCCGGGCATCGGTTTGCCGATATCCGTGATGCGAAGCCGCAGATCATCCGCCGCATATATTCCCCGCACCCCGATCAGCCCTGCTTGCGGCGCGCCTGCATAAGCGTGTTCGACCACGTTATTCAATGTTTCTGCCATCACCAGTTCGATCACCTCCAGGTTCTTTTGGGATAGGCGGTGTCGGGCCACCTCTGCGCGAATATGACCAAGGGCCGCACATACCGCATCGGGGGATTCTTCAAGGGTGACCTCAAAGCCATAGGGTGCGGAGGCCCGTTTCACAGCGTCATCTTGCCGGTACAGGGCGCTCATGCCGTTGCGCACCCGGCCATGGCTGCATCCATCGTCGGAAAAAGCGAAAAGACGCTGTCCATCCGCGTAAGCCGAAACACCCGGTCCACCGCCGGCGTCAGGCCCGCCAGCGACAACTTACTGCCCGGGGGCAATAGTTTCAGCGTGGCAACAATCGCCCCAAGCCCGCTGGAATCAATAAACGAAACCTGCCCCAGATCCAGAATAACGACAGGCGGCGCGTGTTCGACCAAGTCACGCATCGCTTCCTTAAAGGCACGCGCAACGGCGGCATCGATGCGGTCTTCCATGACGGATATGATTTGCAGCTGCCCTTCTGTTCTGGTTGAGAGTTTCATATGGTCATCTCCAAGGTTTCCCTGATGCCTAAATGCATAACGCCGATACCTTACCAAAAGATGATCATTTCCCGGGGAGGGGACGAAATGGAAAAAGTCGTGATAGCAGGTGCCGCGCGGACACCGATGGGCGGTTTTCAGGGGGTTTTTGCCGACCTGACCGCCGCCGATCTGGGGGGGCATGCGATCAAGGCCGCGATGGACGGGGCCGGAACGGACACCGTGGACGAGGTGCTTATGGGCTGCGTTCTGCCTGCGGGGCAGGGACAGGCACCGGCACGGCAGGCGGGCTTCAAGGCGGGTCTGGGTGAGGACGTTCCAGCCACGACACTGAACAAGATGTGCGGCTCTGGCATGAAGGCGGCGATGATTGCCTTTGATCAGATCGCATTGGGGCACACCGGCGTCATGATCGCTGGCGGCATGGAAAGCATGACAAACGCGCCCTACGTCCTGCCCAAGATGCGCAGCGGCGCGCGGCTGGGGCACGGGCAGGTGATCGACCACATGTTCCTTGACGGGCTCGAAGACGCCTATGACAAGGGCCGGCTGATGGGCAGTTTTGCCGAAGACTGCGCAGAGACATTTCAATTCACCCGTGCCGTGCAAGATGACTATGCGCTGGCCTCCCTGTCGCGCGCGCTCGAGGCGCAAAATAGCGGTGCCTTCGACGGCGAGATCGCAGCGCTTGATTTGAAAACGCGCAAGGGCTCCGTGACCGTCTCGGCGGATGAACAGCCCGGCAACGCGCGTCCCGAAAAGATCCCCCAGCTCAAACCTGCCTTCCGCGAAGGCGGCACGGTGACGGCGGCGAACGCGTCCTCTATTTCGGATGGGGCGGCCGCTTTGGTGCTGGCCTCTGAAACCGCGGCCAGGGCCCAAGGGCTGACCGTGCGCGCGCATATCCTTGGCCATGCCAGCCATGCGCAGGCACCGGGGCTTTTCACGACGGCACCGGTTCCAGCCGCACAAAAACTGCTGGACCGGTTGGGTTGGCAGAAAGATGACGTCGATCTGTGGGAAGTGAACGAGGCGTTTGCCGTCGTCCCCCTGGCTTTCATGCACGAGATGGGGCTGTCCCATGACATCGTGAACGTGAATGGCGGTGCCTGCGCATTGGGGCACCCCATCGGAGCCTCGGGCGCGCGCATCATCGTCACCCTGCTGAATGCCTTGGAAAAACGCGGGTTGAAACGGGGGATCGCGGCGATATGTATCGGCGGCGGCGAAGGCACGGCGATCGCCATCGAGCGGCCCTGAATTTCCAAATGGACAAAATCCTCGGGGGTCGGGGGGCAGACAGCCCCCCGGTCCGACAGTAACAAAAGGCACTTTTATGCGCGTTGACTATACGACCCTTTCCAAAACCCTACAGGCTTTGACCGAAGGGGAAACCGACAGCGTGGCACTGATGGCCACCGTCGCCTGCGAGGTCCACCATGCCGATGATCGTTTCGACTGGACGGGGTTTTACCGGGTAACAGACCCCGAGCTGTTGAAAATCGGCCCGTATCAGGGCGGGCACGGCTGTCTGGTGATCCCCTTCACGCGTGGTGTCTGCGGTGCTGCGGCGCGCACTGGCGAGACGCAACTGGTAGAAGATGTGGATGCCTTTCCAGGGCACATCGCCTGCGCCTCTTCCACGCGGTCCGAAATTGTCTTGCCGGTTTGGGACGGCAAAGGGGAGCTGCTGGGTGTCTTCGATATCGACAGCAACCAACCGGCGGCATTTGACCAGACCGATGCAGACGAACTCGCCGTGATCTTGAAATCTGTCTTTGCGAACGTCTAGGCCGGTGAACCTGCCCATTGATTAAAGGAAACTCCATGAGCTTTGACGCATGGATCATTTTTGCCCTGTTCTGGGTGGTGTTTGTCACCACGCCGGGGCCGAATGCGGTGAACTGCATCAGCAACGGTATGAACCTGGGCTTTTCGCGGGCCATGGTCGGGGTGTTGGGGATCTTGACGCAAGCGTCTTTGTTTCTGGCCTTGTCTGCAGTCGGTGTGACGGCGCTGCTGACGGCCTCGGCGACAGCGTTCTTTGTGGCCAAGATGATCGGGGCGGGGTTTTTGATCTACCTCGGCGTGCGCGGATTGATCATGGCGGGCAAACCCGTGGTGATGGATGACCGTCCCGCCGCGTCCATTTATTGGCGGTCCTTTGCGATTGCGACGATCAATCCGAAATCCGTTGCGGGATACCTTGCGGCCTTCAGCCAGTTCGTGCAGCCGGATGTCCCGATCTGGGATCAGATGATCGTGATTGTGCCCACCGCGCTGACCCTGACCGCAGCCAGCTATACCGGCTTTACCGCGCTTGGTGCCGGACTGGGGCGCGCGGCATTGGGCGCGGTGTTTAACGTCTGGTTCCGCCGCGTGATGGCTGTCAGCTTTATCATCTACGGGGTGCTATTGGGCAGTGCGCATACGCCTACGCTCAAAGGCTGACCACGGCGGGCGCGGCCCGTGAATGCCTTGGGGCCCCGTGTTTCCCTCTGGTCCCTGTGATCCTGCGGGCGTAAGCAGGCCCCAAGGAGACACGATATGCGCAACCCCGATACCCTATCCGCCAACCAGCCCGCCCCGCCCGAAGACACGCCCCAAGGGCTTGCCTTTGCCATCGGGGCCTATGGTCTGTGGGGGTTTTTGCCGCTTTATATGAAGGCCATGGCCCATATTCCTGCGGCTGAAATTGTGGTGCATCGGGTCATCTGGTCCGTCCCCGTGGGCGCGCTGGTATTGATCTTGCTGGGCCGTACCGCCACTCTGCGCGAGGCGTTCAGGTCTCCGCGCACGTTGGCGATGGGCTGCGTCACGGCGACGCTTATTTCGGTCAACTGGGGGATCTACATCTGGGCGGTGAACTCGGGTCACGCGCTGGATGCGGCCTTGGGCTATTATATCAACCCGCTGTTTAGCATTCTGCTGGGGGCGCTGCTGCTGGGGGAACGTCTGTCGCGGCTGCAACTGGCGGCGATTGGACTGGCGGCGGTGGCCGTTGCGATCCTGACCCTCGATTCAGGCCGTTTCCCTTGGGTGGCCCTCAGCCTGACAGTGACTTTCGGGCTGTATGCACTGGCGAAAAAGCGGCTGCCCATCGGGCCCAACCAAGGCTTCCTGCTTGAGGTGTTGATCCTGCTTGCCCCCGCGCTTGCCTATCTGGTCTATCTGATCATGACGGGGCAGAACCACTTTGGTCAGGGCGTTTCGTTCGATACATGGATGCTGGTGGGCTGCGGCGTGGTCACGGCTGTGCCGTTGATATTCTACGCCAATGGGGCCAAACGGCTGCGGCTGTCTACCATTGGTATTTTGCAATATATCGCCCCCACGATGATCTTCCTATGCGCGGTTCTGGTCTTTGACGAACCCTTCGGGCGGGCACGTATGATTGCGTTTCCATTGATCTGGGCGGCTTTGGTGATCTATTCGATCTCGTTATTCCAGCAGATGCGTCACAAGCGAGCGTGATCGGGGCGGAGGGCACCTCAGCTGCGGTGCCCTCCGTTTGCTGCGTAGGGGGTTTAGGACAGCGCGTCTTTGAACGCGAGAAAGCTCGGGTCTTTCATCACGCGCGCGTTCATCGCCTCGCGTAGGGCGCCGATGGATTTATAGGGGCGCATCACCACCTCGAATTTGGCGACCAGACCGTCGTCACCCAAGGTGATCAGATCGACGCCAACGGCATCCAGATCTCCGATCTTGCATTGAAACTCCAGCGCCCAATCTGTGCCTTCGCCCATGATCCGGCGGTATTTGAAGTCGCTAAAGACATTGCCAACGTGGCCCAGTACGGCGGCCACTGGGGCGCGACCGGTCCATGTTTTGTAGTAGGTCGGCGGCATAAAGGTGACGTCCTCGGCGAGCAGCGGGGCGATCTTGTCTGACTCTCCCTTGGCGACCACATCAATCATCTGGGTAATAGTAGGGTGCATTCCGGATCCTTTGGTACAGATTGGGTTGAAAAACCACCCTACATCTGAGACGGACACCTATGGAAACAGAATATAATCCGCCCCACGATCCGCTGGTGATCTTGCATGAAGATGCCGAAGTGTTGCTGGTCGATAAACCCGCAGGCTTGCTGTCGGTGCCAGGCAAGGGGCCGCATCTGGCCGATTGTCTAATCGCACGGGTGCAGGATGTTTTTCCTGACGCATTGCTGGTGCATCGTCTGGATCGCGATACCTCAGGCGTGATGATCTTTGCGCTGACACCTTATGCGCAGCGGCATCTGGGGTTGCAGTTCGAAAAGCGGATGACGCGCAAAACCTATGTGGCGCGGGTCTGGGGCGTGCCGCAAGAAAAGACCGGCACCGTCGACCTGCCGTTGATCGTGGACTGGCCCAACCGCCCGCGCCAAATGGTGTGTCACGACACGGGCAAATCCGCGCAAACCGACTGGCGTTTGCTGAAAGACGAAGGCGACACCGCCCGCGTCCGGCTCAGCCCCAAGACAGGGCGGAGCCACCAGCTGCGGGTGCATATGCTCAGCCTCGGGCATCCGATCCTGGGGGACCCGTTTTATGCCACGGGTCCAGCGTTGGATTATCCACGCCTGATGCTCCATTCAGAAGAATTGCGGTTCAACCACCCTCAGGGCGGGCATTCGACCAAGGTCCGCGCCAAAGCGCCGTTTTAAAGGCACAGTTGCGCGAACGAAAAAGGCCACCCCGCAGGGTGGCCTTGGTGTTTGTGGGGGATGCCGAGGGGCTGATTATTCAGCGGCCCAACCCGAGACGGCTTTGATCTCGGTAAAGTCCTCAATCCCGTACATGCCGCCTTCGCGCCCGTTGCCCGACTGCTTCATGCCGCCAAAGGGCGAGCCCGCGGCGCGGCTTTGGCCGTTCATCTCGACCATGCCCGAGCGCAGCTGGCGTGCCAGACGGTTGCGGCGCTCGCCGTCTTGCGACTGCACATAGTTGGTCAGACCATAGACCGTGTCGTTGGCGATCTGGACCGCTTGCTCTTCGCTGTCGAACTTCATGATAGACAGAACCGGGCCAAAGATTTCCTCGCGGGCGATGGTCATGTCGGGGGTCACGTCGGCAAAGACGGTGGGCTTAACAAAGAACCCGCGGTTCAAGCCGTCGGGACGTCCGGTGCCGCCCGCAACCAAACGCGCACCTTCGTCGATGCCCTTCTGGATCAGGTCCTGAATCTTGTTGAACTGCGATTCATTCACAACGGGGCCGATGTGCCGACCATCTTCGGAGGCAGGACCAACAGTGACCTGCGACGCAACAGCGCCTGCTTCTTCGACGGCTTTGTCATAGACATCGGATTGCACCAGCATACGGCTGGGGGCGTTGCAGGACTGGCCGGTGTTGTTCATCATGTGCAGAACGCCACGTTTGACGGCTTTGTCATCCGCATCGTTAAAGACGATGTTCGCGCCCTTGCCACCCAGTTCAAGATGGACCTTTTTCAGCGTATCGGCCGCTGCTTTCGAAATCAGCGTGCCCGCGCGGGTCGATCCGGTGAAGCTGATCATGTCGATATCTTTATGCGACGACATCTGGCTGCCAACGCCGACGCCGTCACCGTTCACAAGGTTGAACACACCTTTGGGGAAGCCTGCCTCGTCCATCAGTTCGGCAAAAATCATCGCGTCCAGCGGGCTTTCCTCGGAGGGTTTCAGCACCATTGTGCAGCCGGATACGACCGCAGCCCCGACCTTGAGCGTGATCTGGTTCATCGGCCAGTTCCATGGCGTGATCAGGCCGGCGACGCCAACAGCTTCGCGGATGATCCGGTCGTTTGGCGCGTGATCGCCAAGCGGTTGTTCGAATTTGAACTCTTTCGCGGCTTTGATGAAGTTGCCCAGATGGTATGCGCCGGCACCGACCTGCGCGGTGCGGGCCAGATCCATCGGCGCACCCATGGCGGTGCTCATCGCTTTGGCCAGATCTTCGGCACGGGCCTGATAGACCTCAAGCAGCTTTTCCAAAAGCGCGATGCGTTCAGCCGGAGGGGTCGCCATCCAGCCGGGCAGGGCCGCTTTGGCGGCGGCAACTGCGGCGTCGGTGTCTGCCTGATCGCCGAGAGAGATGACCGCGCAGGGCTCCTCTGTGGTGGGGTCGATCACGTGATAGTCATTCGGATTGGCGGGGGATACCCATTCACCGTTGATGTAAAACTCGCGCTTCTCCAGCATGGGAAAACTCCTTTTGTCATGCGGTGTCGGGGGCATTTCCCCAACCTGTTGCGCGTACCATGTCACCACATTTGCAGACCCGCAAGTGAGGGGGTGAAACCGGCAGCGCAAGGTCTTACATAAGTACTGAACGACAAACCGAAACCATGAAGCCGGAGTATATTATGTCCTTGCGCATCAACGATACCATCCCCGATCTGACCGTCGAAACCGATCAGGGCACGATCAGCCTGCACGACTGGGTTGGCGACAGCTGGGCGATCCTGTTTTCGCACCCCAAGGATTTCACCCCCGTTTGCACAACCGAATTCGGCGCTGTTGCCCAGCTTGCCGATGAATGGGAAAAACGTGGCACCAAAGTGATGGGTATTTCCGTCGATGGCGTCGAAGAGCACAAGAAATGGAAAGCCGACATCGAGACCTTTGCGGGTGCCAAAGCGGGCTTTCCGATCATTGCCGACAGCGATCTGACCGTGGCCAAGGCGTTCGACATGCTGCCCGCCGACGCTTATCTGCCCGACGGCCGCACGCCCAATGACAGCGCCACAGTCCGCGCCGTGTTTATCATCGGTCCTGACAAGCAGCTGAAACTGTCAATGACCTACCCGATGACCGTGGGCCGCAACTTTGCCGAAGTGCTGCGTGCGCTGGACGGGCTGCAAACCTCGACAGGCAAGGGCGTGGCAACACCGGCGAACTGGACTGTCGGCGACGATGTGATCATCCCCGCAACCCTGTCGGACGATGACGCCAAAGCGAAATTCGGTGACTTCAACAAAATCCTGCCCTATCTGCGCACCACCAAAGCGCCGAGCTAAAGCCGGGGTCAAAGCCCCTGAAATGAAACACCCGTATCGGCGATATGCCGATACGGGTGTTTTTACCGGAGCGATAAACGTAGCCTTCTAAAGGCGCGGATTACTGCTGTGCGTTAAAGGTAAATAGCTTTTCGCCATTGATCGTATAGCTGTCGATCAGGTCTTTTGCGCGGTCACCGACCAACCAGTTTTCCAGCTGGGCCGCGGCGTCCTTGTTCACATGCGCGTGTTTGTCAGGGTTCACCGGAATATAGGCGTATTGGTTGAACAGCACCGGATCGCCCGCGAACAGGATCGCCAAGTCGGCCTTGTTGTCAAAGTTCAGCCAGCTCGCGCGGTCGGACATGATATAGGCCCCCATCCCCGCAGCGGTGTTGAGGCTCGCGCCCATACCCGCGCCGACCGCTTTGTACCATTCACCGAATATTGCGGCATCCAGATCGGCGCCGGCCCAAAGGGACAGCTCTTTCTTGTGGGTGCCGCTGTCATCGCCACGGCTAACGAAGGGGGCCTGGGCCTCTTCGATCTTGGCCAGCGCGTCTTTGGCGGCTTCGGCATCCTTGATCTGGGCGGGATCGTCGCTGGGGCCAATCAGGACAAAATCGTTATACATGATCTCGCGGCGGTGGGTGCCATATCCGTCGGCGACGAACGCCTCTTCGGCTTTCTTGGAGTGGACGAGGATCGCATCGACATCACCCGCTTCGCCCAAACGCAAGGCCTGACCCGTGCCGACGATCAGCAGTTGTACGTCAAGATTCAGATCTTCTTTGATGGCAGGCAGCAGAACGTCGGACAGACCAGAGTTGTTAAAGGACGTGGTAACGGCGATTTTCATCGTATCGGCCTGAACAGCAGTGGTGCCAAGCGCCACAACAAGGGCGGTAATCAAGGATTTCATATCAAAATGTCTCCGTTCAAAAAGGATTTGAATTCCGGGGTCTGCGGGGCGTCAAACGCATCGGGCGCCGGGCTTGCCTCGTGAATACGACCTTTAAATAGAAACAGTATTTCAGTTGCAAGCCGCCGCGCCTGACCCAGATCGTGGGTCGCCATCACGATGCGGGTCCCGGCCTGATGGGCGGCGGTCAGTAAAGCCTCGATGTCCTTCACGGATCGGCCATCAAGGTTCGAACAGGGTTCGTCCAACAGCAGGATTTCAGGGTCGCGGATCAATGCGCGGGCAAGGGCGAGCTTTTGTTTTTCCCCCCCCGACAACCCCGTCGCAGGACGGTCCAGCGCCGCCGTCAGACCGATGCGTGTGGCCCATGCCTCTACCGCGTCATTCACCTGCGCCTTTGGTTGGCCCAGAATCGCAAGCGGATAGCCCAGATTGGCGCGCACGGACCGGCGCAGCATCACGGGACTTTGGAAGACATAGGCCTGCTTCATCTGCGCGACCTCATCCGGCGCGGACCATGTGACCGACCCCGTCGACAGCCGTTCAAGCCCGTGCAACGCCTTGAGGAAGGTCGTCTTGCCGGCGCCATTTGGCCCCAGCAGGATCGTGAACCCCGATCGACCAAGGGTCAGGTCCACAGGCCCCAGCACTTGTTTGCCCTGACGGGTGACGGTCACATCGCGCATATGGGCTGGCAGCAAGGGGGTCACCATCTGCCCTCTCTTTCGGTACGGGACAGTGCGTGGATGATCAGGTTAACGGTCAGCGCCAGCGCGATCAGAACAAAGCCGAGCCCAAGCGCCAGCGCGAAATCACCTTTACCGGTTTCCAGCGCAATAGCGGTGGTCAGCACGCGGGTGGCGTGGTCGATGTTGCCCCCCACGATCATGATCGCGCCGACCTCGCCGATGGCGCGGCCAAAGCCTGCCAGCGCCGCAGTCAGCAAGGCGCGCCGCCCGTCAGAGATCAACGTCAGGATACGCCGCGTCGGCGTGGTGTTCAGCGAGATCAGCAAATCATGGTATTCGGCCCAAAGATCGCGCATCGCCTGATGGGTAATAGAGGCGATAAGCGGGGTAATGATGATCACCTGCGCGATGATCATCGCTGTGGGGGTGAACAGCAGACCCAACACGCCAAAGGGACCCGACCGCGACAACAACAGATAGACGATGAGCCCCACCACGACGGGCGGCAGACCCATCAGGGAGTTCAGCACGGCGATCGCAGTGCGACGGAAGCGAAAACGGCGGATGGCCAGCCATGTGCCAAACGGCAGCGCGATGGCTGAAGCGATCACCAGCGCGGTCAGGCTGACCTGCAACGACCTGAGCGTAATCTCGATCAGATCAGGGTCACCGGTGACAACCAGCCAGAACGCAGAAGAAAGGCCCGCCCAGATATCATTCATCGGGCGGGCCGTCGGAGTTTGCTATGCATAGGATGCGGTCTTAGTCGCCCAGCCGGACATTACGATCCGAAGAGGTCTGTTCGGCGGCGGAGAACCCGGCGTTGTCCAACGCAAAGTTCATGCCCGCAGCAAGGAGCACCAAGGCGACGATGGCAGTGATAAAAGCTTTCATTCAGTACCTCGTTGATGCGCAGCGGCACGCTGGGGGTGGGGCGTTTTTTGCATCATATCACTCTGCCGGCTGTGTGCCAGAGGCAGGTTTACCCTGCTTGGCGACAACTTCGTCGGCCCAGATGCTGTGGTGCTCGCGTGCCCATTCAAGGTCGACATCTCCCGATCCCATTGCTTCGAACGCGCCTTCCATACCGAGCGTCCCGATATAGATATGCGCGATGATCACAGCCATCAGGACAAAGCTGATAACGGCATGCCAAAGTTGGGCGTATTGCATTTCCTCTTGCGGGGTCAGCGTTGCATCCACTGTGCCGAGGCCCAGTAGTTGCGGCACGCCCATATCATTCAGCAGCGCCAGCGTGGGTTCGAACATGGTCAGCTCGAACGGGAACAGCAGCGAGATACCCGAGACAGAGATCGAGGTGCCCAGAATGATCACGGCCCAGAAGATCAGCTTTTGACCGGCGTTGAACTTCTTGGCGGGCGGGTGGCCCTTGCCGAAGATACCGCCGCCCTTGAGGATCCAGTTGATGTCAGTGCGGTCCGGCAGGTTGTGGACGATCCACATGACGAACACCATCACCAGCCCCAGCATAAAGGCCCATGAGACGTTGTTGTGCACCCACTTGCCCGCGATGGCAAAGGTCGAAAACGCCTCGTGGCCGAACAGCGGGATCAGCAGTTTACGCCCGGCAAGCGACACCAGACCGGTGATCGCCAGCAGGATAAAGGAACTGGCGATCAGCCAGTGTCCAAACCGTTCGATAAACTTGAACCGTTCAATCGTGATGCCTGCGCGCCCGTGTTCAATTAGGATACGCCCGCGGATCAGATAGAAGATCGCCATCAGCACAACTGTGACGCCCAACAGCAGGCTGCCATAGGTCAGTAGGGGGCCGTGGCGGAAGTTCAGCCACCACATGCCACCGTCCTGCATCAGCACCTTTGCGGCAGGGCCGCGGTTGCTGGCCCGCGCATCGGGCAGGGCGTCAGCGCGAACTTCACGCCACAGGTCGGCATCAGAGGATGCGCCAAGGGGCCCGAGGTGGCTTTCCGCCGGTGGGGCGTCCCCCTCGAGCGGCAAAGGAAGCTCTGCCCCAAAGGGCACGTCTTCGCCGCGTTGGCGGGCCATGATGTCATCGAGCGATTGTTGGCCCGGTGTCTGAACCGAGGCATCGCCGGTGGTGTCCTGAGCGGCAGAGAGGCCGGCAAAGGAAACAAGGAATATGAGAGGCAGCAAAACGCGCAGCAATGTCATCGGGACCTCCGACAGGATAAAGATAAATTGGCCCGCCAGCAGCAGGTGCCAGCGGGCCAAGGAAAGCATCAATATGCAGTAAGGGAATTAGCCGCCCTTACGCTCGTATGCCGTGCCCCAGCCCCAAGCGCCCGAGCCAAAGCCGCGCGCGACAACGCGTTCGCGGTAGATGCCCGAAACGACATCGCCGTCACCGGCCAGCAGTGCTTTGGTTGAACACATCTCGGCGCAGATTGGCAGCTTGCCTTCGGCGATCCGGTTGCGGCCGTACTTCTGGAATTCGGCTTCGGAGTGGTTCTCCTCGGGGCCACCGGCGCAGAAGGTACATTTGTCCATCTTGCCACGTGATCCGAAGTTGCCTGCCTGTGGATACTGCGGTGCGCCAAAGGGGCAGGCGTAGAAGCAGTAGCCGCAGCCGATGCAGAGATCCTTGGAGTGCAGGACAATGCCGTCGTCGGTCTGGTAGAAACAGTCTACTGGGCAGACGGCCATACAAGGCGCGTCTGAACAGTGCATACACGCGACTGAAATCGACCGTTCGCCGGGTTGGCCGTCTTGAATCGTGACGACCTTGCGACGGTTGATGCCCCACGGCACTTCGTGTTCGTTCTTACAGGCTGTGACGCAGGCGTTGCATTCGATGCAGCGTTCGGCGTCGCAGAGAAACTTTGCTCTTGCCATCTTGTTGGTCTCCTTACGCTGTCCAGATTTTGCAGAGGGTCGCTTTGGTCTCTTGCATCTGAGTTACTGAGTCATAGCCATATGTTTGCGCGGTGTTGGTGGATTCACCCAAGACATAAGGGTCAGCCCCGTCTGGATATCTGTCCCGCAAATCAACGCCTTCCATGTGGCCGCCAAAGTGGAATGGCATGAATGCCACGCCGCTTTCGACACGTTCCGTGACCATCGCCATCACTTTGACCTTGCCGCCTTCGGGGCCTTCGACCCAGACATCGGCCCCGTCACGCACGCCCAGATCGTTGGCGTCCCGGGTGTTGATTTCGATGAACATGTCTTGCTGAAGCTCGGCCAACCAAGGGTTGGACCGGGTTTCGTCGCCGCCACCTTCGTATTCGACCAACCGACCAGAGGTCAGTACGATCGGATAGTCCTTGGAAAAGTCGTTTTCCTGAATGGACTTATACATTGTGGGCAGGCGCCAGAACTTTTTGTCGTCATAGGTCGGGTAGTCGGCGACCAGATCACGACGGTTGGTGTACAGCGGCTCGCGGTGGATTGGCACCGGATCGGGGAAGGTCCAGACCACGGCGCGGGCCTTGGCGTTGCCGAAGGGGGCGCAGCCATGCTTGATCGCGACGCGCTGGATGCCGCCCGAAAGGTCGGTTTTCCAGTTCACGCCACCGGTATCGGCAACGTAATCCGACGGGGTTTCGCCGGTTTGCGATGTCTCGCCGACTTCCTCGTTCGGCTTTGCATTCGCCGGTGCGCCTTCGGGATAGCCCGCGACATAGTTGATCACCGCCATCTCATCGTCGGTGAGGTCTTTTTCCCAGCCCAGTTCACGCAGCATGGACATGGTGAACTCTGGGTAGCCGTCCTTGATCTCGGACCCGGCGCTGTAAACGCCGTCGGCCAGCAGGCTTTCACCGTCACGCTCTACGCCGAAACGGGCGCGGAAGGTCAGGCCACCTTCGGCCACCGGCAAGGACATATCGTACAGGTTCGCCGTGCCGGGGTGGTTCATCTCGGGTGTGCCCCAAGCAGGCCATGGCAAACCGTAGAAATCGCCATCGGCAGGGCCGCCCTTGGCGCGCAGGGTGGTGCGGTCAAAGGTGTGCTGGTTGGCCATGTGCATTTTCATGCGTTCAGGGCTTTGACCGGTGTACCCAATGGTCCACATGCCGCGGTTGAATTCGCGGGTCAGGTCCTCGATGTTGGGCTCGTCACCGTCCAGCGCGATGTTCTTGAACAGGCGATCGCTGAAGCCGAACTTGTCGGCGAACAGTTTGATGATCGTGTGGTCAGGCTTGGATTCAAACAGGGGTTCAACGACCTGATCGCGCCATTGCAGCGACCGGTTGGACGCCGTGACAGAACCGCGGGTTTCGAACTGGGTCGTTGCGGGCAACAGATACAGCCCGTCTTGGCGGTCCTGCATAACGGCGGAAACCGTTGGGTACGGATCGACAACGACCATAAGGTCGAGTTTTTCCATCGCGGTGACCATTTCCTTTTGACGGGTCTGCGAGTTGGGCGCGTGGCCCCACAGAACCATCGCACGGGTGTTGTCCGGCTGGTCGATGTTTTCCTTGTCTTCCAGCACACCGTCAATCCAGCGGCTGACGGGGATGCCGGTCAGGTTCATCATCGAGGTGTCGTTGAACGACGCCTTGGAGAAACGGGATTGCAACCATTCAAGGTCTTCTTCCCAAACCCGTGCCCAGTGTGCCCAAGCGCCTGCGGACAGACCGTAGTAGCCCGGCAGCGTATCCGCCAGAACGCCCAGATCGGTCGCGCCCTGCACGTTGTCGTGGCCACGGAAAATGTTGGTGCCGCCGCCAGCGGTGCCCATGTTGCCAAGGGCCAGCTGCAAGATGCAGTAGGCGCGGGTGTTGTTGTTACCGTTGCTGTGCTGTGTGCCACCCATGCACCAGATTACGGTGCCGGGGCGGTTGTTGGCCAGCGTACGCGCGACGCGCTCAAGCTGTGAGCCGGGTGCGCCGGTAACGCGTTCGACCTCTTCTGGTGTCCATTTCGCGACTTCGTCACGGATCTGGTCCATGCCCCAAACGCGGGTGCGGATGAATTCTTTGTCTTCCCACCCGTTTTCGAAGATGTGCCAGAGAATACCCCAGACCAATGCGACGTCCGAACCGGGACGGAAGCGGACATATTCATCCGCATGGGCCGCCGTGCGGGTAAAGCGTGGATCGCAGACAATCAGCGGCGCGTTGTTCTGCTCTTTCGCTTTCAACAGGTGCAGCAGCGATACAGGGTGCGCCTCGGCAGGGTTGCCGCCGATGATAAAGATCGCCTGGCTGTTGTGGATATCGTTATAGCTATTGGTCATGGCGCCGTAGCCCCATGTGTTCGCAACGCCTGCAACCGTGGTGGAGTGACAAATACGTGCCTGGTGGTCGACGTTGTTTGTGCCCCAATAGGCCGCGAACTTGCGGAACAGGTACGCCTGTTCGTTGTTATGCTTGGCCGAGCCGAGCCAATAGACGGAATCGGGGCCGCTTTCTTCGCGGATCACGTTCATCTTGTCGCCGATTTCGTTGATCGCCTGTTCCCAGCTGATCCGAACCCACTGGCCACCCTCTTTTTTCATCGGGTATTTTAGCCGGCGTTCACCGTGGGCGTGTTCGCGAACCGAGGCCCCTTTGGCGCAGTGCGAGCCAAGGTTGAACGGGCTGTCCCAACCGGGCTCCTGACCCGTCCAGACGCCATTCGTCACTTCGGCAATGACCGTACAGCCAACCGAACAGTGGGTGCAGACCGATTTGATGGTCTCTACCGCGCCGCTGACGGCTGTTGCTGCAGACGCTTGTGTAACAGAGCCCGCAGTCGCTGCGATGGCCGCAAGGCCACCGATGGCCAGACCGGACCCGCGCAGGAATGCGCGGCGGTCAACGGATTTTTCCGCGATGTCGGATAGCATGCCCGCCCGCTGGGGCCGCCGTGCCATCCCGTTGGTTTTTTTCCGAAGCATAATAGTCTCCCTAGAGGCCCGCGTGCTCTGACCGCGAGGGTCGGATCGGGGCTAAGTTTTCCTCCCGCGGTTGGGCCCGCGGGTCGTTGATCACTGAATTAGAAGCGTGTGCTTTCCAGATAGGCGCGGGTATGCGCGGTATCCTGCATCCGGTTCGACTGCAGGTCGACCGGCTGCGCTTCTGCGGCGGTGCCGCTGGTGGCCACGGCGACGGCGGCTGCCGGTGCAGCGGTCCCTGCCAGTTTCAGGAAATTGCGGCGGTTGGTGCCTTTGGTATCCTGGGTCATGGGTTAAACCCCTTTCCTTGGTTGCGCGGGGGGTAAGGCCCCGCCTGATGTTGTGCGGTCATCCCGCCGTCATACGAAATGCTTCGCGTTCGATGTCCATTAAGGCGCTGCCGACAGCGGCAACCCCTGCATACAGGACGGAGTTTTTGGCCCCTTGGAGGTCGGTAAAGAAGTGACCTGCCCAAGGCGCGATGTGTTTGTTAAAGAATGCCCGCTGCGCGGCGTCGCTGGCGGGCGTACCAAAGCGGCCCACGATCATGCCGCCCATCATCTCCATCAGGGAGGCGATGTTGTCTTCGGGTTCAAAGACGTTTTCGGCGCGACTGATGCGCTGTGCGGCCATGTCGCTGCGCAAGGCAGCCAGTGGTTTTTCATTCAGAAAACCCGTTAGGTAATAGCTGGCATATGGCAAAAGTTCGCCCCGCCCGAGCCCGATGAACAGCGCGTTAAATTCGGTCTGCACCTTTTTAGGGGTGACGGCCCTGGCCACACGCGCCAGCCCATTGATCGCCTCGCCTAAGGAACTGTCATCCCCCGACAGGCCAGCGGTCTGGTCCAGCAGCATCTGGTCGGCGGGCCGTGCCAGCATCACGCCAAGATAGTTGTACAAATCGGCGCGCAGGCGATCTTCGGCAGTGACTTGTATGGCTTTGGCGGCAGCGGTCATGCGCGGTGCTCCTCAAAACGAAAGGCCATCCGGCGCGGGGGCAGGGCGGCGGGTCCCTCTATCGCGGCGTCGGCGATAGCGGTTTCTGCGGGGGCGTCCGCTTGGGCGACTGCGGCGGGCGCGTCGATCTCTACCGGTGCAGCGGGCTGTGTATCTTCGTCGATCGCAGGAGCCTCTGCCGTATCAGATGCAGCTTCTAGCGATGCCGCCGCTTTGCGTGCGACATCTTCGATATGGCGGCGTAGGCCCTTGCCCACCTCATAGCTTGTGGTGAAATTCGTTACTGCAGACGCTTGGGTGTAGTCGTCGGCATAATCTACAAGATCATCCAGACAGGCCAACGCCGGATCAGACACCCACAGCTTGCGCAGCGCACGGCGGCGCAGGTGTTCAGGAATGGCACGCGCCATGAACGCCGAGAAATCATCGCCGGACTTCATCGTGTCGGGATCGGGCAGGTCAAGCTCTGCCAGCAGTTCTTCGTCGGTCTTTTCTGCCAGCGTGGCCTGATGCTCTGCCTCGGTCTGCGCAACGGCGGCTTTTTGTTCGGCGGCCTGCTCTGCTTTGACGGCAGCGCGGCGACGATCCCAGAAAGAGGTTTGACGGGTCATTGCGATGACCCCGAACGGGCCGTACGCGGCGCACGGTATACATCAGAGGTCTGCGAGATGCGCGCATCCCCGATTCCGTCCTGTTTCGGCTCTTGGTACTTGTCGCGCCGCCGCTTCACAAAGGCTTCTTCTTCGTGGTGCGTGTCGACATAAGCGCCGATCCACGCGTGAACCTGTGGCGTCATCATCACCTTTTCAACGATGTCTTCGCCATTGTCGCTGTAGTCTTGCGCCTCATAGGGCGATGCGGTGACCATCACCACGTCAAGCGGGCGGTCGGCGTCACGGGTCTCGCGGCAGATGATGTAAAGGCAGGGCACATTGGCGGCGAGGCCATGAACATAAGCCTCTGTATCCGACCGGTACAGCGTCAGCGGCACGGTGGTCACGTGATAATCAGAAACGCCGCCTTCGGTGCGCAGCAGCTTCCAGTCGGCAGGGTCGGCACCCGGCAGAACACAAACCGCACGCCAAACGACTTTCGCCCACCGCGTCACGCCGGGTGACTTGCGAAGGACAACCCCGACGGGCATCGTTTGCGCTGATTTAAGCGGTGCGTTCAATTTCAGTTTCCAATGATGTTTCAGGCGTTTCCGGCCCCATATTGACGTAATCATAACGCGGATCAAAGAGGATTCTAGGGCTGAATCACACAGTTTTGTGAATGCCGCAATGCAGCATTTACCGAACGTCAATATTTACCATATTTGCTTGGGGCTTGGCCCTTTCTGACTGTTTTTGTTGGGTAATTCATGCTGTGGGTGCAAACGTCCCTTTCGTGGCCAAGGGTGGTAAATAGGGGTTTGCGGCGGGTCGCGAACACCACTAGCTTGTCGGGCAAGCGCTGACAGCACCCTGACGCTTGCTTGATACCCATCGGTGCTGTCCCTGAGGAGATTATGGAAAAGACTTTTCTGCTTTGCGACTGTTTGGGCAGTCAGGATATTGACGCGCCTGCCTTGTCTAAGGCGACGGGTTTGCCCTGTTCGAAAGTGTATAACTGTCTGTGTACAGATCAGATCGGCATTGTCGCAGAGGCGATGGCGGCGGGTGACACCGTGATCGCCTGCCAGCAAGAGCGCCCCCGCTTTGAAGAGCTTGCCGCCGAGATTGAGGCACAAGTGCCCGAGTTCGTCGATATCCGTGACCGCGCCGGCTGGCATGATGATAAGGGTGACGCGACGCCCAAGATGGCGGCGCTCATGGCAGAGCAGCAACTGGCGGCACCGGCTCCGCGTGTGTTGGATGTGGTGTCCGAAGGCACTTGCCTGATCATGGCCCCCCCCGCCCTCGCGCTTGAGGTGGCTGAAACCGTGGCCGATACATTGGCCGTGACGGTGTTGTGGCAGGGTGATTATGACACGGCGGTTGATCCGCGTTTCGACGTGGTCAAAGGCGACCTGCGCAAGGCGTCGGGCGCGTTAGGCAATTTCAACCTGACCTTCGATGGCTTGCAGATGCTGATCCCCGGTGGACGGGGTGCGCCGTCGTTTACCGCGCCGCGGGACGGGGCAAAATCGCAATGCGATATCATTCTGGATTTGACGGGAGATACATCGCTGTTCCCCGCGCCGCACAAACGAGACGGTTATTTGCGGGCCGACCCGGGCAGCAAACCCGCCGTGGCGCAGGCCGTGCGCGACGCCATGCAGATGGTCGGGACCTTTGAAAAGCCGCTGTATGTCCGGCTGACCGAAAGCCTGTGCGCCCATTCACGGGCCGAACAGCCCGCCTGTTCCAACTGTCTGGACCTGTGCCCGACGGGGGCCATTACCTCTGCTGGTGAACATGTCGCAATCGACCCGATGATCTGCGCGGGTTGTGGCAGCTGTTCGGCCGTGTGCCCGTCCGGCGCAATCACCTATGACGCGCCGCCCGTGGATACGCTGTTCCGCCGGGTGTCGACGCTGGCATCGACCTATCGCAAGGCAGGCGGCAACGCGCCGCGCTTGTTGGTACATGACGAAGACCACGGGGCCGAGATGATCCGCCTTTATGCGCGGTTCGGCGCTGGCTTGCCAGTTGATGTTATCCCGCTGGCCGTAGATGCGCTTGCAGGGTTCGGCCATGCTGAAATGTTGGCCGCACTTGGCTGCGGGTTTGTGCATGTCGATGTGCTGCTGTCCCCCCGCACAGAGCGCGACGTGATCGAGGTACAGGCCGAGCTTGCCCGTGCCATCAGTGGCACCGATACAATCCGCCTGATTGATGTTGCCGACCCCGATGCGCTGGAAACCGCATTGGTCACCGAAACGCTGCAACCCGCGCATGACACCCTGCTGCCCATGGGCACCCGTCGTCAGGTCGCGCGGCTTGCGGGCAAGACCTTGCAGCCCGAGGCCAAGGTGATCGATCTGCCCGATGCCGCTCCCTATGGTGCCGTGCTGGTGGATACGGATGCCTGCACGCTGTGCTTGTCGTGCGTGTCGCTCTGCCCGTCGGGCGCGCTTGGCGATAATCCCGATCTACCGCAGCTCCGCTTTCAAGAAGATGCCTGCCTGCAGTGCGGGCTCTGTGCCAATATCTGCCCCGAAGACGCGATCACGCTGAAACCCCAGCTGAACCTGACCGCGCAGGCCTTTACCCAAGTGGTGCTGCACGAGGAAGAACCCTTTGCCTGCATCGAATGCGGGTCGCTGTTCGGCGTGAAATCCACCGTGGAAAAGATCACCGAAAAGCTGGCGGGCAAGCACGCTATGTTCGCCTCGTCCGAGGCGGCAAAGATGATCCAGATGTGCGACAATTGCAGGATCAACGCGCAGTACCACGCGCAGAACAATCCGCTAGCGGGCAAAGAACGCCCCCGCGTACGCACATCCGAAGACTATTTTAGCAAGCGCAAAGACCACTAGGCGCTGTGCAGACCCACCCCAGAACAGGAGAAAATCATGAGCGATGATTTCAACATGTCGATGCGCAAGTTCCTCAAGCAGGTCGGCGTGACCTCGCAGCAAGCCATCGAAGAAGCGATGCGCGAGAACGGGGATACCGGCGGCAAGACATTCGAGGCCAAAGTAGTGCTGACCGTTGACGGGCTGGACCTTGAACATGTCGTGACCGGCAAAATCCAAGGGCAGTCCGAAGCGTGAGCGTCACCCGTGATGCCGTATTGGCCTGCCTGAAAACCCTGAATGACCCCGTGTCCGGCAAGGACATCGTCGAACTGGGCCTCGTTAAAGCGTTGACCGTTGACGAGGGCGCGGTGCGCTTTGTGCTTGAGGTGAACCCAAGCCATGCCGACGCCTACGCCAAGCTGCGCGACGAGGCAGATGCCGCGGTCAAAGCGCTTGAGGGGGTTGCCTCTGTCTCGGCTGTGCTGACCGCCCATTCGAAACAGGCACCGCCGCCCGATTTGAAACTGGGCCGCAAATCCGAACCCGCTGGGCCAGAGAAAATTCCGGGCGTGGACCGGATTATTGCCATCGCGTCAGGCAAGGGCGGCGTCGGAAAATCTACCGTTGCTGCGAACCTTGCCTGTGCGCTGGCCGCCGAAGGCCGCCGCGTGGGCATGCTGGACGCCGATGTCTACGGCCCGTCGCAGCCGCGGATGCTGGGTGTTTCCGGACGGCCTGCGTCGCCTGATGGCAAGACGATCCTGCCGATGCGCAACTTTGGCGTGACAATGATGTCTATCGGGTTGATGACCAATGACGATCAGGCGGTCGTCTGGCGCGGGCCGATGCTGATGGGCGCGTTGCAGCAGATGATGATGCAGGTGCAATGGGGCGCGCTGGATGTGTTGATCGTCGATCTGCCGCCCGGCACCGGCGATGTGCAGATGACCTTGGCGCAAAAAGCCCATTTAGACGGTGCGATTATTGTCAGCACGCCGCAGGATGTAGCGCTGCTGGATGCCCGCAAGGGGATCGACATGTTCAACCAGCTCAAGACTCCGATCATCGGGATGATCGAGAACATGAGCACCCATATCTGTTCCAACTGCGGGCACGAGGAACATGTCTTTGGGCATGGCGGTGTCGTCGCCGAGGCAGAAAAGCTGGGCGTGCCGCTGCTGGCAGAGATACCGCTGCATCTGGACATTCGTGTCGCCGCTGACGGCGGCGCGCCGATTGTCGTCTCCAAACCCGAAAGCACGCAGGCCGAAAGCTTCCGCAAGGTCGCCAAAGCGCTGATCGCAGGCGGTTACGCATGAGCGACAGCCCCGTTTTTCCACCCTTGCTGGCGGGTGCGCAGGCTGATGACCCCTTCGCGCAGGCCTGCGCAGAGGCGCGGCAGGGGTGTGATGCGGGGCTGGTGCTGTATGATCTGGGGTCAAGCGTTTTGCAGGTCGCCATCGTCTTTGCGCCCGAGGTGCCGCTGGCCCAAGCAATGGCGATGCTGCCGCTTTGCGCCGTGGGGTTCCAGAATGCCCTTGGCGCGCTAGCGCCGCCCGAGGTGGGCGTACATCTGGCATGGAACGGTGATTTGCGGCTGAATGGCGCGATTTGCGGGCAGATGCGTGCAGCGTCCTCTGAAAGCAATCCGACCCAAGTGCCTGACTGGCTGGTTGTAGCGTTTCACGTGAAGCTATTGCCGCAAAATGACACGCCAGGCGACACGCCGGATGTCACCACGCTGTATGGCGAAGGCTGTGCCGAAGTGAGCCCGGTCGACCTTCTCGAGGCCTGGGCGCGGCATATGCTGGTTGCGCTGAACCGCTGGATGGATGACGGCGCAGGCCCGCTCCATAAAGAATGGACGGGGCTGGCCTGGGCCATGAGAGAGCAGATGACCCATGGCGACCTGACCGGCAGCTTTACCGGTGTTGACGAAAACTTTGGCCTGCTGCTGAAAACCGACTCGACCACGCATCTTATTCCACTGACCGACCTGCTGGAGCCAGCCTCATGAGTGATCTATTCCTCGCCCGCGCCATCCACTTTGATGAAAGCGACCGTAATGTATTTCATTCTCCGGCGCGTACGGGCGAATGGTGCGTATCCGGAGGGTTCGAGTTTTCAAACTGGTCCCAAGGCGATCTGACCGGCAAGGCGCGGCAGGCGTTTGCGAACGGCTGGATTGGCGTGGAAACCTTTGGCCGCGTGACATTTGTCGCGGTGACCAAGGCGGAACCGTTTGAGGTCGAGGCAATCACATTGCAGCTGATGAGGCACTTCGTCGAGATCTATGGTGCCCCCTCTCCCGAAGCCGCGCGCCCTGTGGCGGAAGAGGAAGTCGCCCAGATGATGGAGCTTTGCGCCGACCACGCCCCCAACACGCTGCTGACCGTCGCACGCGAACTGTCCGACAGTGGTGTGCGCGAAAGCTATCGTTTCATCGAACCGCAGGATGCGGGGATTGACCAATTTGCCGTGCACGGATCGCTGGATGAGGACGACCACGGTGGGCACGGTCACTCTCACTAATCGTTAACTATACGAAACACCCTGTCCAGTTATCCGGACGGGGTGTCGCATATTCTTCGCCCCAGATCGGGGCGATAATCCCCCCGAATAGATAGAATCAACGCCCTGTTTCACGCGGGCGAACCGCCTGCCTTGCGCAGTGCGGCGCGGGATTGCAGCTGCAATCACCGCGCGAATTGCGTGTTGTGCCCTCGAATTGATAGCGCCGCATATACGGACGGGTAGAAGGCTGCCCAGCAGATCAAAAATCTAACCCTAAGCGAGAATGCACCGCGAGATATTTCCCGTGATGATGAATTCAGGACAGCCCAGCCACTGGGACAGTTCATCAAAACTGCCGGCGAGGGCCGGTCTAAAGGGGAAACAATATGTCACTTAAAACCAACCAGATTGCCCGTGCGTTGCTCGCAGGTGTTGCGATTTCTGTCGCCGGTGTGCCGGCTTTTGCGGACGCACTTTCAAGCACCTTTTCCTTCCGCATCGTTGAAGCAACCGAGGGCGAAGAAGCTCTGATCGAACGGGGTACGGTACGCCCCGGCGAGGTCATTCAATACCAGCTGCAGCACGAGAACACGACCGAGCAAGCACTTGCAGGGATCGTCATTGCGGCGCCGGTACCCGAAGGGGTGACCCTGACGCTGGGCGCCGAAAGCACCTCCATCAAGGCTGTGTTCGAAGTGCAGGCCGACCTCGACCCTGAAAACGATGGCCTCGAATGGTCCACACTCCCCGCCACACGCATGGTCGCCGGTACAGATGGCACACTTCAACCAGAACCGCTTCCTGAGGATCAGATCGCTGCCGTCCGTTGGACGCTAAGCGAACCTTTGGAGTCAGGCGAAATCGCACTCAACAGCTACCGGGTGCGCGTCAACTGATCGGGGGGAACCTGATCGAATTTGCTTATCTCAAATTAAATCAAAGGAACGACTAACGTGAAACATCAATCATTCTTCATGCGCTCTGCAAGCGCGATGGCGGTCACAGCCGCATTTGGCGCAGTCGCCATGGCTGCCTCGCCAGATGCTGGGTCCGTGATCGGCAACCAAGCGGTTGCGACGTATACAAACGAAGCTGGCGATACCATTACGGTCACGTCAAACACAGTTGAAACGATCGTGCAGCAGGTTGCTGGCGTCACAATGACGTCGAATAACATCGAAACCATCGCACCTGGTGGCAAAGCCTTCCTACCGCACATCATCACCAACGACGGGAATGGCGCAGACTTCTTCATACTTGACGCAGCCGATACAGGTGCAGGCTTTCTTAATACCTCTGACATCGTCTTCTATCCGGATGCGAATATGGATGGTGTCGCCGATAGCGCCACGCCGCTGGGCGAGACACCTACATTGGCACCAGGTGAACAATTCGGCGTCGTCATCGAGGTCTCTGTCCCATCGAATGCAACAGGCACCGACGACATCGCCGTCACTGCGGTCTCGAACCTCGATGGCACCGAGACAGCCCTCAATACTGATAAGTTGACCATTTCTAACGGTGCGATCGTCGAACTGGTTAAGTCTATGGTTGCGGATGCAGCTTCAGGCGGTAACACAAACATCGTCGACGCCGGTGACACAGTGACCATCAAGCTGACCTACTCTAGCACCGGTCTTGCTGCAGCGGAAAACTATGTTGTCGACGACATCCTTGACGGCCGCTTGGAGTACGTCCCGGGCTCGGCTCGGTGGTCTGACGTCGCTGACCCGCTAGATGACACCAATCCGTCTTCTGAAGTCGACGATCAAAACGGTGCGAGTCCAACGCCGGACGAAATCACCTTTGACAACGCCGGTCAAAGCGTGAACTTCACCATCTCGCGCATCGGCTCCGGCCGTTCTGGTAGTGTGACCTTCCAAGCGGTGATTTTAGGCACTGCGGATGCGGGTATCATCGAAAACGTCGCGACACAGGTAATTGACACCGTCGACTTCCCGCCATCGAACACAGCTTCGATCATCGTAGATGACCAGTTCGCAGTTTCCATCTCTGATACAGCGATTGACGGTGCCGGTGCTGCGGTTCCAGCCACAGCTTCTGGAACAGATGATGACGGGCTGAACGACGATATCGTGACAGAGACCGGCGATGCGGCCCAAGGTGGCACAGTCAAACACGAGTTCGTTCTGACCAACCGTTCCAACCAGACCGACAGCCTGACGCTCGACGTCGACACCCTTACCGATACCTACCCAGACGGCACAACCTTCCGGTTTGTAGGCGCAGATGGGGTGACACCGATCATCGGTTCTGTAGGCCCGATAGCTGCAGGTGACAGCGTCAAGGTCACCTTGATCGCTACGCTGCCAACAGACGTCGCACCAACCGCCGCTGCCAATTATAGCGCGTCCGTGACAACCACATCGGATGCGTCGGGTGTCTCGGATATATCGACAGCGACATTCACGGGTGCCATCCTCGCGTCGTCAGTTGATCTTGAGAACGCGGTCGTAGGGTCCGAAGGCGATGGCCTTGACCCCACCAACGGTGGCGCGCCCTGGGTGAACTACCCCACCGATCCCGGTGCGCCGGTCACCTATGACATGGTCGTTCAAAACAACGGTCCGGTATCCGACAGCTACAACCTCTCGCTTGCGCAAGCTTTGCCCGCTGGCTGGACCGTCGAATTCCGCTCTGCTGACGGGTCTGCGATTACCAACACCGGGACCATCCCGGCTGGTTCAAGCGATACCTTCACCGTTGTGATCACCCCGCCTGAAGATCAGGTCCCCGGCGACACATTGGTAGACATCGCGTTGGTCTCTTCTGTATCGGGCCAAGGCGACCGGATCGTCAACGAAGTCACCGTAAGGGAAGTCTACAACGTAGAGATCATCGACGATCAGACGGCTCAAGCTTCGCCCGGTGGGATCGTCGATATGATCCACACCATCACCAACACCGGTAACGTTGCTATCACCGAGGGTGCAATCGATGACGCAGGGCTAGACAACTTCTCGGGCGCATTGTTCTGGGATGCCAATGGCAACGGTGTGATCGACCCCACCGAATTGGTGATCGACAACTTTGATGATCTAACGGACGGGGTATCGGCTGGTGTGAACGGGCTTGCCCCCGGTGACAGCATCTCGGTGATCTACCGTGTCCAGACGCCATCGACAGCGACAAGCGGTGTGACCGAGAACAGCGTTATCACGCTTAGTTCATCGCTGAACAATGCCACAGCGACCGACGCGGATGCGACTGACAACGCAGTAGAAGACCGTATCGTGATCATCTCTGGTGACATCACGTTGAGCAAGTTCCAGTACATCGACGCCGGCTGCACTGGCGCTGTCGGGACCTTTACCAAGACCCGTCAAGACGTCGAACCAGGTCAGTGTATCCGCTACAAGGTTGTAGCTGAAAACACCGGCTCCTCTCCCGCTGCAGACGTCATCATCTCTGATGCCGCACCCGCCTACACGTCGATTGTCGATTGTGGCGGCACATGCAGCGAGACGCTCATCCCGGCAGGCAGCACCGCCACAGTCACGCCGAGCAACATCTCGAGTGACCACGGCACGGTTCTTCCGGGTTGGTCCGCTGAACTCGAATTCACCGTTCAGGTGGACGAGTAAGCGTACCTTTGGTCCCCCGGAGCACCTTCCCCCCCCTCGCTCCGGGGGGCCGCATTTCCTCTTAACAAAAATAAAACAGGGTTAGATCAAATGGGCCGCACCGTTCACAAAACCGCTCTGCGCATGATGTCGTGTTTCTGGACCTTCGCGCTGGTGATCTCCCTTCTGCCACAAGGTACCGCTGCCAAGCAGGTCCCCGCAGGAACCCTTATCCGCAACGTCGCGCAGACGATCTATTTTAACGAAGCGCTGGGCATCATCGAAACGGTTTATTCGAATGCCGTGGACGCCAAAGTCGCCGCAGTGCCTGCGCTGGATGTAGACGGATACTCTGAATTGATGCTGACCCGCGGCGCGATGGCCCAATACTATTTTGAGGTCACCAACATCGGAAACGTGCCGCTGAACGCCGACATGACCATGAGCCACCAGACCGGGGCGGCGATGATGAACGACACGCGTCTTGTCCATGACGCGAATGCCAACGGGCGCATCGACAATGGCGAGGCCACGATGAACTCCGGCGCGCCGATGTTTATGGATGTGGGTGACACCGCTCAGCTTATCTACGAATTCCGCACCTCGTTTCACGCCACGCCTGCCACATTGATGCAGTCGGTGTTGTCGGTGTCGGCCACCAGCGCCACGCGCATCGCCAGCCGTCGCATCCTGTCGGGCGCAGCGGTTGGCAAGACCACCATTGTGGGCAGCACGCTTGAACTGCAAAAGGAACAGACCATTCGCGAGATGGAGGTTGAGACACAGCTGACCTACACGCTGCGCCTGCGCAACGATTCTGACGGGGACGTGCTGGCCTATGGTGACGTGCATGGGGCGCAGATCCGCATCGACGGGACGGGTGCCACAGGGGTTCTGCTGCGCGACGAGATCCCGCTGAACGCCCGCTTCCACAGCATCACCGATCCAAGCGCCATGGTTGCACTGTACCACGCAGCGGGCGACGCGCGTCATGACTACCAGACCACGCGCCCCGCCGGCGAGGTCGACGCAGTAGCGTTCTTTCACGAGGGTGACTACGAAATCGGGTTTGCCCGCGACCCCGCCTTTATGGTGAGCGCGCCCATGGGCCTGGGCGATATAGAGGTCGCCAACACCGCCCGCAGCTTTATGAAAATGGAAGATCGCACTGTCGATATAGACTCTAACACTACTGTTTATCGCCGCGATTCATCTGGCGCGGGCATCCTGCGGTTCGAGCATCCTGAAACCGCAGAGGACCAGCCTCATGCTGTGCCCAATAGCGATACGCGCCTACGTCTGACCGCGGGTGCTTGCAACGACACGATGTCGGTGGACCGTGTGATCGTTACCCTGCGCAGCTTTTTGACCGGCGACGTAGAGCGTGTGACCGCGACCGAAACAGAGCCTAACAGCGGCATTTTCCTTACGCCGGCCGTACCCATGGCGCGGATGGACATGCCTGCGTCCGGTGACAATGTCGTTGCGACCACTGATGGGGACCGCCTGATCGCCACCGCTGATTGCGCCGATGCCGCGCTTGAAGATGAATTGCTGATCACTCCCGGTAACTTTCTGTTCAACTCCCTGACCAACGAGCCGATTGGCGATGTGACCATTGCGCTCATGGATATGAACACGGGCGCTGAAATGGCGCGTCGCATGACCGATGCCCGCGGCTTCTTTAGCTTCGGGGTGATGCCTGGGGGTGAGTTCCAGTTCGCAGTCATGAACGCCCCTGAATGGGACGTGCCTTCGGTGCGTGCCGATTTCCCGGGCTTTAACCGTCGCGTTGCCAGTGCCGGTTTCATGGCGAGCTTCCGTCATAGCGGGGGTATGCTGGCGGTATCGGATATCCCTGCGGATCCGCACTACAGCCTGCCACTCACGCTCGGAAAGCAGGCAGACAAAGACACGGTCGGCGCAGGCGAGTTCGTCGTCTATACCCTGAATTTCTCTAATAACATGAACCAAGCGCTGATCGGTGCAGAGATCCTGGATCGCCCGCCTTATGGCAGCCAATTGGTTGCAGGCTCGGTGACCTTCAATGGTGAACCTATCGAAGACCTCACGATCGATCCATCGGGTGACATGACCTATGCCTTGGGGCCGCTTGCACCGCTCTCGAGCCACGAGGTGAGCTATGTCATGCAGTTCACCGCAGCTGCCCGCGAAGGCCGCAACGAGAACACGGCAGTGCTGACCGGGCGTCAGGCCGGCACCGGGATTGTGATCCAGTCCCAGACCGCCCGTGCGATGGTCAAGCTGAACAACAGCGGTGGCGTCTTCGCCCGCGAAGCGACTGTAATCGGGTCGGTCTTTCTGGATTGCGACAAAAACGGTATCCGCGGCGACCACACAGAGCCAGGCATCCCCGGCGTGCGTATCGTGACGCAAGAAGGCCTGTCGGTCGTGACTGATATGGATGGTAAATACTCTCTGTTCGGCCTGCGCCCTATCACCCATGCGTTTCTGGTGCAGGAAGAGACCCTGCCCCTAGGCACCGAAGTGACCGTAACACGCACCAACGATCTGTTGCGCGGTGGTTCGCGGTTGATCCCGCTGCGCAAGGGGGAACTGCGAGCCGAACATTTTGCTGTGCGCGACTGCACCCCCGAAGCGATGGCCGAAGTTGCGCAGCGTCGGAAGGATTTCGAAGAGCAGCCTCAATCCAATGCGCTGACGGCGGCCGATCTGCCCATCGAAGGCCAGCGTGCGCCTGTGCGTTCCGTGCGCAGCGAAGCCGGCGTGGCGACGACCACTCAGCTGACACCGCGCCTGATGCAGCGGTTGGACGAAAGCCGCGCGGCGAACTCCGTTGCTGAAAAAGCGTCCGGTAGGGCACAGCGCCAATCGCTTGAGCTGCTGATCAAGACCCTCGACGACGCGCCTGGTTTTATTGACCTGACCGACGGGCAGACGCTAGACCGCCGCACCCAAAGTGTACGGGTCAAAGGCAAGGGCGACCTGTCGCTGGGCCTGCTGGTGAACGGACGCGAGCTGAGCAGCGACCGAGTGGGCGAGCGTACGCGCTTCGAAAAAAACAACACGCAGGCGCTGGATTTCGTGGCGGTTAAGCTGAACGCGGGGAAAAACACCCTGACACTGGTTGGCCGTGACGGTTTCGGCATCGAACGTGTGCGCCAGCAGATCACTGTTGTTGCCCCCGGCAAGCCCGCAAAATTCGAGGTGATCTTGCCCGCCACCGCACCTGCATCGCCGACCGATGTGATCCCGGTTGTGGTGCGTGTTCTGGATGCCCGTGGCCTGCCTGTGCCTACCTCCGGCACCGTTACGCTAAGCGCCAAGCTGGCACTGTGGGACGTGACAGACATCCGCGAAGGCACCCCCGGCGTGCAGGTCTATCTCGACCACGGCGAGGCGACCTTTGGGCTGATCCCGCCACAGGTTGCCGGCACGGACCGTATCACCATCAGCGGTGCCTTTGGTCGCGCCGAAGAGACCATCACGTTCACTCCTGATCTGGACCAACGCATCATGATTGGCGTGATCGAAGGAGCCGTGGCCTTGGGTGGTGCGAAGGGCGAACTGCTGAACGCGGACCGCTTCAGCTCTTTCGAAGATACCACCACCGGTCTGCGCGGCGAAGTGTATCTGAAGGGCGTGATCTCGGGCGATGCGCTGCTGACCTTGCGGTATAGCTCGGACCGCGACACCGAAGATCGCCTGTTCCGCGACATCCGCGGCGATGAATTCTATCCGGTCTATGGCGATAACTCCGAACGCGGCTTTGACGCGCAATCTTCGGAAAACCTCTATGTCAAAGTCGAAAAGGGGCGTTCCTATATCCTGTACGGTGACATCGCGATCGAACCCGAAGCCCGCGCCTTGAAGCTTGACGGGATGCGGCGTGTGGTGACCGGTGCCAAGGCACATTGGGAAAACGACAAGGTCGGCGTGACACTCTTCGGTGCCCGCACCGCCCAAGAGCAACGCGTGCAGGAATTCCCCGGGCGTGGTGTTTCCGGCCCCTACGATCTGGATCTGGACGGCTATGTTCAAGGCTCCGAACGGGTCGAACTGCTGGTGCGTGACGAAGAGGGCGGTGATGTGATCTCTACCACCGCACTGCGCCGTGGCACCGACTACCTGCTCGATTTCTTTGGCAATTCGATCACCTTTGACGATGCCGTGCGCCAGTTCGACGGTCAGGGCAATCCTGTGTCGGTCCGCGTGACCTACGAAGTGGACGTGGAAGGGGCTGATCGCTACTGGCTCTATGGCGGGGAG
Source organism: Sulfitobacter sp. M13 (assembly GCF_053474885.1). Lineage (NCBI taxonomy): Bacteria > Pseudomonadati > Pseudomonadota > Alphaproteobacteria > Rhodobacterales > Roseobacteraceae > Sulfitobacter > Sulfitobacter sp. M13. Next base: position 124,085 of record NZ_CM130281.1, on the reverse strand, counting down.
GTAAACGTCGCGTTGACCGACCGCACCACCGTTGGCGCGCGTATTGTTCATGCGGACGCCGAACGGGGCAATGCCGCCCGAGAGCGGCTGCATTCAGCCTATATTCGCCACGAGGGGACGCAGGGTGGCGTATGGGAAGCCGAAGCCGCGCGTTCCGAAGATGCGAATGGTGTATCGGATACCGCCTACCGCCTGTCCTATGACATCCGCAAGGAAACCGGTCACTTCAACTTTGAAATGGTGCACACAGGGACCAAGTTCGCCGCGCGCGGTGGTCTGGCGCTGCCCGGTACCACCCGTGCAAGGTTGAACTACGGTTTTGAAATCGACGGGAGCAGCGACTTTGTGCTCGGTGTGGATTATGTGCGTGACCGCACCTCTGCCATAGAGCGTCTGACTGTCGATGCTGTCTATGCCAAGGAGTTCAGCACAAACTTCAAGGGCTACATCGGGCTGGAGTACCGCCTGGACCACACTGCGACCTCCAAAAAGACCCATCCCGGTCTGATCCTTGGTGGCCACTGGACCCCGGCGAACCGCCCCGGCACCGTCATCACCGCAGAGCTGCGTCATCCCTTTGGCAGCTCTGACCGACCGACGGAGCTGACCTTGGGCATGTACCGCGAGCCCGTTCCTGGCTGGCGCGCCTATAGCGAGGTCGAGATGACCTTTGGTGACGACACCGTGACCACACACGCCAAGCTTGGTTTCTCTTACGACCTGAACGACTGGCTGCGCGGAAGCACGGATTTCGTCAAAGGCTTGGGGTCTTCGGACACCTTGTTTACCCAAGCAATGATGGGCAAATGGGCGATGAACGGGAACACGACTTTCAGCTTCGGAATCGAACATTCCCGCAGCATGGAAACCGACGATCACCGCCTGACCAGCGTGGCCCTTGGCGCGAAATGGGGTTCCAGTGCGCAAAGCTGGGTGGGGGATGCCGATGCGGACACAACGTTCGAAGACACCGGCAACACCCATTATGCGAGCTTTGGTATCGCGGGTAAGATCACGCCGGACTTCACCATGTTAGGGCGCACCCGCGTCGCATTGGACAAGCGTGAAGGCCGTGACCACCGGCGTATCCGGTCGCGCGCCGGGATCGCCTATCGCCCGGTTCACGATCCACGCCTCGAAGTTCTGGCATGGTATGAGCACCGCATCGAGCAGCGCGAGACCAAGTCAGTGACCCATATGTGGTCTGTTGATGCTTCCTACGAAATGGATGCCGATTTGCGCTTGAACGCTAAATACGCGGGCCAGTCGCAACGGGTGACGACATCGGGCGGCATCTCTGCCCGTGCCCTAACCCAGCTGCTTCAGGCCGGCTTTAACTACGAGTTTGGCAACAACCGGTTCCAGATTGGCATGAACGTCGCGCATCTGTGGGACAACCAAGGCAACATGACCAACGGCATCGGTGCAGAGATCGGCTTTGCCCCGACCAAGGGTGCGTTGATCGCCTTGGGCTATAACCGCGCGACGAACAAATCCTCCCTGCGCAGCGACCTGTATCAGGAAGGGCTTTACCTTCGGTTCAAGCTGCTACTCGACAACTCCCTCTGGGATCGTCTGGACGGCTTTATGGAGGGATAAGACGGCAAACACGTATCGTAGACAGGATACAAAAAAGCCCCGGCACTAATGCCGGGGCTTTCTGTATTCAGAGCGAGGAGGAAGATTACTCTTCGCTGCCTTCTTCTTTCTTGATCTCTTCGCCGGTTTCCTGATCGACAACTTTCATCGACAGGCGCACTTTGCCGCGATCGTCAAAGCCAAGCAGCTTTACTTTCACTTCCTGACCTTCCTTCAGAACATCCGAAGGGTGGTTCAGGCGGCGGTTTTCGATCTGGGATACGTGGACCAGACCGTCGCGCTTGCCAAAGAAGTTCACGAACGCACCGAAATCAACGATCTTGACGACGGTACCGGTGTAAACCGCACCTTCTTCAGGCTCGGCCACGATGGACCAGATCATGTCGTAGGCTTTCTTGATCGAGTCGCCGTTTGGCGATGCGATTTTGATGATGCCTTCGTCATTGATGTCGACTTTCGCGCCGGACACTTCAACGATCTCGCGGATCACTTTACCGCCGGACCCGATAACTTCACGGATCTTGTCGGTTGGGATCTGCATCGTTTCAATGCGTGGTGCGTGAACCGAGAATTCACCCGCGCCAGAGATAGCTTTGTTCATCTCACCAAGGATGTGAACGCGGCCAACCTTGGCTTGTGCCAGAGCTTTCTCCATGATCTCGGGCGTGATGCCTGCGATCTTGATGTCCATCTGCAGCGACGTGATCCCTGCTTCGGTACCGGCAACCTTAAAGTCCATGTCGCCCAGGTGGTCTTCGTCACCCAAGATGTCGGACAGGATCGCATAGGAGCCGTCGTCTTCGAGGATCAAGCCCATTGCAACACCCGCAACGGGCGCTTTCAGGGGTACACCCGCGTCCATCATGGACAAGGAGCCACCGCAAACCGACGCCATCGAGCTGGAGCCGTTCGATTCAGTGATCTCGGACACAACGCGGATGGTGTAGGGGAAGTCGGTGGAGGCAGGCAGAACCGCCTGCAACGCGCGCCAAGCCAACTTGCCGTGACCGATTTCGCGACGACCAGGGCCGGAAACGCGGCCAACTTCGCCAACCGAGTAGGGCGGGAAGTTATAGTGCAGCATGAAGTTGGATTTGAAGTTGCCGTGCAGCGCGTCGATGAACTGTTCGTCGTCGCCGGTGCCCAAAGTGGTCACAACCAGGCCCTGCGTTTCGCCACGTGTAAACAGCGACGACCCGTGGGTGCGGGGCAGGATGCCGGTTTCAGCCACGATATCGCGGATCTCGTCGGTCTTGCGACCGTCGATACGCGTACCGGTTTTAACAACGTCACCGCGCAGGATGGACGCTTCAAGACCTTTCAACGCGGAACCAAGGTTCGCATCGTCTTTTTGCTCGTCGGTCAGGGCTGCTTTGATTGTCTCGCGGGCGGCGGCAACAGCGGCTGTGCGTTCTTGCTTGTCTGCGATTGCAAACGCGGCGCGCATGGCTTCTTCGCCAGCGGATTTGACAGCTGCGGACAGATCCGAGTAGTCAACCGGCTGGAAGTCAAACGGCTCTTTCGCGGTGTCTTCGGCCAGATCGATGATCAGGTCGATAACCGGTTGGATCTGCTCGTGCGCGAATTTCACCGCACCCAGCATTTCTTCTTCCGACAGCTCGTAGGCTTCGGATTCAACCATCATCACCGCGTCTTTGGTGCCAGCGACAACCAGATCAAGACGTTGGTCAGGGTTCAAGCGCAGGTCCTGCATGTCGTCGACAGTTGGGTTCAGAACGTAATCGCCACCTTCAAAACCAACGCGGCAGGCAGCAATCGGACCACGGAACGGCGCGCCGGAAATGGTCAGCGCGGCCGAGGCGGCGATCATCGCGACCATATCGGGATCGTTAACCAGGTCGTGCGACAGAACGGTACACATCACCAGAACTTCGTTTTTGAAGCCGGGAACGAACAGCGGGCGGATCGGACGGTCGATCAAACGGGCTGTCAGGGTTTCTTTCTCGGTGGGGCGGGCCTCACGCTTGAAGAAGCCACCCGGTACTTTACCGGCGGCATAGTATTTCTCTTGGTAGTGCACGGTCAGCGGAAAGAAGTCCTGACCGGGTTTTTGCTGGCGTGCAAAGGTGACGTTCGCCATGACGCTGGTTTCGCCCAGTGTCGCGATCACCGAACCGTCTGCTTGACGGGCCACTTTGCCAGTTTCCAGTGTCAGCGTTTCTTCGCCCCACTGCATGGATTTTTTCGTTACATTAAACATCTACGTTTCCTGTTTCGGCCCGGATCGGGCCATTTGCGTAGAGGGCATATTCCCCCTGACTCCGGTATCTTCTTTGTCGGGCGCTGGAGTCCGGGCGCCGGCTTTCAGATTGTGCGGCCATACAGCAGTTTCGATGCGATGGGAAGGGAAGCGTTGCCCGTGTGACATGGGGCTTTCACGCGTCCTGCGCAGGCTCGGGCAGAGGACGCTGACGAGGTCAGTCAGGCAAGCTCTTGAACATCTTGTAGTTTTGCAAGGTGACCTTGCCTTTGATCACCGTGTTAGGTGCGTCGACGGTCCAGCCCATGCGAATGAAAAACGGTTTTGCTTGTTCGCTGGCAAAGGTCCGCAGCCGCGGCGCGCCCAAAACACGGGCGCGGATTTGAACGGCATGGTACATTGATCGGCCGACGCCTGTTCTCGTGTGGTCTGGATGCACAAAGGCAAGATCAATCAGCCCGCTGGCATCAATGGTCATGAAGCCGATCATCCCGCCACCGCTCTCGGCGGCGACACCTGAAACGCCATCAAAACGCTTTTCCCAAGCCACTGGTGCAGGTGCTTTTCCGGCTCAGGCTTCTCGCTGCGCGGCAGAATATACATCAGCTGTGCCCCGGTGCACCGCAGCAAAGAAAAGCAAGGCGGCCTCATTGGTATCTATGGGGGTCAGGTCGCGCAGGTGGATCGGCATGGGGGGGGGCTTTTACGAACATAAAGATATGAAATGAAAAAACCGCACCCTGTTGTCAGGGTGCGGTTCTAATCTTAGCGGTACTGCAGCGCGGGTTAGCGGCGCAGGCCCAAACGTTTGATCAGGTCCTGATAACGCGCGTCATCTTTACCTTTGACATAGTCCAGCAGCTTGCGGCGTGTCGCAACCATTTTCAAAAGGCCACGGCGACCGTGGTTGTCTTTCTTGTGGGTTTTGAAGTGCTCGGTCAGCGTTGCGATGCGCGAGGACAGAATGGCAACCTGTACTTCGGGCGAACCGGTGTCGCCTTCTGTGGTGCCGAATTCCTTCATGACGCGTGCTTTTTCTTCTGGCGTAATCGACATCGGGGTCTCCTTTTTGAAAGGTTAAAGTGATGGCTCAGGCCGGGATGTCGTCCAGCACAGGCCCATGGAGTATCCCCCGCTGACAGGAATCAACGGGCGATGGGGGCGTATAGGAAAGTTTAGCCCGCTTGGCAAAGCATTATTGTCCGGTCGAGGTGTAACCCGCATGGGGTAAGGGCGGGCAGGGGCGTGCAATTTTAATTTTCATCCGCGCGTCAGTCCCGCAGCCAAGGCCGAGCTGAGCGGAATAAGCGATAGGTCGCCGGGCATCAGAAGCTGTTCCGATTGCACCATCGCCACGACCGTCCCGTCCATCGAAATCAGGTGAGAGTGTAAATCATTCGGGTCCGGTTCTATCAAAACACTCGGCGCTATTGCGGTTGCATCGCTGTCGTCCCAGACCAGCAACAGGCTGTCATCTACGATGTCGAAAGCACGAATGTCGACGATGCCGTCGGGGCTGACCCAATCACCGAGGATCACGTCATCGCGCCCGTCACCCGGGGTCACCGTGTCGTTGGATCCAGCAAGGATCACATCATCACCCCCACCGCCATTCAGATAATCACCTTCGTCGGTATCGCTGATGCGCGCGTCTTGCGGGTCTTGGTCAACGATACCGTTGATCGTATCGTTCCCCCACCCGCCAAATAGCGCATCCCCCCCGCGCCCACCTGTCAGCACATCGTCGCCAAGCCCGCCCATCAAGGCGTCGGCACCACTGTTGCCATACAACCAGTCCTGCCCGGCAGAGCCATTCAGCGTATCTTGGCCCGCCCCACCTTGCAGCACATCATCATCATTGTGGCCGGTAAGCCTATCCGCGGCTTCGGCACCTGCCAAGACATCGTCGCCGTCATTCCCGTGTAGGTCATCATCCCCCGAACCGCCGATCACTGTGTCGTCACCGCCGTCCCCAAAGACAGTGTCATCGCCGCCCGCCGCATGCACAAAATCGTCGCCGTCATAGGCCGCGACATGATCGCTGCTGGCTGAGCCGGTGATCAGGTCATCCTCAGGTGTGCCAGAGATCAGTTGGAACGTAGGGGTATCTTCATCGAGACCAGAGTCTTCTTCTTCCTCCTCCTCGACACTGATGTCGATAAAGGCGGCGGCCCCCACGGTGATCAACCCCATTAACCCAGCAAGAAATAGCATTTGAAAACCCGACTTTATTGCCCGCAAAAATGGCAGGCGTACTCATGAAGAAACCCCGGTACCCCAGGGTCGCGTCACAAGCATAGACGCAATAAAGTTAAGTCGACGCTAAGACTTCCACACAATCGGCACCTGAGAATAGCGGATATACAAAGGATGCTTCGGGTGCCCGTCCTTTGACAGGCCCAGATGGTACACGGGCCTATCGCAGCGCGAGAGCTGCTCCTGCACTTCAGGCCCCCGCCCAAGATGCGCCCCGTGGGTGCCCCAAGCTGCAATTACCTGATCGGCCCACAGGATGCCTTCTTTTAGAATCAGGTCGTTATCCCCTCCAATGGGGTCTTTAGCCTGGCGCATCAGCTTTGGGCTGGTCTCGCGCCAAGCAAAAATGTTGGTGACGCGAAAGCCCCCGAACCCCAAGGCGCGCGCGCGCCGCTCGCAACGCTCGACCGTAGGATCATTCTCAATTTCTGTCGCTTTTGACGGATTTAGCATCACAAACAGCACCCGCTCCGCATCGGGATTCCACACGCGGGTCAGGCTGTAGCGGTAGTTTTCGCAATCCGAGTAAACAGCCGTCGAGGGTGCATCACCCTTGGTATGGCTGCGTGTGATCACGCAGGGTTTGGTTGATTGAACACGCGCGACGGATGAAGCGCTCCGGCTTTGAACCGCCCAACGGCAATCGCGCGGCCCTCGAACGATGCCCAGACCTCGTCGCCGTATTCGACATTGTGGGCAATCACCATGCCGGGGTTCCCGTTGCGCAGACGTGTGGCCCCCTCGGCCGTGGCTTTGACCTCGGGCAGATCCTGCAGCCCCTGTTCTAGCGGCAACAGATGTGCGTCCAAGGCGTCAGTGCGGGCAATTTCCTCGATTTGCGCCAGGGTCAGCCCCTCGGACGCCTCAAACGGGCCCGACCAGATGCGACGCAATTCGCGCACGTGCCCCAGACATCCCAAAGTCTGCCCCAGATCGCGCGCGATAGAACGGACATAACCGCCCTTGCCGCACACCATCTCAAGCGTCACGTGATCAGCGTCGGGACGGTCCAGCAGCAACAGTTGCTCGACAAAAAGCGGGCGGGCTGCCAGTTCCATGGTTTCGCCTTCGCGCGCCAGTTTATAGGCCCGCTGGCCGTCGATCTTTACGGCAGAAAACTGCGGCGGCACCTGCTGGATATCTCCGATGAACTTGCCCAAGGCGTTCTTGATGGCATCATCGTCAGGGCGCAGTTCCGAGGTCGCGATCACTTCGCCCTCTGCGTCATCGGTATTCGTCGCAATGCCAAGACGCACTGTGAACTCATAGGCTTTCAGCGCATCAGTGATGAAGGGTACGGTCTTGGTTGCCTCGCCGAGCGCGATCGCCAAAACGCCGGTCGCCTCGGGGTCGAGCGTCCCCGCATGGCCCGCTTTGTTTGCGTTCAACGCCCAACGGACCTTGTTCACCACGGTGGTAGAGGTCGGTCCGGCAGGCTTGTCCACCACCAACCACCCCGAAATATCCCGTCCCTTGCGCCTGCGACCCATATCAAATGCCCTTAATTGATTTACCGGCCTCCTATCAAAGGTCCGGCGAGATTGCCCAGAGACTCTGGCTTCCAAATGGTGAAAAATCCTCGCCGACGGCAAGAAAACTCTTATGCGCTACGGTGCGTCCGGTTTCACGACGCCGATAATGGGCCCAAGCGGGCTGAAACCTAGATCATTGCGTCCCAGATCGGGGGCGCGCAGTCTCGAGATATTGCCATCGAAATACAGGGCATTCGGCAGTTTCAAATGATCGCGAAACAGCAGCGCAAAGTTGTAGAAATTCACCGTCTCGTTAGAAATGGCAAAGACCGCTCGTTTGCCGTCGGCGCTGGTGCCAGCCCCATTACGAATATAGCGCGACGTCCCGTCTTTCAGAAAACGCGGGTGCAGCTTGCCGTCGATCACCAGCATCGGCCCTGACTGGGTGGCGCTGCGGCAATCGGGGGCCTTTCGCACAAACGCTTTGGTCTCGATCACATCGGCCCGACCATCGCGCAGACACAGCACACCATTGGGCAACAAACCAAAATTGCCGGGGCCGTCGCTGCTGATGACCTTTTGGTACTCTTTGCCGTTCTCAAGGTAATACCCCACCGGCGCACGGTCATCGTGATACATGCCAGCGTTCATCGCAAAGCCCAATTGTTGGCCCTGCTTTTTCAACGCGGTGTTGAGAGTGTTGAAATACCCGTGCGGTTTGCCATCGGGGTCATACAGGAACAGCTCAAGCCGGTCCTGCGTCAGGTCGACGTCGCATATGGTGTAGCCGGTGCCGTTAAAGGTCAGCGTTTCACATGTTTCCGCATGGACGGGCGCAGCGGCCCAGCCCATGAAACCAAGCGCTGCCCAGAACCGTTTCACGTGTCATCCGATCCGCGGTCCGGGGCGTCGGCGTCGCGGCGCACCACGTCCTGCGCGAGCATCCTGCGCGTTTCGTCCATCCGGTCGAACGTCTCGTCCAGCTGGAACCGCAAGTCGGGCGCAAATTTCAACGCCAGCTTTTTGGACATCATGCGCCGCAGTTCGCCTTTGTTGCGGGCCAACAGCTTTAGCACGTCCTCCTGCCCGTTACCGCCCAGAGGCAGCACATAGGCCGTCGCGATCTTTAGATCGGGAGAGGCACGTACTTCGCCTACGGTGATCGACATCCGGTTCAGCTCGGGATCGTGGACATCACCACGCGCCAAAACATCCGATAAGGCGCGACGAATGGTTTCGCCTACGCGAAGCTGCCGTTGCGACGGGCCTGAGCCCTCATGAAACTTGTTTTTTGCCATGCGCTTCATCTAAGGGTTCGCTGAGGTTTTGCCAAGCAGATCACCACGCGCTAAACCGGAACCGAATAAGGAGCATAACATGAGCGACACACCCGGCATAGTGATTACAGGGGCTTCGGGCCGTATGGGCCAGATGTTGATCGGGCAGGTTTTTGCCAGCGACCGGGTGCATCTTGCAGGCGCGGTTGAACGGGTAGGGCATGCGTGGATCGGTCAGGACATCGGTGTGGCCATGGGCGGCGCAGCAGTAGGCGTGATCGTTACCGACGATCCCGCAGCGGCGATGAGGGACGCGCAGGCGGTTATTGATTTCACCGCACCCGAAGCGACCCTCGCCTTTGCGAAGATCGCTGCGGCAGCCGGTGTCGTCCATGTTATAGGCACCACGGGGATGTCCGATGCGCAGATCAACGGTCTGGATGCGCCTTCGAAACAGACAGTTATCGTGCGGGCTGGTAACATGAGCCTGGGCGTCAACCTGTTGACCCAGTTGACCAAACGGGTCGCGGCCGCACTGGACGCAGACTTTGATATCGAGGTGATCGAGGCGCATCACAACCAGAAAGTCGACGCGCCTTCGGGCACGGCGCTGATGCTGGGCGAGGCGGCTGCCGAAGGGCGCGGTGTTGCGCTGGCAGATGTTTCTGATCGCGGGCGCGACGGTATCACCGGTGCACGCAAGCGCGGCAATATTGGTTTTACGGCGATCCGTGGCGGTGACATCGTCGGCGAGCATGACGTGATGTTTGCTGCCGCAGGGGAGCGAATCATCTTGCGCCACATCGCCTCTGATCGCGCAGTTTTTGCGCGCGGTGCTATCAAAGCCGCACTCTGGGGGCAGGGAAAACCTGCCGGCGCTTATGATATGCTGGACGTTTTGGGGCTGAATGACTGAACGCCGACGCCGCCCTGTCCTTTAACTGCGGTGAAACTATCTTAACCTTTGCCCCGTATGTTCGTGTGAACAATCTGGTTGGAGGGTGTGATGAGAAAACTGACGTTACTGACGTGCGCGGCATTTCTGGCGCTGATCGGCCCTGCTTGGGCGGAGTATCAGAAACTGGACAGCCAACGCGACTTTGTCTCGGTGGTGGAGGGTAAGACATTGACCCGCCCCCTGGTCGAATTGCGCGTTTCTGAAGGCGGCGGTATTTCGGGCACGGGTGCCGTTTGGGACGTGTCAGGAAAATGGGTCTGGAAGGGTGGATATTTCTGCCGCAGTCTAACCTGGGGCGATGATGACCTTGGCTATAATTGTCAGGAAGTCGCTGTAAATGGTGGAAAAATCCGTTTCACCTCGGACAAGGGTGCAGGTCAGTCGGCGGTATTCTCGCTGCGGTGATCCGTCGGTTTCTCGGCAGATTACGCTGCGCTTGACCCTGTGCACTATCCAATTTTCTGATGCGCGACGACTTTAGAAATCGACCGCGATCCCCTTCTTTTCCCAATCACCGTAGCGGACCGGTTCTGGCCCGTCGCGGCCACCAAGCTCCGTCGGAAGGTCCAGCGCCTGTGCTGCCTTCCGGCGTTCTGCGGCCTCCGCCAGCGCGCGTTGCGCGGCGGCGGGAAGCTCTTGGTTTACCATAGGCATCGGATCGGGCGTGGGTTGCGGCGGAATATCCGGCCCGGGCTCCGGCATGGGGGTCGGATCATGGGGTGGGCTTGGCATGGGTCGTTTGACGGCTTCGGTCATTCTCTCATCCTCTTGAGGCCACTGTCACCTTGATATACGCCGGAACCAAGCCCAGACAACCCGGGCACCCTAAAGAAGAAAGCGTATCGCATGTCAGACACCGGCGTTCAGGCCCGCAGAAGTGCGGTGTACCTTTTGGATATGATCCTGGGGGAAGAACGTTTGATGTCAGAACTTCTTGCGGCGGGTGTGCTGGACAAGCTGCCCCCCGATGATCGTGCGCGGGCCCAGCGACTAGCCACTGATACCTTGCGTGGGATGGAACGGGCGGATCGCCTGCTTCAGAAACACCTCTCGAAATATCCGCCGCTGACCGTGCGCAATGCGTTGCGGGTCGGCACGATCGAGCTTTGTCAGGGCGGTGCGGCGCATGGCGTGGTGAATGCGATGGTTGAACTGGTCGCGACGCATAAAAAACTGGGTCACCTCAAGGGGCTGACCAACGCAGTGCTGCGCAAGATTGCCGCCGAAGGGCCTGAAGCCTGGGCGGCCTTGCGCTCTCCGCGTTTGCCCAAGTGGCTGCGTGGCCCGCTTGCCGAGGCGTGGGGGCCCGAGGCAATAACCGGCATCGAAGCCGCGCATTTCGCAGGTGCACCGCTTGATTTGACCGCCAAACGCGACCCCGCCGCACTGGCAGAGGCCGTGGGCGGTGTCGTTCTGCCAACCGGCTCGGTGCGCGTTGTGGATGCAGGGCAGGTGACAACCATGCCCGGTTTCGCCGAAGGTGATTGGTGGGTTCAGGATGCGGCTGCCGCATTGCCGGTCAAAATTCTTGCGCCGCAAAAGGGCGAGGCCGTTTTGGATCTTTGCGCCGCGCCGGGTGGCAAGACCATGCAGCTTGCTGCTGCGGGTGCACAGGTCACGGCCGTTGACAGCTCGAAGCAACGGATGCAGCGGGTCAAGGAAAACCTCGCGCGGGTACACCTGCCGGCCAAATCGGTTGTCGTGGATGCGCGGCGTTTCGAGGGGATGTTCGATGCGATTTTGCTGGATGCGCCCTGCTCTGCGACGGGCACGATCCGTCGGCACCCTGATCTGCCCCATGCCAAAGATGGTTCGGAATTCGGCGACCTGATCGAACTGCAATCGGAATTGATCGACCATGCCTGGTCGCTGCTAAACCCTGGCGGTCGCTTGGTTTTCTGTACTTGCTCGCTGCTGCCCGATGAGGGCGAGGTACAGGTCGACGAGGCGTTAGAGCGTCACGCTGACATGCGTGTGGACCCCGATGCCTTGGCCGTGCCCGGCGTAGATTCGGCTTGGACCACAGAAGAGGGCGGGCTGCGCTTGCGTCCAGATTACTGGCCTGATTTGGGTGGTATGGACGGGTTCTACATCGTCTGCCTGCGCAAGGACGCTTAAACTTCCCCGAATGTGCGGGCGGATTTTCGTCGCCCGCGACAGGGCCTGTCAAAATGCGGTGACTCAGGTGGCAACAGCGGCTACCATCCGCGAAACGCCAGCAGAGCGTACAAGGGCAGCCGCATGACAAGTAACAGCTTCAATGCGCGAAAAACGCGTTTTTTAAATCAGTGGCACGCCCGTGCCGCGACCAAGACGCGTACCAAAGCCACGGGATTCGTATCCTCGCCCGAACCCCGCACGATCGGGTCATTCGCACGCGGGCGGCAGCTAATCGCGGGCAACCTTTTGTTTTCAGGCAGCCTGATCGAAGCGCCGGACGCCTCGAGCCTGTGGGAAGTCGCCACGCCGGATCAGGATTTTGCCCGTGATCTGCACGGCTTTGCCTGGATGGATGATCTGGCTGCGGTCGGCGACGTGCGCGCCCGCGCCACCGCGCAACGTTGGCTTTGGGGGTGGATCGATCACTACGGCAAGGGGCGGGGCATCGGTTGGACGCCTGATTTGACCGGTCGCCGGCTGATCCGCTGGATCAACCATGCGCTGTTTGTCTTGCGTGGCACGTCTCAGGACCAAAGCGATGTTTTCTACCGTTCGCTGGTGGAACAGGCAGATTTCTTGTCGCGCCGTTGGCACGCTGCCGCACCCGGCCTGCCGCGGTTCGAGGCGCTGACAGGGCTGATTTACGCAGGGTTATCGCTCGAAGGGCAAGAGGCGCGTGCCGATCCTGCAATCAAGGCGCTGGCTCGCGAGTGCGAGGCGCAGATCGATGCGCAGGGCGGTTTGCCCACCCGTAACCCCGAAGAACTATTGCACGCTTTCACCCTTTTGACGTGGGCCGCCGCCGCGCTTAGCGATGCAGGGCGCGGCACGCCGGCTGCGCATATGGAAGCGATCGAACGCATCGCCCCGACGTTGCGGACGCTGCGCCATGCAGACGGTGGCTTGGCGCGGTTCCATGGCGGCGGTCGCGGAGCCGAAGGATGGCTCGATCATGCCTTGGCAACGGCCAAAATCAAAACACGGCAGCCGGACGGGTTGTCGATGGGCTATGCGCGTTTGTCAGCAGGGCGCACCAGCGTGATTGTTGACGCCAGCCCGCCTCCGGGTGGGGCGGCGTCGTTCAATGCGCACGCCTCTACGCTTGCGTTTGAACTGACCAGCGGGCGTCGTCCCTTGGTCGTGAACTGCGGACCAGGTGATTCATTTGGTGCCGATTGGCGCCGGGCGGGGCGCGCGACGCCGTCGCATTCGGGCTTGTCGCTGGGGGGATATTCCAGCGCGCGCTTGGCAGAGCCGGACCGGTACACAAGCGCCGAGGCCCTTATTGAATGCCCGACTTATGTGCCCGTGGAAATTGGGTCGGTCGGGGATGGTACCCAGTTTCAGGGCGGGCATAACGGATATGTCGCGGGCTTTGGTCTGACCCATGCGCGCAGTCTTGAACTGGCCCATGACGGTCGCGGTCTCGCAGGCGAGGATATGCTGCTGGCCATAGAGGACGCCGAAAAGCGCGCCTTTGACCGCGAAATGGACGCGGTGAAACTGGGCGGTATCCCGTTCGAGATTCGTTTTCACTTGCACCCCGATGTGGATGCCACTGTTGATCTGGGCGGGGCGGCAATCTCTATGGCGCAGAAAAGCGGTGAAATCTGGGTCTTCCGCCACGACGGGACCCATAAACTGTCTTTGGAACCAAGTGTTTACCTCGAGCGCAACCGCCTTAAGCCCCGTGCGTCCGTGCAGATTCTACTCAGCGGGCGGGTCGTTGACTATGCCAGCAGGGTCAGGTGGTCCTTGTCCAAAGCGCAGGAAACTGCGATTGGCGTGCGAGATTTATCGCTCGACGATCCATATGATGACCAAGATTGACCAAAGGAACCTCCCTGATGCCTGATCTCTACCCCGTCTCCCGCGCGCTTCTTTCCGTATCTGACAAGACCGGTCTGGTCGAACTGGGGCAGGCGCTCGCGGCGCATGGGGTCGAATTGCTGAGCACCGGCGGCACGGCCAAGGCGCTGCGCGACGCAGGTCTGACGGTCAAGGACGTATCCGAGGTTACCGGATTTCCCGAGATGATGGACGGACGAGTCAAAACACTTCACCCCGTTGTCCACGGCGGCTTGCTGGCGCTGCGGGACAATGACGAACATGTCGCAGCGATGGACAAACATGACATTGGCGCGATCGATCTGGTGGTCGTGAACCTTTATCCATTTGAAGAGACCGTCGCCAAGGGTGCCGGATATGACGAGGTGATCGAGAATATCGATATTGGTGGCCCCGCGATGATCCGCTCTGCCGCCAAGAACCATGGTTTTGTGAATGTGATCGTCGACGTTGAAGATTACGCGACAGTGATGACAGAGCTTACCGAGAATAACGGCCAGACCACCTATGCACTGCGTCAGCGTTTGGCGCAGACGGCCTATGCCCGCACAGCGGCGTATGACACCGCTGTCAGCACATGGATGGCTGCGCAGGTCGGGGGCACACCGCGTCGGCGCACTGTCGGCGGCACGCTGGCACAGACCCTTCGCTATGGTGAAAACCCCCACCAGCAAGCGGCGTTCTACACCGATGGGTCGGCCCGCCCCGGTGTTGCAACAGCCACCCAGCATCAGGGTAAAGAGCTGTCGTATAACAACATTAACGACACCGATGCGGCGTTCGAACTGGTCAGCGAATTTGATCCGGCCAACGGGCCTGCCTGTGCGATCATCAAGCACGCCAACCCCTGCGGCGTGGCGCAAGGCACATCAATGGTCGACGCCTATACCCGCGCGTTCGACTGCGACCGCACCAGCGCTTTTGGCGGAATTATCGCCTTGAACCAGACGCTTGACGCAGAAACCGCCGACGCAATCAGCGCGATTTTTACCGAGGTCGTGATCGCCCCGAACGCCACACCCGAAGCGATGGAGATCTTCGGCAAGAAAAAGAACCTGCGCTTGCTGACCACCAACGGTCTGGCCAATCCGGCACAGGCGGCGCTGTCGTTCCGTCAGGTATCGGGTGGCTATCTGGTGCAGGACAAAGACGTCGGTCGCATCACTATGGATGACCTGAAGGTCGTGACAAAGCGTCAGCCATCCGAACAGGAGCTGTCGGACTTGATGTTCGCTTGGACCGTCGCGAAGCACGTGAAATCCAACGCAATCATTTACGTTAAGGATGGCGCGACCGTGGGCGTCGGTGCCGGCCAGATGAGCCGCGTCGACAGCACACGTATCGCCGCACGCAAGGCACAGGACATGGCCGAAGCCATGGGCTTGCCTGCACCGTTGACCCAAGGCTCTGTTGTGGCGTCCGACGCGTTTTTCCCCTTTGCTGACGGGCTGATCACCGCCGCCGAAGCAGGGGCGACAGCCCTCATTCAGCCAGGTGGGTCCATGCGAGACGACGAAGTGATCGCAGCAGCGGACGAGGCCGGCCTTGCCATGGTCTTTACCGGCATGCGCCACTTCCGCCACTAACCACGGAAAGCGGTCGGTATGCGTATTATTTTCTGGGCCGGTTTCGCGGCGTTTTTGGCGGATCAACTGAGCAAGTACATTGTTGTGCACGCGATGGAGCTGAGCCGCATCCGGTCTATCGACGTATTGCCGCCGCTGATCAATTTTCGCTACGGCGAGAACCGCGGGATCAACTTTGGCCTTTTCGGTGACGGGTCCGACGCAAGTCGTTGGATCCTCATCGGGCTGGCCTGTGCCATCTGCGTGGGTGTGGTCGTCTGGGCCAACCGCCAAACCATGAGCCTTTGGGCCAATATCAGCGCAGGCATGCTGATCGGTGGCGCACTGGCAAATGTCGTTGACCGGTTGATCTATGGCTATGTACTTGATTTCTTGAACATGTCTTGCTGTGGGATCAATAATCCTTTCGTCTTTAACATCGCGGATATCTTCATTTTCGCGGGCGCGTTGGGGCTGATTTATTTCACGGGCGACCCCAAGAAACCGGCAAAAGCCACACCGAAAAAGGCCCCGAAAAAAGGCCAGTGACAATTACCGCGTGACTGCGATATTGGTACAAAGACCTTAACAAGTCCTTAAGGAGATCCGTCATGCGCTTTGTCGCCGCTCTTGTCTTGCTACCGCTTGCCCTTGGGGCCTGCGGCAACACTGGCCTGCGGGACATTCGCAGCTCTGCGAAAGGGCCTGACGAATTCATGATCCAGCCCGCCAAGTCGCTGCAGCAGCCTGACAGCTATGCCACGCTGCCCGTGCCGACGCCGGGGCAGGCGAACCTGACCGATCGTAATGCGATTGCCGAAGGGGTCTTGGCCTTTGGCGGCACCCCGCAAAGCAATGCCGAAGGCATTCCGGCGTCCGACGTGGCGCTGGTGCAACAGGCCAGCCGCATGGGTGTAACCAATAATATCCGTCAGGAACTGGCCGAAACCGACGCCGCCTTCCGCAAACGCAAGGCACGGTTCACGCAAATCAAGATTGTACCGACGGATCGCTACGATCAAGCCTATAAACGTCAGATTCTAGACGCCCCCCGCGAGGCCGCGCGTTGGCGTCGTGCCGGTGCGCGCACACCCTCTGCGCCTCCGGCAGAGTGACGCTGGCTGAATTACAATTCTGTTAGGTCCCTTGATCGCCCCGCGAGGTGGCGTAAGTAAGAGGTCTTAGGACCCTGCTCAAAGGACCGACCATGATCAGATTACCGGCCCTCGGGGCTTTATTCGCGCTTGCCTTGCCCACCACAGTGGCGCTGGCGCGAGACAACGAAGACGTCACACATTTCACGCTGAACAACGGGATGGAGGTCGTGGTCGTCGAAGACCACCGTGCCCCGTCCGTGCAGCAGATGGTGTGGTACCGCGCCGGTTCCGCGGATGAACCCAAAGGGTCTTCCGGCGTGGCGCACTTCCTCGAACACCTGTTGTTCAAGGCCACCGACAAGATGGAAGCCGGTGAATTTTCCGCCACGGTTGCCAAGAACGGCGGGCGCGACAATGCCTTTACCAGTTATGATTATACCGCCTATTTCCAACGGGTTGCCGCGGATCGGCTCGAATTGATGATGCAAATGGAATCGGACCGGATGAGAAACATCCGTCTGACGCCGGAAAACATCGCGACTGAACGCGACGTGATTATCGAAGAACGCAACCAGCGCACCGAGAATGACCCGAGCGCGCTATTCCGCGAACAGTTGAACGCGGCGCAGTACCTTAATCACCGCTACGGCACGCCGGTCATCGGCTGGATGCATGAAATGCGCGAGCTGGACCTGCAGGATGCGTTGGATTTCTATAAGCTCTACTATTCGCCCAACAATGCTATTCTCGTCGTCTCTGGCGATGTGGAACCTGACAATGTGCGACAGTTGGCTGAGCAATATTACGGTAAAATCCCCGCCAATCCCGAGCTGCCTGAACGTTTGCGCACCCAAGAACCGCCCCAAACCGCTGAACGCCGTCTGACTTTCCGCGATGACCGCGTCGCGCAGGAATACGTGAGCCGATCGTATCTTGCCCAGGAACGTGACCCCGGTGATCAACAAACCGCAGCGGCGCTCACGATATTGGCGGAGCTTTTGGGCGGCGGCACGACGTCCTATTTCTCCGAAAAGCTGCAGTTCGATACGTCAATAGCAACCTATTCTGCTGCATTCTACAGTGGCCAATCGCTGGATGATACGACCTTTAACATTGTCGTGGTCCCGCAGCCCGGCGTCTCCCTACAGGACGCCGAAGATGCAATGGACGCGGCCGTTGCCGGTTTCATGAAAGACGGTGTGGATGCCGAACAGCTTGAACGCATCAAGCAACAGGTCCGCGCCGAACAAATCTATGCGCGCGACAATGCCGATAGCGTCGCCAATCGCTATGGCAGCGCATTGGCGATCGGGCTGAGCGTGCAAGACGTGCAAGACTGGCCAGATGTGCTCGAGGCCGTGACAGCCGATGACATCATGCAGGCCGCCAAGGATGTGTTTAACCGCGAGGCTTCTGTCACAGGGTGGCTGATGCGCGAAGAGGTGACAGAATGAGACTATTTTACGCTGTAGTTCTGACGGTTTTAGCCGCTCTGCCCGCCCGCGCCGAGGTGGATATCCAAGAGGTCACATCCCCCGGTGGCATCACCGCTTGGCTGGTAGAGGAACATTCGATCCCCTTCGTGGCGCTTGACCTGCGGTTTCGCGGGGGCGCGTCGCTGGATGCGCCCGAAAAACGCGGTGCTACCAACCTGATGTCCGGCTTACTCGAAGAAGGGGCCGGTGACATGGATGCCCGCGATTTTGCGCGCGCCGCCGAAGGTCTCGCCAGCAGTTTCCGGTTCAGTGTGGATGATGACGCACTGGCAATTTCAACGCGCTTTCTGACCGAAAATCAGGACGCCTCTATCGCGCTGCTGAAACAGGCGGTGCAGTCCCCTCGTTTTGATCCCGACGCGATTGAACGTGTGCGCGGTCAGGTTCTGTCTGGCATCCGTTCCAGTGCCAAGGACCCCAACGATATCGCGCGCAAGAAGATGGATGAACTGCTCTATGGCGATCACCCCTACGGCTCGCCTCTCAGCGGGACGAAAGACACCGTGACCGCCCTGACCCGTGACGACCTGATCGCGGCGCATAAGGCGGTTCTGGCCCGCGACCGCATCTTCATTGGCGCGGTGGGGGATATTACGCCCGAAGCGCTTGGCCTGATGCTGGACGACCTGCTGGGAGATCTACCTAAGACCGGCGCGCCGCTGCCCCCTCGTGCCGAGGTGACCATCCCCTCGGGCACGACGGTCGTGGATTTCCCGACGCCGCAATCGGTCGCGCTCTTTGCGCAGAACGGTATCTCGCAGAAAGACGATGATTTCTTTGCTGCAACGGTACTGAACCAGGTTTTGGGCGGCGGGTCTTTTGAAAGCCGTCTCATGACCGAAGTCCGCGAGAAGCGCGGGCTGACCTATGGCGTGTATTCCTCCTTGGTTCCTATGGATCTGGCAGAGACGATCCAAGGCTCCGTCAGCTCGGCCAACGATCGGATCGGGCAGGCGATGGACGTGATCAAGGAGGAATGGACCAAGGCCGCAGCCGACGGTGTGACCCAGCAAGAGCTGGATGATGCCAAGACCTATATCACAGGTTCCTACCCGCTGCGCTTTGATGGCAACCAGACCATCGCCAGTATCCTTGTGGGGATGCAAATGATCGACCTGCCCATCGACTATATCGCCACCCGCAATGACAAGGTCGAAGCCGTGACGCTGGATGATGTGAAACGCGTTGCAGACGAGTTGCTTGATCCCGAAGGACTGGCCTTTGTCGTCGTCGGGCAACCCAAAGGGGTCGACGGCACCGCACCAGGTCAGAACGACTGACGGCTCCTTTAGCAAACCACACATACAAAAAAACGGGCGCTCCACAGCGCCCGTTTTTCGTTTCAGCAGGACAAGAAGACGTTATTCGCCGTAGGGAATCCAGATATTCTTGACCGAGGTCGCGGCTTGCAGGAACGCTTTGCCTTCGCCCTCTGCGCCATCCCAGTCGCGCGCCATGCCGTTGTTGACCCATGTGCGTTTCAGGTTCTGCGCGCTGGCCCGTTCCACGGTTTCGCTTTGCGCTTTGTCGCCAAAGCTCCAGACCGCATTTACATCCATATGCCGCGCCAGCGTTTCTGCCGTGTCCTTCTGCGGCCCGGTCACGATATTCACCACGCCCGCCGGCACATCAGAGGTTTCTAGAACCTGAACAAAGTCCGTCGCAGCAAGCGGGAAGGGGCCGCTGGCCGCAAGAATGACACGGTTGCCCATGGCAATCGCCGGGGCCATGCAGGAGATCAACCCAAGCAATGGGGCCTCTGTGGGGCAAAGCGCGCCGATAACGCCAACAGGTTCTTTCATCGCAAGCGCGACCCCGCGGATCGGCACGCCATGCACCTGACCGTCATATTTGTCGGCCCAGGCGGCATAGGTGAACAGCCGTTTGACCGCCAGATCGACCTCGGCTTTGCCGGTCTTGCCACCCTGCATCGCATCCAGCCGTTGCGCGAACTCATCCCCGCGTGCGGCCAGATTTTCAGCGATGTAATACAGGATTTGCGCGCGCAAATGGCCGGTTGTCTTGCTCCAGCCCTTTGCAGCGTGAGCGGCCTCCACGGCGTTGCGCACATCCTTGCGCGACGCAAGCGAGACATGCCCCAGCAGATCGCCGGACTTGCCCCACACAGGTGCGGAATAGCCGCTGTCGGGACGGCTTTGCTTGCCCCCGATATACAGCTTGGCGGTTCGGTCAATCGGGTCCGCTGGCGTGCCACTGCCGGTAAAGGCGGCGATCTCTTTCAACGGCTTTTGCGTGGTTTTCGAACGGGTGTAGGCTGTCAGGCCTTCCCAGCCGCCTTCACGGCCAAAGCCGCTTTCGCGCACCCCGCCAAAGCCTGCGGCGGCATCCATCATGTTGGTGCCGTTCACCCATACGATGCCCGCGACCAGCTTGGGCGCGATATCCAGCGCCAGATTGATGTTCTCGGACCAGACCGTCGCGGCCAGACCGTAGCGGGTGTTATTGGCCAGTTCGACCGCCTCGGCGGGGGTGCGGAATGTGGTGGATACCAGCACGGGGCCAAAGATTTCGTCCTGCATCAAGGGATCGGCAGGGTTCATGCCTGTGATCAGCGTGGGGGGATAATAGCAGCCGGTCGCAGGGATCTCGCCTGCGGTAAACACTTCGCCACTGGTGTTGGCGGCGACCATATCGGTCACGCGCTGCACCTGAACGGGATCGACCAGCGCGCCCACGTCAACGGATTTATCCAGCGGATTACCGACCCGCAGCTTCGCCATGCGCACGCGCAGCTTGGCATAGAACTGATCCGCCACAGGTTCATGCACCAACAGGCGCGAGCCTGCACAGCAGACCTGACCCTGATTGAACCAGATCGCGTCGACCAGCCCCTCGACGGCTGAATCCAGATCCGCATCGTCAAACACGATATAGGGCGACTTGCCCCCCAGCTCGAGCGTCAGCGCCTTGCCGCTCCCGGCTGTCACCTCGCGGATATGCCGGCCCACGGGTGTTGATCCAGTAAAGGCGATCTTGTCGACATCCGATTGCACAATCATCTCGCCCACGGGGCCGTCGCCTGTCACGATATTCACAACCCCCTTGGGCAAGCCAGCCTGCATACAGATATCGGCAAACAGCAGCGCGGTCAGCGACGTATACTCGGCAGGTTTCAATACCACCGTGTTCCCCATCGCCAAAGCAGGTGCGACTTTCCACGCTAGCATCAACAGCGGGAAATTCCACGGGATGATCTGCCCACACACGCCAAGCGCCTCTGCGTCGGGCAGCTCGGACTCCATCAGCTGGGCCATGCCTGCGTGATAGTAGAAATGCCGCTGCGCCAGTGGCACATCCACATCGCGCGCTTCGCGGATGGGTTTGCCGTTATCCAGCGTTTCCAGCACGGCAAATAGCCGGCTGTGTTTTTGCAACAACCGCGCCAAGGCATACAGGAACCGCGCCCGCCCGTGTCCGCCAAGCTTGACCCACTTTGGCTGCGCCTTGCGTGCAGCAGCGACGGCGGTGTCGACTTCGGCCTGACTGGCTTGCGTCAGCGTCGCCAGCACATTCCCGTTCGCAGGGTTGCGGCTTTCGAAATCATCGCGTGCGTCGGTGAACGCGCCGTCGATGAAATGCCCGAAACGGCTGCCTTGATCGACCAGCCACGCCAGCGCGTCAGCGGCATTTTCCGGTGCCGTCCCATAGTCCATGGTTTCATAGATTTCGGACACGCTCATGGGTTCACCCTTTTCAAAATACTCAAATCCGACATTGGTTTCACGCGGCTCAGCTAATGGCGTGACGATGGCTTGCGGAATAGCTGCCCGACACATGGTGGTCGAGCTGGCGTTCGATGTCGCCCAACAGCGACGACGCCCCGAAACGGAACAGGTCAGGCTGCAACCAGCGGTCGCCCAATTCCTCTTTCATCATGGCAAGATAGATCAGCGCGTCCTTGGCTTTCGAGATCCCGCCCGCAGGTTTATAGCCGACGCGGAAGCCGGTGCGGTCGAAATAGTCGCGGATCGCGCGGATCATCACGAGGGTCACGGGCAGGGTCGCATTGACGCTTTCCTTGCCGGTCGAGGTCTTGATGAAATCCGCCCCCGCCATCATGCAGATCAGCGACGCACGCGCGACGTTGCGCAGGCTGCCCAACTCTCCGGTTGCAAGGATCGCTTTGACGTGGGCGTCACCGCATGCGGCGCGGAAGGCACGCATTTCATCATAAAGCGCCTGCCAGTCGCCCGATAGGACATGGCGGCGTGAAATAACGATGTCGATCTCGGCGGCTCCTGCGGCGACGCTCATCTCGATCTCGCGCAGGCGCAGCTCGAAAGGGGACAGCCCGGCGGGAAAACCGGTGGACACGGCAGCAATCGGGATGCCGGTGCCTTCAAGTGCTGCTTTGGCGGGGGCGATCATCTCGTGGTAGACACAGACCGCGCCCACGGTGATCCGCGACATGCCAAGCGCGTCCAGCAAAGCGGGTGCAATCGGCTGACGGGCCTTGGCGCACAGCCGTTCCACGCGGCGGGCAGTGTCATCGCCCGATAGCGTCGTTAGATCGATGCAGCTGACGGCGCGCAGCAGCCACGCGGCTTGATGGTCTTTTTTCACGGACCGGCGTGCGGGCAGGCCAGCGGCACGACGCTCTACCGCAGAGGTGTTTACCTGCACGGCGCGCACCCAATCCATATCCAGCGGCATCCCCGGATTGCGGGGTTCAGTCACCTGCGGCAGGTGGCTTTGTGCCAGTTCGGTCGGGTTGTTTACATGCGTGGACATGGGCGCTTTCCTGTCTGATCAGACAGTCAATGTGCCACGGGGCAAGCGCGCAATGCAAGCATCGCGCCCTCACGTCACATCTGGCAGCGGCGTTCAGCTGCCGCGATAGGTGGAATACCCGAAAGGCGATAGCAAAAGCGGCACGTGGTAATGCGCGTCCGTGTCCGAAATGCCAAAACGCAGCGGTATTTGGTCAAGGAACCGCGGTGACTCGGGCTCTGCCCCGATCGCGTCGAGATAGCCTCCGGCGTCGAACACCAGCTCGTACGTGCCGGCTGCAAACTGGCCTTTGGGCAGGATCGGCGTGTCGGTGCGTCCGTCGGCATTTGTGCTCATTTGAACCAGCTTCATGCGGTTGGTCCCTTCGATCCGGTACAGCGTGATCTCCATCCCCCCTGCGGGGCGTCCACGTGCGGTGTCCAGAACATGCGTCGTCAAGTAGCCGTTTGCCATGAGTAGGGTCTTTCCTGATCCGTTGGACCCTTACGATAGGCAGGTGTCACGGCAGGTCAATGGCGGATCAGCGGGGAAGGCCGAGGGGCGGGAAAAGCCGGCGATTCGGGGGGCGGCGAAAAAATATGCACATACCGATTCGTTTTTGCTTGAGCCGCGAATCATCCTGAGCCTATATGGTAGACAACATATAATCGGAGGTGTCGCCTGCCAGCGATCCATACAATCCGAATATGTATTCTGGGGGACAGAATTCTTATGATCGGGCAAGCCGCATCTGGTGCGGCGATCATTGGGCAGGGGCCGGCAGGACTCGTGTTGCATAGCGCAGCAAGAGCGGCCCCTTCCACTCACCTTCCCGCCCGATTTTATCCCCCCATGTGTTTTAGTTTCAGGCCGGCCAGCGCCTTAGAACTTTCGGTATAAGAGAGCAGGGCCACTCGAGCCGATCTGGCAGCCAGCCAACCTTCTGTAAGGGGGTGGCTGGCTGTACATTGCGAAAAATCAGTGCCAGAAAACTGTAGGTTGAACAAAACAATCGGCCCACAGTGCGAGGTTTCCCTTTGCAGGCGGGCGCTGACCAAAGGACGATCTCATGACACGTTACCCTCGTGATTTTCACGGCTACGGCCCGACACCGCCTGACGCTCAATGGCCGGGAGGGGCGCGGATCGCTGTACAATTTGTGCTGAATTACGAAGAGGGCGGCGAAAACTGTCTGCTCCACGGGGACGCCGCATCAGAGGCATTCTTGTCCGAGATCGTCGGGGCCGCCCCTTGGCCGGGGCAGCGTCACTGGAATATGGAATCTATCTACGACTACGGCGCGCGAGCGGGGTTCTGGCGGCTGCACCGCCTGTTCACCGGTGCCAATATTCCCGTCACCGTCTATGGTGTCGCCACCGCCTTGGCGCGGTCCCCCCAGCAGGTAGAGGCAATGACCCAAGCCGACTGGGAGATCGCAAGCCACGGGCTGAAGTGGATCGACTACAAGGATCACACCGCCGAGGTCGAAAGCGCTAACATGGACGAGGCCATCCGTCTCCACCGCGAAGTCGTCGGTCACGCTCCCCGCGGCTGGTACACAGGACGCAGCTCTGTGAACACGGTGGCGCTGGCAGCCGAGACAGGCGAATTCGATTATATCTCTGACACATACGACGATGATCTGCCCTACTGGACACAGGTGGCGGGCCGCGATCAACTGATCATACCCTATACGCTTGACTGCAAC
Organism: Sulfitobacter sp. M13; assembly: GCF_053474885.1. Lineage (NCBI taxonomy): Bacteria > Pseudomonadati > Pseudomonadota > Alphaproteobacteria > Rhodobacterales > Roseobacteraceae > Sulfitobacter > Sulfitobacter sp. M13. The sequence goes on along the minus strand of NZ_CM130281.1, from coordinate 99,697 downwards.
GACATGCGGTTTGCCACGCCGCAGGGCTTTAACTCGGGCGAACAGTTCTACACCTACCTGTGCGATACCTTCGATGCGCTTTATGCCGAAGGCAGCGCAGGTCAGGGCAAAATGATGTCGGTCGGCTTGCACTGTCGCTTGATCGGGCGCCCGGGGCGGATACAGGCGCTGAAACGCTTTATCGACTATATCAAAGGGTTCGAGGGCGTCTGGACGCCGCGCCGCATCGATATCGCAGACCATTGGCGCGCGACCCATCCGCCGCAGCCGCGCCTGCGTCTGGATCAAATGGACCGCGCCAGCTTTGTCGCCAAATTCGGTGGCGTGTTCGAACATTCGCCGTGGATCGCGGAACGCGCCTTCGAGCTTGAACTCGGGCCTGCGCATAACTCTGTCGCGGGGATTCACAATGCACTGGCGCGGATGTTCCGGTCGGCGACGCGGGCGGAACGCTTGGGCGTGCTGACCGCGCACCCCGATCTGGCGGGCAAGCTGGCGGCGGCCAAACGGCTGACGGCGGAAAGCACGCAGGAGCAAGCCAGCGCCGGGCTGGACGCACTGACCGACGCCGAGCGTACGCGGTTCGAGACGTTGAACAGCCAATACGTCGCCAAACACGGGTTTCCGTTTATCATCGCGGTCAAGGATCACGACAAGGACGGCATCCTACGCCAGTTCGAAACCCGTATCGCCAATGCAACCGAAGATGAATTTACCACTGCATGCGCGCAGGTCGAACGGATCGCACGTCTGCGGCTAGAGGATATGCTATGACCTATGCCTTCCCCCCCGGCGGTCTGCCGGATCAATCCGTGTCGCCCGAAAGCACAGCTGTTTTCACCGATGCCTATGCGGTGATCCCCGCCTCGGTGCAGCGCGATATCGTGACCAGCCTGTTGCCGGGTTGGAAGAATACACGCGCTTGGGTGTTGGCGCGGCCGCTGACCGGATTTGCCGAAACCTTTGCGCAATACGCGATAGAACTTGCCCTCAATGGTGGCAGCGACACCCCCGAGCCGGACGCACAGGCGCAGGCGGTCTTGTTTGTGGCGACGGGGACGGCGCGGCTGACGCTGGATGGCGACGCCCACGATCTGGTGGCGGGGTCCTACGCGTATATTCCCCCTGCTACCCCGTGGACGCTGTGGAACACCGGCGATACGCCGTGTGGTCTCCATTGGGTGCGTAAACGGTATGTCCCTGCCCAAGGGATCGATGCGCCGGATGCGTTCGTCACCCATGACAAGAATGTCGCGCCTATTGCCATGCCCGATACCGATGGGGCTTGGGCAACCCAGCGTTTTGCCGACCCCGGTGACCTGCGCCACGACATGCACGTCAATATCGTGACCTTCCAGCCGGCCGGTCGCATTCCGTTTGCGGAAACCCATGTGATGGAACACGGGCTCTATGTCATTCAAGGCACGGCGGATTATTTGCTGAACCGCGACTGGGTTCCGGTAGAAGCGGGCGATTTCATGTGGTTACGCGCTTTTTGTCCGCAGGCCTGTATCGCGACGGGCGATGAGCCGTTCCGCTATCTGCTGTATAAGGATGTGAACCGCCACATGCCGCTGTCGCTATGACCGGCGCTGCCATGCGCGAGATCGCCGTTCAGCCGCTGACCGCTGCCGCCTTCGCCCCCTTCGGAGAGGTGCTGGACGCCTCTGGTACACCGGACCGTATCATCAACGCAGGGCTGTGCGGACGGCATCATGATCTGGCAGCGCTTGATTTCGGGCCGGAGGGGCGCGCGGGCATCAGCATTTTTAACGCGCAGGCACGTAGCTTGCCTTACCGGTTGGACCTGCTTGAACGTCACCCCGAAGGATCGCAGGCGTTCCTCCCGCTGTCTGGTGAGCCGTTTCTTGTCATTGTCGCACGGGACAAAGGCGATGCCCCCGGCACGCCGCTGGCCTTTGTTACCGCGCCTCATCAGGGCGTGAACTTTCGCCGCGGGACATGGCACGGCGTGCTTACGCCTTTGGCAGAGCCAGGGCTATTCGCGGTTGTGGACAGCATCGGCGCAAGCGCGAACCTTGACGAATACCCGCTGGACCCGCCTTATGTGATCAAGGGGTAAACCCCGCGCCTAACAGGACCGCACAAACTGCGGCCAGCGATCAACAAGGGACATTGATTATGACACGCCACGCCATCGGCACGCCGGAACAACTGCGCGACCCCAATTACATGCCGCCGCTGCATCGCGCCATTCCCTTGGGTGTTCAGCATGTGCTGGCGATGTTTGTGTCAAATGTCACCCCCGCCATCATCATCGCGGGTGCGGCGGGCTTTGGCTTCGGGTCGAACTCGCCTGACTTTCCCGAACTGCTGTACCTGATCCAGATGTCGATGCTGTTTGCCGGTGTCGCGACGCTGTTGCAAACGCTGACGCTCGGGCCGGTCGGGGCAGGGCTGCCGATTGTGCAAGGCACATCCTTTGCGTTCATCCCCATCATGATCCCGCTGGTGGCGGGCAAAGGTGTCGACGGACTGGCTGCCTTGTTTGGCGGCGTGGTGATCGGGGGCATGTTTCACGCGTTTCTGGGGCTGTTTATTGGCAAGATCCGCTTTGCATTGCCGCCGCTTGTCACCGGGCTGGTGGTCACGATGATCGGTCTGGCTTTAGTCAAGGTCGGCATTCAATACGCCGCAGGTGGGGTGCCGGCAATTGGCACGCCGGCCTATGGCAGCCTGCTGAACTGGTCAGCCGCGCTGGTGGTGATCTTTGTTACGCTGGGGGTTAAGTTTTTCACCCGCGGGATGCTGTCCATTTCCGCGGTGCTGATCGGATTGATCGTAGGCTACGTCTATGCACTGGCCGTCGGGATGCTCAGCTTTGGGGATATCAGCGGGTCATGGTCACGGTCCGCCGCCTTTGCACTGCCCAACCCGCTGAAATACGGGTTCGAATTTTCGGCCGCAGCGATCATCGGCTTTTGCTTAATGGCGTTCATTTCGGCGATTGAAACCGTGGGCGACGTCGCAGGGATCACCAAAGGCGGCGCGGGCCGCGAAGCGACGGATAGCGAAATTCAGGGCGCGACCTATGCCGACGGGATCGGGTCAGCTGTTGCGGGCATCTTTGGTGGCCTGCCCAACACATCGTTCAGCCAGAACGTCGGCCTGATCGCGATGACCGGCGTCATGAGCCGCCATGTCGTCACCATCGGCGCGTTGTTCCTGATCGTCTGTGGGCTCGTCCCCAAGGTGGGCGGCGTGATCCGTACCATCCCGATCGAGGTGTTGGGCGGCGGGGTCATCGTAATGTTCGGCATGGTCGTGGCGGCGGGCATGTCGATGTTGTCGGATGTGGACTGGAACCGCCGCAATATGGTGATCTTCGCCATCTCGATCTCGATTGGTCTGGGGCTGCAGCTGGAGCCGGGTGCGGTGCAACACCTGCCTGACACGGCCAAGATTCTGCTGACCAGCGGACTGCTTCCCGCCGCTCTGATTGCTATTGTGCTGAACCTGCTTCTGCCCGAAGAACTTGCCGAGGAATCAACCGAGGAAGTCTCGGGCGGGTTGTCGGGCAGCTCCAAAGGCACGCTGCCGCATACAACCAAGACACGTCACTAAGGAGCTACCCCCATGTACGATATGGCCGCCATTGGCGCTTGGATCGAGTTTGCCGTTCGCTGGGTGCATGTCATCACGGCCATTGCGTGGATCGGGTCGTCGTTCTACTTCATCGCGCTGGATCTGGGCCTGCACCGCGACCGCAACCTCAAAACCGGCGCAGACGGGGAAGAGTGGCAGGTCCACGGCGGCGGGTTCTATCACGTCCAAAAGTATCTGGTGGCACCTGCGCAGATGCCCGACGATCTGATCTGGTTCAAATGGGAAAGCTATTCGACCTGGCTCTCGGGCTTTGCGTTGCTGATCCTGGTCTACTACCTCGGGGCCGAATTCTATCTTGTTGATCCCAGTGTTGCAGAGCTGGCGAACTGGCAGGCGGTGGGGATTTCCCTGCTGTCGCTTGGCTTTGGCTGGCTGGTCTACGATCAAATTTGCAAAAGCAAATTCGGCGACAACAACACGCGGCTGATGATCGGCCTGTATGTGATCCTCGTGGGGATGGCCTATTTCTATACGTCAGTCTTTTCGGGGCGCGCAGCGCTGCTGCATCTGGGGGCTTTCACCGCGACGATCATGTCGGCAAACGTGTTTTTCATCATCATGCCGAACCAGCGGATCGTGGTGGCCGACCTCAAGGCGGGGCGGGTGCCGGATGCGAAATACGGCAAGATCGCCAAACAGCGCAGCACGCATAATAACTATCTGACGTTGCCGGTGATCTTCCTGATGCTCAGCAACCACTACCCACTGGCATTTGCGTCGGAAATGAACTGGCTGATCGCGGCGCTGGTATTCCTGATGGGGGTCACAATCCGCCACTACTTCAACAGCTTGCACGCGCGTCAGGGCAACCCGACGTGGACATGGGCGGTCACCGCGCTGTTGTTCGTCACGATCATGTGGCTGTCGACTGCGCCCATGTTCCGCAGTGTCGAACCCGAAGAGGCCACTGGCCCTGCGCTGCGCTTTGCCCAAGCCGAAGGGTTCGACCGGGTGCATGACATCGTGCGTGGCCGGTGCAGCATGTGCCACGCCGCAGAACCGGCGTGGGACGGGCTGCTCTGGCCGCCGAAATCCGCCCGGCTCGAGACCGAACACCAGATCGCCAGCGCCGCGAAACAGATCTATTTGCAAGCGGGTGTGACAGATGCGATGCCCCCTGCGAACCTGAGCCATATGCAGGCCAGCGAACGCGCCGAGATCGTCGCCTGGTTCAACGCGGCCACACAGGATTAACACCGCCGACAGGCGTTAACCGTCTCTATTCGCGGCTTTCAGAATCGCGCGCCTCTATGCTAGGTCTAGCCGCATGGCGCATCCAAACCCCAACATAAGCGAAAATCCTCCGGTTATCCGGCAACTGGACGACTCTGCGATTAACCGTATCGCCGCCGGAGAGGTCGTTGAACGCCCTGCCTCTGCGGTCAAGGAACTGGTCGAGAACGCGATTGATGCGGGTGCCCGCCAGATTACGGTTGAATATGCCGACGGGGGCAAAACCCTGATCCGCGTCACGGACGACGGCTGCGGCATTGCGGCGGGCGATCTGGCGCTGGCGCTGTCACGGCACGCGACCTCCAAGATCGACGGAACGGACCTGCTGAACATCCACACATTCGGCTTTCGCGGCGAGGCGTTGCCATCGCTGGGCGCTGTCGGGCGGCTTACCATTTGCAGCCGCATGGCTGGGCAAGACGGGGCAGAGATTTCGGTCAACGGGGGCGTGACTGGCCCTGTGCGCCCCGCCGCGCTGAACGGCGGCACGGTGGTCACGCTGCGCGACCTGTTCTTTGCCACCCCTGCGCGTTTGAAATTCCTGCGGACCGACCGCGCCGAGGCGCAGGCGATCTCTGACATCATCAAGCGGTTGGCGATGGCGGAACCTTTCGTGCGTTTCACCCTGCGCGATGTGTCCGGCGATGGTCCGGGCCGCGAGGTGTTTCGCGCGGACGCAGAACAAGGCGATATGTTCGCTGCGCTGCATGGCCGTCTGGCACAAGTGCTGGGGCGCGAGTTTGCCGAAAATGCGCTGGCCATTGATGCCGAACGCGACGGTCTGCACCTGACCGGATATGCCGCCTTGCCCACTTACTCGCGCGGCTCTGCGGTGACGCAATATTTGTTCGTTAATGGCCGCCCGGTGCGCGACAAGCTTTTGGTGGGCGCGTTGCGCGGGGCTTATTTTGACCTGCTGAGCCGCGACCGCCATCCTGCTGCCGCGCTGTTTGTCGATTGTGACCCCAAGCTCGTCGACGTGAACGTCCACCCCGCCAAATCCGAAGTGCGCTTTCGCGACCCCGGTTTGGCGCGCGGGTTGATCGTTTCAGGGTTGCGACATGCGCTGGCGGATGCGGGGCACCGTGCCTCGACCACTGTAGCGAATGCGACCTTGGGGGCGATGCGGCCCGAACAACCTGCCGGGCGTGTATATCAGATGGACCGCCCCTCTCTTGGTGCGCGCACGACCGCCTATCAGGCCCAAGCACCGGAGCCGGGATTTGCCGAAACCGCTGGCATGTGGGGCCGTGTAGATACGCCGCCGCAGTATGGTGCTGACGCCCCTGATGCACAAAGCCATGACGCGCAGACGCCGGCACCCGCGCCGGACTTTCCTTTGGGAACCGCACGCGGGCAGGTGCATGAGAATTACATCATCGCACAAACGGCGACGGGCATGGTGATTGTTGACCAGCACGCGGCGCATGAACGTCTGGTCTATGAAAAGCTGAAACGCCAGATGGCGGAAAACGGTGTTGCAGCGCAGGCCTTGTTGATCCCCGAAATCGTGGATCTGTCGACCTCTGACTGTGCGCGGCTGCTTGAGGTCGCGGATGAACTGGCGCGCTTTGGACTGGGGATCGAACCCTTTGGCGGTAGCGCGATCGCCGTGCGTGAAACGCCCGCGATCCTTGGCACGGTGGACGCCAAGGCGATGGTGCTGGATATCCTCGATGAACTGGCGGACCAATATGAAAGCAACACACTGCAGGCCCGGATCGAGGCGATCCTCAGCCGTGTGGCCTGTCACGGATCAATCCGGTCGGGACGCTGGATGCGCGGCGAGGAAATGAACGCGCTGCTGCGCGAGATGGAGGCGACCCCCCATTCCGGCCAGTGCAACCATGGCCGCCCCACCTATGTCGAGCTGAAGTTGAGCGATATTGAACGTCTGTTCGGACGCACATGATCCAGGTTGGTGATGAAACCTATGTGCTGACAGACCCTGCGATGCTGCTGCTGATCGGTGGCGGTTGCGTGGTCTTGCTGGTGCTGATCTTGCTGGTGATGGCCGTGCGGGCCGCGGGCCGGTCGGCGCGTGTTACCGCCCCGTTGGCGCGACAGATGCAAATCTTGGGGGGCCATGTGCAACAGCTTGGCATGGGGCAGGAACAACTGCGCGGCGGCTTGCAGACCGTGTCGGACACGCAGGCCAATGCGCAAGCCCAGATGGTACAAAGCATCGAGACGCGGATGGCCCATGTACAGCAGCAGATGCAGGACCGGCTGGCCGATAACGCTGCCCGATCCGCGCGGTCGCTTGCAGAGATGCAGGAACGCATGAGCGCGACGTTGCACGGGTCAAGCAAGCAGACAAACACCAGTCTGACCCAGCTTCAGGAGCGGCTGGCGGCGATCGACAAGGCGCAGGATAATATCACCAAACTGTCCGGCGATGTACTGTCACTGCAAGACATCCTGAGCAATAAGCAAACCCGTGGCGCATTCGGTGAAATCCAGCTGCGTGATATCGTTTCCAAGGCGCTGCCAAGCGACAGCTATACCATGCAGGCGACGCTCTCGAACGGCAAACGCGCGGATTGTATGATCCACCTGCCGAACCCGCCCGGGCCGATCGCGATCGACAGCAAATTCCCGCTTGAAGCCTACGAGGCGCTGCGCCGTGCCAAGACCGATTACGAGGTCAAGGACGCCTCCCGTGCGATGCGTGTCGCGGTCAAAGCGCACATCCAAGCGATCTCCACGAAATACATCATCGAAGGTGAAACAGCCGATGGCGCGCTGATGTTCCTCCCCTCCGAGGCCGTGTATGCGGAACTCCACGCCAACTTTCCCGAATTGGTGCGTGAAGGCTTTGACGCGCGGGTCTGGATCGTATCACCGACCACCTGCATGGCGACGCTGAACACCATGCGTGCGATCCTGAAAGACGCGCGGATGCGGGAACAGGCGGGGGCCATTCGCAAGACGCTCAAGATGTTGCACCGCGACGTAGAGCTTGTGGTGGAACGCGTGGGCAAGCTGAACACCCATTTCGGGCAGGCCCGCGCCGACCTTGAAGGGTTGGGCACTGCCGCCGAACGCGCGGGCAAACGTGCGGCGCGGCTTGATAATTTCGATTTCGAAGAGTTGTCAGAGCAGGATAGTCGCGTTGTACCCTTGTCGCGCCCTGACAAAACGCCCTGACGGGCTAACTAAGCGAGGAGCCACGACAGGGGTGTTACAGAAAGTCGTAGTTAGTGCGTTATTAACTGCAACTCATGTACAGTCCGGCCCGTGTATCAGCCCAAGCACAGACCAAACCTGACAGACTGGAATTTCTCGCCTTATGCCATTTGAAGCCATCGACCCGCCACAGAACACCCCTTTGGCTGGCCAGCGAAAAATTGCCGTCATCGGCGCGGGTATTTCCGGCATGGGGGCTGCGCATATGTTGGGCGACGACCATCAGGTCACTTTGTTCGAAAGCTGCCCCCGTCTGGGCGGTCATGCGCGCACCAAGATGGCGGGCAGGAAGGGCGATCAGCCTGTGGATACGGGCTTTATCGTGTTCAACTATGCCAATTATCCCAACCTCGCCGCACTGTTCAAAGAACTGGACGTGCCCGTGGTTAAATCCAACATGAGCTTTGGTGCGTCCATTGACGGGGGGCGGCTTGAATATGGCCTGATGACGCTGGATTCGATCTTTGCGCAGCGGCGCAATGCACTAAACCCCAAATTCCTGCGGATGCTGACCGATATCGTGCGGTTCAACAACACGGCGACCAAACTGGCGCAGGATCGCACGCTGACCATCGCGGGCTTTTTGGACAAGCTGGGCGCGGGCGAATATTTCCGCAAATATTACCTGACGCCGCTGTCCGGCGCGATCTGGTCAACACCCGTGGACAAGATCATGGATTTCCCAGCCTATTCGATGATCGACTTCTTTGAAAACCACGCTTTGCTAAGCCACACAGGCCAGCACCAGTGGTATACGGTCGACGGCGGGTCACAGAATTACGTGAACCGTCTGGGGGCATCGCTGTCGGACAAAGGCGTCGACATCCGCCTTGGCACCCCTGTCCAATCCGTCCGCCGTATCCCGTTGGGGGTAGAGGTGAAAACCAACGGCGCGGAATGGGAAGCCTTTGACGAGGTCGTGTTTGCCAGCCATTCGGATGACGCACTTGCACTGCTGGCCGACCCCAGCACGGCAGAGCGTGCGGCTTTGGGCGCGGTGAAATACCAACCCAACGATGTGGTGCTGCATGCGGATGCATCCGTGATGCCCAAGCTGCGCAAAACTTGGGCATCTTGGATTTATGCTGAGGACAAGGGACAGCAGACCGACCGGATCGACCTGACATACTGGATGAATTCGTTGCAACCTATCCCGATGGACGATCCGCATTTTGTCACGCTCAACACCAAACGCCCGATCCGCGAGGAACTGATCTATGATCAGGTCACTCTGCGCCATCCGGTCTATGATCTGGGCGCGTTGGCAGCCCAAGAGCAGGTGCGCGGATTCAATGGCGCACAGAACACCTGGTTCTGCGGCGCATGGATGAAGCACGGCTTTCACGAAGACGGGCTATCCAGCGCTGTCGATGTGGTCCAGGGGCTGCGTGCCAAGGCCAAGGTGTCGCTGGCCGCCGAATGACAGCGCGCGTGGATCATATCCGGGGCGTGACCTATCATGGGCGCAAGGGGGCGGTCGAAAACAGCTTTCGCTATTCTATCGATTATGTGGTGCTGGATGCAGAGGCCGATCTGCAAACGCCCACGTTATTCGGGCGCAACCGCGGCGCTGTGACATCCCTGTGGGACGCGGACCACGGTGGCCCCAAAGGTGCGGGTCGCGGGGCCGCTTGGGTGCGCGATGTTCTGGCGCAGCATAACGTCACCGGCGTCGCGCGGATCGAGCTGATGGCACAGCCTCGGGTTCTGGGGCATGGCTTTAACCCCGTTAGTTTCTGGCTTTGCCGACGCGCCGACGCGGCGTTGATCGCGGTGATATCAGAGGTGTCGAACACATTCGGCGACCGCCACAGTTATCTGTGTCACCACGATGACCTGCGCCCGATAGAGCCGACCGATCACCTGCACGCGACGAAGATTTTTCATGTCTCGCCCTTTCAGCCGGTCGAAGGCGGATACAGCTTTCGCTTTGATATTCGCGATGATCATATCGGGGTCTGGATCGACTATACCCGGACCACTGGCGGGTTGATCGCCACGCTAACCGGTACGCGCACCCCGCTGACGAACCGCGCAATCGTGTGGTCGCTGCTGCGGCGTCCGTTCGGGGCGCGGCGTGTGCTCGGGCTAATCCACTGGCAGGCGCTAAAACTCTGGTGGAAGGGCGGCGGCTATCGCCCGCGCCCCGAACCGCCGGTGAATGACGTCTCGAAAACGTGACCCGCTCGGCGCATCAACTGCCGGCCTATGCGCTGTTTGCTTCGCTGCTGGCGGCGGCGGGGCTGCCGATTTACATCCATGCGCCAAAGTTCTTTGTTGATGAATACGGGGTGTCCCTTGGCGCTTTGGGGTCGGTGCTGTTTGGGCTGCGCCTGCTTGATGTGGTCCAAGACCCGCTGCTGGGGCGCTTGTCGCATATGCTGCGCCACAAGCGCGGGGTGGCTGTCGCTGTCGGCACAGCCCTGATGGCAGGGTCGATGTTTGCGCTGTTTGCGGTTCCGCCGTTGCTGCCGCCGCTGATCTGGTTTGCGCTGACACTGACGGGCGTGTTTTCTGCGTTCAGTTTCCTCACGATCTGTTTTTATGCTCAAGGCGTCGCCAAGGCGGCGACGTTGCCCGGGCGTGGGCATCTGATGTTGGCACGCTGGCGCGAGACAGGGGCGTTGCTGGGCGTCTGCGTCGCCTCGGTGCTGCCTGTGATGCTCGGGGTGGTGTTAAATGCACCGTTTGCGGGGTTCGCCGTCGGCTTTGCCGTGCTTGGCGCGGCGGGCGTTTTTGCCATGCGGGGCGAGTGGCACAGCACAGGCGTTGTGGGCACCACGGGTATCGGCGTGGTCCTGCGCGATCCCGTCGCGCGCCGGCTGCTGGTGATCGCGCTTTTCAATGCCGCCCCCGTTGCAGTCACGTCGACGCTCTTCCTGTTCTATGTCGAAAGCGTGTTGCGCGCACCGGGGTGGGAGGGGCCGCTGCTGTTGCTGTTCTTCCTCTCTGCTGCCGTCGCGGCCCCGTTCTGGGGCAAACTGGCAGAGCGTTTCGGCCCCAAGCCCGTCTTGCTTGCTGCGATGACGCTGGCGATTGTGGTGTTCGCGGGGACATTATTGCTGGGGGTGGGGGATCTGGCGTGGTTCGTGCTGGTGTGTCTTGCCTCCGGTGCGGTGCTCGGGGCCGATCTGACGCTTCTACCTGCCATGTTTGCAGCACGTATGGCGGTTGTGGCCCCATCCGCCGCCGAAGGGTTCGGGCTGTGGTCACTTGTGTCAAAATTCTCCCTTGCCTTCGCTGCCATAGCGCTACTTCCCACCCTGCAGGCGTCCGGTTTTGACAGTGCTGCCACGGGCAATGGACCTGTGGCGATCTCTACCCTCATAGGGCTTTATGCCGGTGTGCCTTGCGTGCTCAAGCTGATTGCCATCGGGTTGATGGCCGCCACGCCGCTGCAAAAGGATGACGAAATATGATCGATGTTCTGTATGTTTTTATAGGGGCTGCCCTGGTGCTTGCGGTCTGGCTGGCGCGGCGGCTTGTCATGAGCTTTTCTGCACAAAAGCCGTCGGACTATGCGGACGACTACACGGTCTTCGACATGAAGAAACATTTAAACGGGGCCATGGTCTGCGAAGGCGTAATCTTTGGCCCGTCGGGACGGGTGACCAGCAGCTTTGTGGCTGACTTTGTTGTGACATGGGATGGCGACACCGCGCAGATTAACGAACATTTCGTCTATGACGATAATACCACCCAAGACCGTGTCTGGACGATCACATTGGGTGAGGCAGGGCATTTCACCGCGACGGCGCCCGACGTCATCGGCACTGCCAAAGGGCGCAACGTTGGCGCGACGGTACAGTCGAAATATGTCATCCAGTTGCCCGACGATGTCGGTGCGCACCTGCTGAAAACCGTGGACTGGATGTATCTTACCCGGGACGGCACGATCATCAACCGCAGCCAATTTCGCAAATTTGGCCTGAAGGTGGCCGAGCTTGTTGCGACAATTCGTAGAAAGGATGAACAATGACCGAATGGACCGGAAAGCGCTATTGGCTGATCGGGGCGAGTGCGGGATTAGGCGAAGCTCTTGCGCATAAGCTTGGCCGACTGGGTGCCGAAGTCATTGTCTCGGCCCGATCCGAAGACAAGCTGGCGGCATTGACGAAGGAATTGCCCGTGTCCGCCAGCTATCAGACCATCGATGTGCAGGATATCGATAGTATCCGTGCTGCGGTCAAAGCTGTTGGTCCGGTGGACGGAATTGTCTATCTGGCGGGGGCCTACTGGCCATTCGCCGCGCAGGCGTGGGAGCCTGAACACGCAACCACGATGATAGACGTAAATCTTACCGGCCTTGTGCGCGTGATGGGAGAAGTCGTGCCTGATATGGTCAAGCGCGACGCGGGGCATATCGTTATTACCTCGAGCCTCACGGCCTATCGTGGATTGCCAAAATCTATCGGTTACACTGCCTCCAAGGCGGGTACCCTGTCGCTGGCGGAATGTATGCACGCTGATCTGCGCAAAACCGGCATCAAGGTGCAGGTGATCAACCCCGGTTTTATTAAGACGCAGCTGACCGACAAGAACGACTTTAAAATGCCGTTTCTGATGGAGCCCGAGGCCGCCGCCCAACAGGTGGTCGAACACATGAGCGGCACCAGCTTTAAGAAAAGCTTTCCGTTCGGATTTTCGCTGTTCTTCCGGCTGGCGCAGTTCCTACCCGACGGCATTTATTACCGTCTGTTCGGGTAATCCGGTCGGGCAGGTGACCTGCCCAACCGCAAGGCATTACAGCTTTGCGCTCTGCGTGGCGAAAACTGCGCGTGCACGCTGCCAGACAGGGGCATCATCATCGGCCAGCGCGGACAGCGTGGGCAGCAGCTGCGCGGCGTAGTCTTCAGAGCTTTCCAGCGGCAGCATCGATGGCAGGTTATCAATCGCGGTGACGTCCAGTGGCGGGGTATTGTGGACGCGCAAGGCAGGCTCTTGCCATGTTGTCGCGCGGTCATAGACCGGCACAGGGTTGAAATCGCTATCGGGGTCGCAGGCGATATCCCCGATCACCCGCAGCGCCCGTGAGCTATCGAGCGCGCTTTTGGGCACAAAAACCGGCGTTTGAGGCCCCGCCAGAATGCAGTTGAAAAACAGCACGTGCTGCAAGATTTCCGGGAAGGGGCCGCCGTGAGCAGTTTCCTTCACGTCCCAACCGGTTACTTTGATGCCAAGGCGCGCGCATAAATCCGTCGCACCGCTGCCGACCCGACCAAGCGCGCCGATGACCAAAGCGTCCGGCACCTCGAGCCCGTCAATCTGTGCCGCAAGGTCGCGGGTCAGCGCGTCGGCGTCTGGATAAGGCGTGATCGCGGCGACGACCTTGTTGCGAGTTTGGGCTGCCCAGCATTTGACGGCCACCGCAGCACCCGCAAACCCTGCCCAATACCCAAAGGCGGCGACACGGCGACTGGAATTATCTGTTAGATATTCCAAATCCAGCAACATGCCGCCGCCAGCCTTGAAGCGTTGCAGCAGGATGCGCCCTGCCGATTGCCCTTTATAGGCGTGCCCGAACATGATGTGTCGATGGACCAGTGGCGTGCCGTTTTCGGGCAGCTCTTTCAGGCCAAAGATGATCGCATCAGCGGGGGCATCAGGCCAGCTGTTCTGGGGCGCGATGGCGCAGCCTGTGGCCTTGTAGGCGTCGGTTGCGATGACGCGGGTATCCGACGCTTCGACCGTGACGCGGAAACCCTGTTCCATCAGCGTCGAAACCCCTTTGGGCGTAATGCCCACGCGGGTTTCATTGTCGCGCTGTTCGGCACGGACCCAGAGATGTGGCGCGGTCATAGCATGCCTTTGTCTTTTACCGCGACGACACTGTCGCGGGCGGTCATCTGCTGCATGAACTCGGTGATCTTGGGGAAGGCCGCCGTCTCTACGCCGTCCCCCGCAAGCCAGTTGCACACGACGAACAGATACGGATCGGCGAGGCTGAAAGCGTAGCCCAATACATACGGTCCGCGCAGGATATCATTTTCGACAAATTCGGCGCAGGCGGCCATGGTCTCGGGCACCTGAGCGGTCATATCGTCAAAGCTTGACTGGTGCTTGGCCCACCGCGATCCGCGCATTTTGTGGGCGTGTGCGACATGCATGGTCGAGGCGAGGTAATACATCGCACTGCGCATCTGTGCCGCTGCGGTCGCGTCCGACGGGGACAGCCCTGCCTTGGGGGCGATGGCGGCGACATAATCAAGCAAGGCACCCGTTTCTGTCAGGATCGTATCATCCTCAAGGCGCAGCGCGGGGACGCGGCCCTTGGGGTTGATTGCCAGATAGTCGGGTTTTGTCTGCTCTGCCGTGGCGAAATCAACGCGCACCGCGCGATAGGGCAGGCCCGCTTCTTCGAGGGCGATCGCCACCGCAACAGAGATGGTTCCGGGCGTGTAATAAAGCGAAAGCATCATTTTACCTTTCAAATATGGGTCTGCGCGACGCGGCGTGCAGGCGTGTCCAGATGGGGCACCGCGTTGAACAACACCGGTGACCAATGGCCGCCGATGGGGAACAACCGGTGCATTGACGTGTGCATGATCGCCAGCGCAATGCGCGACATGGCCGGAATACCCAGCCCCATCGCCTGCGCCATCACCATAGAAATCAGCCCCCCCGACGTCACCACCAGCGCGGGACCGTCCCCGTCCGAGATTTCCTGGAGCACGGATTTGATGCGGCTTTCGAAGTTGGCGTAGCTTTCGGGCGGGTTTTCAAGCTGGTCGCTTTTCCACGTCTCGAACACCAACGGGAGGTGTTTGGTAAAGCCGCCCTGCTCGGTCGGAAAGGGGATGCCGTGCTGTTGCTCCATCATGGTGGCAAGCGTGAAATACTCAAGCTCGTTCAGCCGTGCATCGCGGACCGGTTCAAGCCCGGTGTTCATGCCTTCGGCGGTTTCTTTATGGCGCCGCAGCGTGCCGGTATAAAGCCGCGTATGATGCGTTTCCGACTGCCGCAGGTGATCGCCCAGCCACGCGGCCTGTTCATGACCAAGCGGGCTGAGCTTGTCATAACTGATTTCGTCTTTGGCTTGTGAATTTGCCTGACCGTGGCGGATAAGAGTAATGTGGGACATGGCGCGCCTTTTTCTGTTGCGCCATTGATAGGCAAGCCTTGCGCGGGTTGAAAGGCTGCCCGCACCTTGCGCAGGGATTTTTTGCCGCAGGCCCCCCGCGCCGCATATCGGAAACGCCGGTGGCGCAAAAACGGGGCAGGGTGTCGGGATTATGACTGCCGACGTGGAGGTGCCCTGCCTATACTGTGGGGCGGTACAGGAGGTTTCCACATGGCGAACAAGGTTAAATTCACGCTCGACGGCGAAACGGTCGAGGCCGATGCCGGGCTGACCATTTGGGAAATCGCCAATGGTCGCGGGCTGAAAATCCCGCATCTGTGCTTTACGCCAGAGCCGGGGTATCGCCCTGACGGGAACTGCCGCGCCTGTATGGTCGAGATCGAAGGCGAGCGCGTTCTGGCTGCGTCTTGCCTGCGTGAACCAAGCGACGGCATGGTCGTGACCACCAACAATGCCCGCGCGGAAAATGCCCGCAAGATGGTGATGGAGCTGCTGGTTACAGATCAGCCCGCGCGTGAGGTGGCACATGATAAGTCCAGCCATCTGTGGGATATGGCCGAAATGGAAGGGGTTACAGCAAGCCGCTTTCCCAAGCTGGAAGAGGGGCGCATTCCGCTGCTGGACGACAGCCATGTCGCAATGCGGGTCAATCTTGATGCCTGTATCCAGTGCAATTTGTGTGTGCGTGCGTGCCGCGAGGTGCAGGTCAACGACGTGATCGGCATGGCCGGTCGGGGGCAGGACAGTTATCCGGTGTTCGACATGGCCGACCCGATGGGCGCGTCCTCTTGTGTGGCATGCGGCGAATGTGTGCAGGCCTGCCCCACCGGAGCCCTGATGGAAGCGACGGTACTGGACGCTGATCAGGTCGGCGACAGTGCGGATTTCGACAGCGAGGTCGACAGCATCTGCCCGTTCTGCGGTGTCGGCTGTCAGGTGTCGCTCAAGGTTAAGGACGGCAAAATCAAATACGTCGATGGCATCAACGGCCCCGCGAACGAGGGGCGGCTGTGCGTCAAAGGGCGCTTTGGCTTCGACTATATCCACCACCCGCACCGGCTGACCAAACCGCTGATCCGTCGCAAGGATGCACCACCCAAAGGGCTGAATGTCGATCCCGGCAACTGGCAAACCCACTTCCGCGAAGCGACTTGGGACGAAGCGCTGGATTTTGCCGCGGGTGGCATGAAAAAGATCGGCGGCACGGGCGTGGCGGGCTTTGGGTCGGCGAAATGCACGAACGAGGAAGCCTACCTGTTTCAAAAGATCATCCGTCAGGGTTTTGGTCATAACAACGTCGACCACTGCACGCGGCTTTGCCATGCATCGTCCGTGGCAGCACTGATGGAGAACGTCGGTTCGGGGGCCGTTACCGCGACCTTCAACCAGATCGAAAACGCCGATGTAGCGATTGTGATCGGGGCGAATCCGACCGAGAACCACCCCGTCGCGGCGACGTTCTTTAAGCAATTTGCCAAGCGCGGCGGCAAGCTGATCGTGATGGACCCGCGCGGGCAAGCGCTTAAACGTCATGCATCGCATATGCTGCAATTCCGCCCCGGCACCGATGTGTCGATGTTAAACGCGATCATGCATGTGATCGTCGAGGAAAAGCTGTTCGATCAACAGTATATCGAGGCTTACACCGAAAACTGGGAAATCGAGAAAGCCCACTTGAAAACCTTTACCCCCGAGAAAATGTCCAAGATTTGCGGTATTGAGCCTGAGGTCCTGCGCGATGTGGCGCGGACCTTTGCGGGGGCCAATGCGGCGATGATCTTTTGGGGCATGGGCATCTCGCAGCACATCCACGGCACCGATAATTCGCGCTGCCTGATCTCGCTCGCGCTGATGACGGGGCAGATCGGTCGGCCCGGTGCGGGGCTACACCCGTTGCGGGGGCAGAACAACGTGCAGGGCGCGTCTGATGCGGGGCTGATCCCGATGTTCCTGCCCGATTACCAGCCGGTGTCTGACGACGGCGTGCGGTCTGCCTTTACCGATGTGTGGCAAAGCAGCGATTTCAGCAATCAGAAGGGTCTTACCGTGACCGAAATCATGGACGCGGTGTATGATGGCGACATCCGCAGCCTATATGTTCTGGGTGAGAACCCCGCCATGTCCGACCCCGATGTGGAACATGCCCGCGATGCGCTGGCCAAGCTTGATCATCTCGTGGTGCAGGATATCTTTTTGACCGAAACCGCGAACTTTGCCGACGTGATCCTGCCCGCCAGCGCCTTTGCCGAGAAATCCGGCACTGTGACCAACACCAACCGTCAGGTGCAAATGGGCCGCCCGGCCGTTCCGCCGCCGGGCGACGCTAAAGAAGACTGGTGGATAGAGGTCGAACTGGCGAAACGTCTGGGGCTGGGGTGGACCTATACCGACCCGAGCGAGGTCTTCGCCGAGATGAAGCTGAACATGTCGTCGCTGAATAACATCACATGGAACCGTCTAGAGAGCGAAGGGGCCGTGACCTATCCCTCGACCAGTCCCACTGATCCGGGGCAGGCGATTGTCTTTGCCGACGGGTTCCCGCGGCAAGACGGGCGCGCACGGTTCACGCCTGCCAGCATTATCGCACCTGATGATGCGCCCGACGAAGACTATCCGATGATCCTGACCACAGGGCGCCAGCTGGAGCATTGGCACACGGGGTCAATGACACGGCGGTCCCATGTGCTGGACGGGTTGGAGCCCGAGGCGAACTGTTCGCTGCACCCGTCGACGCTGCGCAAGCTGGGGGTGCAGCCGGGGGCGTATATCCGTCTGACGACAAAGCGTGGGTCGATCGAGCTGATGGCCCGTGAAGACCGCGCCGTGTCGCCCGATATGGTTTTTCTGCCCTTCGCTTATGTCGAAGCCGCGGCGAATATCCTGACCAATCCGGCGGTTGACCCCTATGGGAAAATCCCCGAGTTCAAATTCTCTGCCGTGAAAGTAGAGGCCGCGACAGTCCCCCAACCCGCAGAGTAACCCTGCAGATCAACCCCAACCTTTTGCGCGACCACAATATCGTGTGAGACGTTGGGGCAGATGCCGGCCCGGGTCGACACCCATTTGGGATCAGTGGCGTAGATACCCGCGGCGTTCAGCACGGTTGCGATAGCGATCGGCCATTTTTGACGCCTCGCGCAGGTTGCCGAAACACTGGACGACCGCTTTGGGTTGTCCGCCGGCCACACCCCATTCGCGCAGTACGGATACTTCGCTGAAAAGGTTCATCGCGATTTCCACGCGGTAGAACAGCCGTCGTTGGGCAGCGTTGGTCCGGTAGAGCAAACATTCGATCATCGGTGGAAACTAACGGGCCACAGGGCAGGCGCGCAATACCAAGGTTCATGCGGTCGCTAAAAAGATGGGACATGAACGGGGTGTCAGCTCCATGTGACGTCGCCCAGAAAGATATAGCCCGCCCCATAAATCGTCTTGATAAGCTGGGGGTTCTTGGGGTCTTCGCGCAGCTTGGTGCGCAAACGAGAGATGCGGACATCCATCGCCCTGTCAAAGCTTTCAGAGGCGACGCCGCCCAAGCTTGATTGCATCTGTGCGCGGCTCAGCAAGCGTTTGGGCGCGTCGAGAAATAGGCGCAGGACCTCCCCCTCGGCATGGGAAAACGGGATTTCGGCACCGGTATCATCCTCCAGCGTATAGCGGTCGAAATGCGCTTTCCACCCGCTGAATGCCGCGACCGTGCCTGCCTGGGGCGACGGCTTGGCGCTGCGCAGGCGGGCGCGGATACGGGCGACGACTTCGGCAGGATCAAAGGGTTTGATGATATAATCATCGGCCCCAAGCTCCAGCCCCGTGACGCGGTCCTGCACCTGAGCGCGGCCCGAGATGATGATAACAATCGCGCCCTGTTCCAACGCGAGACGGTGCACCAGCGTCAGCCCGTCGGAATCCGGAAGGGACAGGTCGACAAGGCAAACGTCGGGGGTGTGGGTCGCCAAGGCGGCCTCGAACGCGCGGGCGCGGCCGAACGAGAGCGTGTCAAAGCCCGCTTCCTCCAGCGCGTCAGCCAGCAGCGTGCGGATTTCGGGTTCATCGTCCAGTATGGTGACAAGGGGGCGGGTCATTGGGCGGCGATCTCTTTCGGGGCAATCAATGCGGTCAGGTCCGCGGCTTCGAACGGTTTGCGCAAAACAGGTGCGAGGGTTTGCGCCTCTAGGAACTGGGCGTCATCGGGCGGCAGCGAGGTCATCAGCACCAGTGGCGGCGCGTCGGGTGGTAGCCGTTTGGCAAGGTCCAGCCCTGTCGCCTCGCCGACAAGCTGGATGTCTGACAGGATCAGCGCGATATCGGGCAGATCGGCGAGCAGCGCGGTCGCTTCGTCCGCGCTGGCGGCTTCGATCACGGAATGGCCGAGGCCCATCAGCATATCCCGCACCAGAGCGCGCAGATCATCGGCGTCTTCGACCAGCAATACCAGCCCGGTGGTGGCGGTAACTGCAGGGCGATAGGGGAGGCGCATGGTCACCTGAGCGCCCTTGGTGGTGTTGCCAAGCCGCAAGTCGCCCCCCGCCGATTTCACCATGTCATAGACCATCGGCAGCCCCAGTCCCGATCCTTCGGCCCCTTTGGTCGTAAAAAACGGGTCGAACCCGTGTTCAAGCGCCATGGGCGAAAAGCCGGGGCCGGTGTCGAGCAAGACCCATTCGATCCAGGTATCATGGACCTGGCGCACCTCAAGCGAGATGGCCCCCGCGGCCCCGCAGGCATCGCGGGCGTTCAGGATCAGGTTTAACAGCCCGTCCTGCACCAGCCCGCTATCCAGTAGAACAGGCGCGTCGACCATCTGGCTGTCGATGCTCAGCGTCATTCCCTTGGGCAGGGTAGGCCGCGCGATCAGGGACAGATCCTCAAGCAGCCGCGGGATATGTGTTGCGGTCGGGCGCAGCGTGCGCGCCCCCGTCATATCCGCAATAGAGCTGAGCAAGGTGCCACCCCGACGCGCGGCTGCAAGGGTGCCCTCGATCAACGGGGCGGCTTCAGCCGGTTGGCCGTCAAGCCGCCCAAGCCGTGATTGCAGGCCAAGGATGATGGTCAGCAGGTTGGAAAAATCATGCGCCAGCCCAGAGATCACCTGCGCTGCGATCTCGCGCCGTCGGGTCTGTTGCAGGGCGACACGGTTTTGGGTTTCTTCGGTCACATCCATCGACAGGATATAGACACCGCCATGGGTATCGGGGGTAAAGGCCCCCCGGATGCGGCGGGCGCTAAGGTCGTCGGTAAATTCGATCACCGACGGTTTCCCAGCGAGCGCTTGGACCAGCGACGGGGCGACGCATTCATAGGCCTGCTGGCCCAGAACGTCGGCGATATGGTTGCCGATCAGGTCAGCGCGGCGGCCCGGCATGACAGAGGCGAGCCGCCGGTTGGTATAGGTATAGCGTGCGTTTGCATCGACATGCGCAATATGGGCTGGCATCATTTCGGTCGTGAGACGGGACCGCGCCTCTGACAAGGTCAGCTGGCGTTTCGCTTCCTCCAGCGCGGTGTTCATGGCGGCAAGTTCGCGGTTGGTCGCCGACAGCTCTTCGGCGTGGGCCAACACCTGCCCCGACAGCGCGTCCGACCGCGCGCGCAGCAGGGCCTCATGCTGTTTGGTACGGGTAATATCGGTATAGACGGTGACCCATCCACCTTGGGGCAGCGGGGACCCTTCGACCGAAATGGTACGCCCGTTCGCGCGGGTGCGTTCCATATAATGCGGTTCAAACGCGCGGGCTTGTTCCACGCGTTCCGCCACAAACGGCCCCACATCGTCCACGTCGCCGTATTCCCCTGACTGCGCCAGCAGCGTGATCGTTTCCTGAAAGCTGGCACCAGGTGTCACAAGCGCTGTGGGCAGGTTGAACATCTGCTGGAACGGCGCGTTGCAAAGCACCAGCCGCAAATCGGCGTCATAGATTGTCAGTGCCTGCGCGATCAGGTTCAGCCCCGCAGCCGTCATGAGTTTCGTCTGATTATCGTCAATCTGCATCCGGCCGCCCCCCGCGTCAGACTGCACCATCGCCACCGTGCCGCCAAGCGCAACCTGTGAAATCACGCCTGTTACAATTCGTTAGGATTGAGAAATCATTAGGTAAAAGTTGACGCAGAGCATCGGGTCAACATCATGGTGCGACATCAAAATCGCACCAGCGATCGACCTGCCGAAAAAGAGCAGGGTTTGGGAGGAAGACATTTGGCTCACACGCTCGTGAGCGCCGACGGACCGCAATCGGTTCCGGCGCTGCTGCATCGTAATGCAACGCAATTTGCGAACGCACCCGCGTATCGCGAAAAAGAATATGGCATCTGGCAAAGCTGGACCTGGTCGCAGACCCGCGACGAGGTCGAAGCGCTTGCGCTTGGCTTGCTGGAACTTGGCGCGAACGAAGGCGATTTTATCGCCATCATCGGTCGCAACCGCCCCTATCTCTATTGGGCCATGATGGCCGCAGAGATGGTTGGCGCGGTGCCGGTGCCGCTGTATCAGGATGCCAACGCAGAAGAGATGGCCTATGTACTGGACCATTGCGGCGCACGGTTTGCCGTCGTGGGCGACCAGGAACAGGTCGACAAGGTGCTGGACGTTCAAGACCAGCTGACCCAGTTCGAACGCATGATCTATCTCGATCCACGCGGCTTGCGCAAATACGATCACGCCGCGCTGGACCAATATAGCGCCGTCCAAGACATGGGCCGCAAGGCACGCGATAAACACATCAAAGAGCTTGAGGCACGTCAGGCCAAGCTGGATTACGACAGCACGGGCGTCATGCTTTATACCTCAGGCACCACGGGCAAGCCCAAGGGCGTGGTGCTGAGCAACCGCAACATTATCGAGACAGCCAAATCTTCCTCTGTCTTCGACAAGTTGCGCCAGACCGACGATATTCTGGCCTACCTGCCGATGGCTTGGGTGGGGGATTTCATCTTTTCCGTAGGTCAGGCGCTGTGGACAGGGTTTTGCACGAACTGCCCTGAATCGGCTGATACGATGCATGTTGATTTGCGCGAGATCGGCCCGACCTACTACTTTGCCCCGCCCCGCGTATTTGAAACCCAGCTGACATCGGTGATGATCCGCATGGAGGACGCAAGCCGGTTCAAAAAGTGGCTGTTTGATAAATTCATGGCCCATGCGCGCAGGGTTGGCCCCGCGATTCTGGATGGTAAATCCGTCGGTGCGATGGACCGCGCGAAATATGCCTTGGGCGAGTTGATGATCTATGGCCCGCTGAAAAACACGCTGGGCCTCAGCCGCGTGCGCGTCGGCTATACCGCGGGCGAGGCAATCGGGCCCGAGATTTTCGATTTCTATCGCTCGCTCGGGATCAACTTGAAACAGCTTTACGGACAAACAGAGGCGACGGTGTTTATCACCGCGCAGCCGGACGGCGAAGTGCGTAGTGACACGGTTGGTGTGACCTGCCCCGGCGTGGAGCTAAAGATCGCCGAAAATGGCGAAGTGTTCTACCGCAGCCCCGGCGTTTTCGTCGAGTATTACAAAAACCCCGAAAGCACCGCCGATACCAAGGATGCCGAAGGTTGGGTCGCGACCGGTGACGCTGGCTTTATCGAGGAAAGCTCGGGCCATCTGCGCATTATCGACCGCGCCAAGGATGTGGGCAAAATGGCCGATGGAAGCCTGTTTGCGCCGAAATATGTGGAAAACAAGCTCAAGTTCTTTCCCAATGTCCTGGAGACCGTGGTTTTCGGCAACGGGCGCGACGCCTGCACCGCCTTTATCAATATCGACCTGACAGCGGTCGGAAGCTGGGCGGAGCGCAACAACATTGGCTATGCGTCCTACCAAGAACTGGCGCGGCATCCCCAAGTAATGGACACGATCCAGAGCCATGTGGAAGAGGTCAACGCCTCTATCGCCGAGGATGAAATGCTGTCGGGCTGTCAGGTGCATCGCTTTGTCGTGCTGCACAAAGAGCTTGATGCCGACGACGGAGAGTTGACGCGCACGCGCAAAGTGCGGCGCAAAGTCATCGGCGAGAAGTTCGCCGACATCATCGCCGCACTTTACGACGGGTCGCCTTCGGTCAGCACGGTCACCGAAGTGACCTATGAAGACGGGCGCAAGGGGTCAATCGCGGCTACGCTTGAGGTGCGCGACGCCAAGGTGTTCGCAGACACCCGCAAGATGGCCGCGCAATGAGCATGCCATCAAACGGATCATGCGGGCGCTGCGGTTGCGCAGTGGATTTTAAGACCATTTGGAAGGGGGCTGCGGCGTGAAAGATATGACCGACGGCTATGTCACAGCGGATGGGCGCCAGATTGGCCCTGTTGTGATGGAAATGAAAAACATCACCCTGCGGTTCGGTGGGGTAGAGGCGATCAAGGATATCTCCTTCGATATCCGTCAGGGCGAAATCCGCGCCATCATCGGCCCGAACGGCGCGGGCAAGTCATCCATGCTGAACGTGATCAGCGGGTTCTATGTGCCGCAAGAAGGCGAGGTCTGGTACAAAGGTGCCCCACGTCCGTCGATGAAACCGTTCGAGGTGGCGCAGCAAGGCATCGCACGCACGTTCCAGAACATCGCCTTGTTCGAGGGGATGTCGGTGCTGGACAACGTCATGACGGGGCGTTTGACCAATATGAAGACCGGCATGTTCTGGCAGTCGATCTGGAAGGGCAAGGCAGAGCGCGAAGAGACCGCGAACCGCGAAGTGGCCGAAAAGATCATCGACTTCCTTGAGATCCAGGCGATCCGCAAGACGCCGGTGTCGCGGCTGTCTTATGGTTTGAAGAAGCGGGTTGAACTGGCGCGCGCGCTGGCTGCTGAGCCGTCGATCCTGCTGCTGGACGAACCGATGGCGGGGATGAACGTCGAGGAAAAAGAGGACATGAGCCGCTTTATTCTGGATGTGAACGATGAATTCGGCACGACGATTGCCCTGATCGAACACGACATGGGCGTTGTGATGGACCTGAGCGACCGCGTCGTCGTGATGGATTACGGCAAGAAGATCGGCGACGGCACCCCAAGCGAGGTGCGCAACAACCAAGACGTGATCGACGCGTACCTGGGGGTTGCCCATGACTGATTTTGCCACTGGTTTTGCGATGAGGAGGGTCTGATATGCCTGAGCAACTGGCCTTTACAATCGAGGTGTTCCTGAACGGTCTGATGGCGGGCGTGCTGTATGCACTGGTCGCGTTGGGGTTTGTTCTAATCTACAAAGCCTCGGGTATTTTCAACTATGCCCAAGGTGTGATGGCGCTGTTCGCGGCTCTGACCCTTGCCGGGATCATCGACGGGCAGGTGCCGTTCAGCCATCTGATCAACGCGATCCTGGGCACGGATATTCACCATTTCGGATGGCATGTACCGGCGTTCCTTGCGATCTTGCTGACCATGGTGGTGATGATCGGTCTGGCTTATGCGGTCCAGCGGTTGGTGTTTCGCCATCTGGTCGGGCAAGAGCCGATCATCCTGTTCATGGCGACCATCGGTCTGGCCTATTTCCTTGAAGGGGTGGGCGATCTGATGTGGGGGTCTGACATCAAATCTATGGATGTGGGCCTGCCGCAGGGTTTGAACACCTGGATCGACGACACCACCTTTAACGCCTTTGGCTACGGGTTCTTCATCGATAACCTGGATATCGTAGCCAGCATTATCGCCGCGTTGCTGGTGATCGGGCTGGTGATGTTTGCGCAATACACCAAACAGGGCCGCGCCATGCGCGCTGTGGCGGATGACCACCAAGCGGCTTTGTCGGTCGGCGTGTCGCTAAACTTTATCTGGATCCTCGTGTGGTCGTTGGCGGGCTTTGTCGCACTGGTGGCAGGCATCATGTGGGGCACGAAATCGGGGGTTCAATTCTCGCTCTCGCTGATCGCGCTCAAGGCGTTGCCGGTGCTGATGCTGGGGGGGTTCACCTCTATTCCCGGTGCCATCGTGGGCGGCTTGATCATCGGTGTGGGTGAGAAACTGTTCGAATTCCTGATTGGTGCGCCTTTCCTTGGCGGTGCGACTGAGAACTGGTTTGCCTACATGTTGGCGCTGATCTTTCTGGTGTTCCGTCCGCAAGGCTTGTTCGGGGAGAAGATCATTGAGCGTGTGTAGTTTTGGCAACTCCCTGACTGGGGCTTTGCCAATGTGTAGGGTTCGGGCCCCAGGAATTAAAACCATTTGGAATGAGGGGCGCATCTGATGCTTTATCGTGAATCAGGGGATTTCAGCTCCACCTATGCGGAAGATAGCCAGACGTTTCCGATCAAGTTTGACCGGTATCGCTATTACTTTGTGCTGTTCATCGCCATCGCGGTGATCCCGTTTATGATCAACGACTACTGGGTGAACTCGCTGTTCCTGCCGTTCCTGATCTACGCCATCGCGGCGATCGGGTTGAATATCCTGGTGGGCTATTGCGGACAGGTCAGTCTGGGGACCGGCGGCTTTATGGCTGTGGGGGCCTATGCCTGCTACAAGTTCATGACGGCTTTTCCCGAAGTCAGCATGCTGGTGCATGTGCTGCTGTCGGGTCTGGTCACGGCCTGTGTCGGCGTGTTGTTCGGCCTGCCGTCACTGCGGATCAAAGGGTTCTATCTGGCTGTGGCCACGTTGGCGGCGCAGTTTTTTCTGGTGTGGCTCTTTAACCGTGTGCCGTGGTTCTACAACTACTCTGCCTCGGGCCAGATCAGTGCGCCTGAACGGACCTTTTTCGGGATCGAGGTCACGGGCCCGAATACCGAAGCTTGGGCGACCTATCTGTTTTGCCTGATGTTCGTGATTTTCAGTGCCTATGTGGCGCGGAACCTGACCCGCGGGTCGGTGGGGCGCAAATGGATGGCGATCCGTGACATGGATATCGCGGCCGAGATCATCGGGGTGAACCCACTGCGGGCAAAACTGACGGCCTTTGCGGTCAGCTCGTTCTTTATCGGTATCTCGGGTGCGTTGTTCTTTTCTGTCTATTTGGGCGCGGTCGAGGTCGGCGAAGTCTTTGGTATCCAGAAATCATTCCTTGTGCTCTTTATGATCATCATCGGCGGGCTGGGGTCGATCTTTGGCAGCTTTGCCGGGGCCGCGTTCCTTGTGCTCTTGCCTGTGGCCCTGAAAATCGTGGGCGTCGACTGGCTGGGTTGGCCGACGGATATCGTGGCGCACTTGCAGCTTGTGATTGTGGGCGGGTTGATCATCATCTTCTTGATCGCGGAACCGCACGGGCTGGCGCAGCTGTGGCGCGTCGCCAAGGAAAAACTGAGATTGTGGCCCTTCCCGCACTAGCGGGGGGCGGCATGGCCAACGGGGGAGGAGACCCAAGGCCGAAGAAGACGACCGGGACAACCCGGCAAGATCGGATACATCCAAGGGAGGAAACACCGATGAAACTGAAGATGACTACGTTGGCGCTAGGCGCTGCTCTGGCTGCGGGCCCCGCAATGGCAGAGCTTGTATTCCCGTCGCTCAGCTATCGCACGGGCCCCTATGCGGCGAATGGCATTCCGTTTGCCGACGGCTATGCGGATTATTTTACGCTGCTGAACGAACGTGACGGCGGCATCGGTGGTGAACCGATCCGGATGATCGAATGCGAAACCGGCTATAACACCGAAAAAGGTGTGGAATGCTATGAAAGCACCAAGGGCGAAGGCGCGTTGGTCTATCAGCCGCTGTCTACTGGCATCACCTACCAGCTGATCCCTAAAGCTACGGCAGACGGCATTCCTGTCCACTCGATGGGCTATGGCCGCACATCGGCCAAAGACGGGTCAGTCTTTAGCAACATCTTTAACTACCCCGCGAACTACTGGGACGGCGCATCGGTCGCGATCAAGCACTTGCTGGATCTGAACGGTGGCAGCCTTGAAGGTAAGAAGATCGCGCTGGTCTATCACAACTCTGCCTACGGCAAAGAGCCTATCCGCACGCTGGAAGAGCTTGGCAAAAAGCACGGGTTCGAACTTTCGCTGTTGCCCGTTGACCACCCCGGTCAGGAACAGAAATCCCAGTGGTTGCAGATCCGTCGTGAAAAGCCGGACAACGTGATCATGTACGGTTGGGGCGTGATGAATCAGGTCGCCGTCCAAGAGGCCGCGAACATCCGCTATCCGATGGATCAGTTCATCGGCATCTGGTGGTCCGGTTCTGAAAACGACGTGCGTCCAGCAGGCGAAAAAGCCAACGGCTACAAGGCGCTGACCTTCCACAATGTGGGCGATGACTTCCCCGTCTTCGACGACATCCAGAAGTTTGTTGTTGATGCAGGTAAAGCGGCAGGCGCGGGCGACCAGATCGGGACCGCTTTGTATAACCGTGGTCTTTATGCGGCGATGCTGGCGGCTGAAGCTGCCAAAACGGCACAGGGCATTCACGACACCAAGGCGCTGACACCGGCGCAGATGCGTGATGGCATGGAGGCACTGGAAATCACCGAAGCCAAAATGGCGGATCTGGGTCTGCCCAACTTCGGGCCGGAGTTCACCGTGTCGTGCGAAAACCATGGCGGCAACGGCTTTGGTGCTGTGGCGCAATGGGATGCAGCGGCCGACAGCTGGAGCCTGATCACTGACTATATCCAGTCGGACCAAGACGTGCTGGCCCCGCTGGTCACCGAAGATGCGCAGGCCTTTGCAGCAGAATCCGGTATCGAACCCAGCTGCTAAACGCAGCCATTAAACAAGGGCGCGGCGGCAGTGCTGCCGCGTCCGATCCCCACGCCACCTAGTGAAAGAGACACCCATGCTGGATGCCACCCCAACGCCCGACGCGCAGGTCGAGACCCTTCTTGAGGTCAATAATATCGAGGTGATCTACAACTCGGTCATTCTGGTGCTAAAGGGCGTGAGCCTGAAGGTGCCCAAGGGCGGTATCACGGCCTTGTTGGGCGGCAATGGCGCGGGCAAGACGACGACGCTCAAGGCGGTCTCCAACCTTCTGCATTCAGAACGCGGCGAGGTTACCAAAGGGTCGATCAAATACCGTAACGAGCCGGTCCATAACTCGGGCCCTGCAGATATGGTGAAACGCGGTGTCGTGCAAGTAATGGAGGGGCGTCACTGTTTCGAGCACCTCACCATCGAAGAGAACCTGCTGACCGGGGCCTATACCCGCAGCGACGGCAAGGCGGCCATCGCGCGTGATCTAGAGATGGTCTATGAATATTTCCCGCGGCTGCGCGAACGGCGCAAATCGCAGGCGGGCTATACCTCGGGCGGGGAACAGCAGATGTGTGCGATCGGTCGCGCCTTGATGTCGCGTCCCGAAACGATCCTGCTGGACGAGCCGTCGATGGGCCTTGCACCGCAGCTGGTTGAGCAGATTTTCGAGATCGTCAAATCGGTGAACGAAAACGAAGGCGTAACGTTCTTGCTGGCCGAGCAAAACACCAACGTCGCGCTGCGCTTTGCGCACTATGGCTATATTCTGGAATCCGGTCGCGTCGTAATGGACGGCCCTGCTGCGGATCTGCGCGAGAACCAGGACGTTAAGGAATTTTACCTTGGCATGTCGGACGACGGGCGCAAATCGTTCCGCGATGTGCGCAGCTACCGTCGCCGCAAACGCTGGCTCAGTTGATCTAGCGCACGCCTCACGACCCTTCCATTTCCTGATCACCCAAATGAATTGCGAGCAAGCGACATGGCACAGACGTCCCACTTTGACCGCCTAGAGACCCGCAGCCCAGAGACGCGGGCGGCTGACCTCGCCCGCTCTTTGCCAGCCCAGATCGCACGGGCGCAGGCGCTGCCGGGTTATGCAGGATCGCTGGACGGGGTCACAGCAGAAACGATCACCAGCGCTGACGATCTTGCCACGTTGCCCGTCCTGCCCAAATCCGAGATCGGCAAACAGCAGGCGCAATCGGCGCCCTTTGGCGGTTTCACAACCAGGCCTGCGCATGCGTTCACCCATATCTTCCAGTCTCCAGGCCCGATCTACGAACCATCCTCCGATGCGCCGGACTGGTGGCGTATGGGGCGGTTCCTGCATGCGGTGGGGATCGGTAAAGGCGACATCGTGCAGAACTGCTTTGGCTATCATCTGACGCCGGCGGGGATGATCTTTGAATCCGGTGCGCGGGCTGTGGGGGCGGCGGTTTTGCCTGCGGGCACCGGCCAGACCGAACTGCAGGTCATCGCGGCCCGTGATATCGGCACGACCGCCTATGCCGGCACGCCAGATTACCTCAAGATCATTTTGGAAAAAGCCGACGAGATGGGGGTGACACTTGGCATCACCAAAGCCGCCGTTGGTGGCGGTGCGTTGTTCCCATCCTTGCGCGACTATTATGCGCAGCGCGGCATAACCTGTCTGCAAAGCTATGCGACAGCCGATTTGGGAAACATCGCTTATGAAAGCCCCGCCGCAGAGGGCATGATCGTGGACGAGAATGTGATCGTCGAGATCGTGACCCCCGGTACGGGCACGCCCGTCGCACCCGGTGATGTAGGCGAGGTCGTGGTCACTACGTTGAACCCCGATTATCCGTTGATCCGTTTCGCGACAGGCGATCTGAGTGCGGTTTTGCCGGGGGCGTCGCCCTGCGGTCGTACCAATATGCGGATCAAGGGCTGGATGGGCCGTGCAGATCAGACCACCAAGATCAAGGGGATGTTCGTGCGCCCCGAACAGGTCGCCGCCCTTGTCGCGCAGCACCCCGAGGTAACTAAAGCCCGCATTGTGGCAAGCCGCGCGAACGAACAAGACGTGATGACTGTCCACCTTGAGACGACAGGCGACGATACCGAAGCCTACGGTGCCTCTGTCGCGGCGCTGCTCAAGCTGAAGGGCAAGGTCGTGCTGGCCGCCCCCGGAAGCCTGCCGAACGATGGCTTGGTGATCGAAGACCAGCGTAGCTATGACTAAATCGCGCCGGTGTCCGGCGTGAAACAGGCCGCAAAGGCAAGATCACGCCTTTGCGCATGGGGCGGCAGTACAATTTTCAGTCATCCCGCTGGTATTTCCGACTGAATTAGTCGAAACCAATCGCATGACGACACAGGATATAAATACAAGCCCCGCCGCCGTGAAAAAATCGCGCGATGGCGTGCGTTTGCTGGCGGGGGTTGCGGTCGCGATTGCAGCGACCTGTGCCTTGCCTATGATTGCCGTACTGCTGGCTGCATTGGTCGGGGGCACCGATACGGTGCGCCATCTGATCGATACTGTTCTGCTGGGCTATGCTGGCACGACGCTGCTCTTGGTGGCAATGGTCGCGATGGGGACCTTTGCCTTGGGCGTCGGGACCGCGTGGCTGGTCACCATGACGCGCTTTCCCGGTGCGCGCGTGCTTGAGATCGCGCTGGTGCTGCCGCTGGCTTTTCCTGCCTATGTATTGGCCTATGCCTATACGCATATCCTTGACCATCCGGGCATTGTGCAGACCGCTCTGCGTGACCTGACAGGCTGGGGCCCGCGCGATTACTGGTTCCCCGAGATACGGTCTTTGGGGGGGGCGGCGCTGATGTTGGTGCTGGTGCTTTACCCCTATGTCTACCTGCTGGCGCGTGCGGCCTTCTTGCAGCAATCCGCCACGACGTTTCTGGCAGCGCGTGCTTTAGGCAGCAGTGCATGGGCCGCGTTCTTTAAGGTCAGCCTGCCGCTGGCGCGCCCTGCGATTGCCGCAGGCGTCCTGCTGACGGTGATGGAGACGATCGCCGATTTCGGGACCGTCGCCTATTTTGGGGTGCAGACTTTTGCCACAGGGATCTACACCAGCTGGTTCTCCCTGTTCGACCGCGCTGGTGCGGCGCAGCTCGCGCTGTGCTTGCTCAGCTTTGCGCTGCTGCTCGCGATGCTTGAGCGTATCCAGCGTGGCAAGGCGAAGTACCATGATCCGGCCCGCCGTGCCGTGGCCATGCCTCCGGCACCGCTGACAGGCTGGCGTGCTGCTGCGGCGCTGTTGGCCTGCGGTATCCCCGTGATCTTTGGTGCGATCCTACCGGTCATTGTGCTGATCTGGATGGGCACAGGGTCAGAGCAGGACCTGCTCAGCCCGCGCTATCTGGGCTTCATCCGTAACTCTGCCACGCTGGCGGGGGTGGCTGCGGTGCTGACCGTGGCCGCGGCGGTCTGCGTTGGCTTCTTCCAGCGGCTACGTCCGGGCAAGCTGTCCTTTGGGGCGGGGTATATTGCGCGTCTTGGCTATGCGGTGCCGGGCGGGGTGATCGCGGTGGGGCTGATGGTACCTTTCGCGACATTCGATAACCAGCTTGACGCATGGATGCGCAGCACCTTTGACATCTCGACCGGTTTGTTGGTGACGGGGTCGATCTGGCTTCTGGTGGCCGCCTATATGGTGCGCTTCCTCGCGGCCGCATTGGGCGCGTATGAGGGCGGACAAGCGATGGTGCATGCCAATATGGATTCCGCCGCACGGTCGCTCGGAGAGACCCCCGTGGGGACGCTGCGCCGTATTCACCTGCCGATCCTGTCGCCCAGTCTGCTGACCGCGCTGTTGATCGTCTTTGTCGATGTGATGAAAGAGCTGCCGGCGACCTTGATCATGCGGCCTTTTAACTACGACACGCTTGCGGTGCAGGCCTACCGGCTGGCCAGCGACGAACGGCTGGACGGGGCTGCGGTGCCGAGCCTCGTAATCGTGGCGATGGGGCTGCTTCCGGTCATCCTGATCTGCCGGCAGGTCGGGCGCCAAACCTAACCCTTTTGCATCGCCCATGAAAAAACCGCACCGGCCAAAGGCCGATGCGGTTCAATGTCATGTCTCTGCCGTGGCAGGCTGGGATTATTCCCAGCCAACC
The DNA here is from genome assembly GCF_053474885.1 of Sulfitobacter sp. M13. NCBI lineage: Bacteria > Pseudomonadati > Pseudomonadota > Alphaproteobacteria > Rhodobacterales > Roseobacteraceae > Sulfitobacter > Sulfitobacter sp. M13. Next base: position 67,842 of record NZ_CM130281.1, on the reverse strand, counting down.
GCATTAAAGATTTTCTGTGCAGCCGGAATGTTCTTGGCCACTTCCGAGAGGTTGACCTCGTCTGCTTTGAATTCGCCGAGCTTGGCAACCGACTCTGCCAGTTCCACACCCTGAACGGCGGGGTATTCGTCGTTGCCCGCAGAGAAGTAGGACTGTGCGCTGTCGGAGGACAGGTACTCGAGGAATTTGACCGCGTTATCACGGTTTGGCGCATTGGCTGCAACACCGGCACCGGACAGGTTCATGTGTGCGCCGTTGCCTTCTTGGTCAGGGAAAACCACGTCGATTTTATCAATATCAGCGCTGAGCCCGTCCACGTCGGTACGGATGGCGCGGGCAAAGTAATAGGAGTTCGAGACAGAGATTTCGCATTCGCCCGAAACCAGACCGCGCAGCTGGTCGGTGTCACCGCCCTGTGGTGCGCGTGCCATATTGTTCACAACGCCCTGCGCCCATTCGGTGGCTTTTTCTTCGCCGTGGTGCGTAACCAAAGCGGCCAGCAGCGTCTGGTTGTAAGAATTGGTAGAGGAACGGATGCATACCTGACCCTCGTAGGCCGGGTCGGCGAGGTCCAGATAGGTTTGCGGTGGGTTGTCTACGGCATCCTTGCTGTAAAAAATGATCCGCGCGCGCTGCGAAAAGCCGAACCATTCGTTGTCGGCGTCTTGCAGATTGCCTGGGATACGCTCTTCGAGGATGTCGCTGTCAACGGATTGCAGCAGGCCCATTTCCTTGGCGCGGCTCAGGCGGCTCGTATCGACGGTGATCAGTACGTCCGCAGGAGAGTTCGCGCCCTCGGCAGCCACACGGGCCAGCAGCTCGTCTGCTTTGCCTTCGATGCGGTTAATAGTGATGCCGGTTTGCTCGGTAAAGTCCGAATACAGACGCTCGTCAGTGTCGTAGTGACGTGCAGAATAGAGGTTCAGCTGACCTTCTGCAAAAGCGGGTAGGGCAACCGTTGCCAACAAGGCAGCCGTGAACGTGGTTTTCGTAAAAGTCATGAGGTGACCTCCATCTGTGTAAAACTTATAAAAAGAGTAAGAAACAGATTTGAGGTCAGACATCAAGGAATACTTGACTGAATTTATAGGATAAGCGTCTTGCCGCACAGGGACGGCAAGACGCGGTCGTTTAGCCGTCGATTTTGTCTTGGGTTTTGGTGTCGAAATCGCTGGCGTCGTGACGTTCGTGCAGCTGCATTTCGGGTTCACCGAAGGGACGGTTGACCATACGGCCACGCGTCACCGCGGGTCGCGCATCGATTTTCTTGGCCCATTTCATCAGGTTTTCATACGAGTCGACGTTCAGGAATTCAGCCGCATCATAAAGCCGCCCCAGAACCAGCTGACCATACCAAGCCCAGATCGCCATATCCGCAATCGAATACTCGCCCGCCATATATTCGTTATCGGCCAGATGCCGGTCCAACACGTCCAGCTGACGCTTGGTTTCCATCGCGAAGCGGTCGATGCAGTATTTAATCTTGACCGGCGCATAGGCGTAGAAGTGGCCAAAGCCGCCGCCCAGATAGGGTGCACTGCCCATCTGCCAGAACAGCCAGGACATACATTCGGTGCGTTGGCTTGGGTCTTTGGGGATGAATTCGCCGAACTTCTCGGCCAGATGCAGCATGATCGAACCGGATTCAAACAAGCGTTGTGGCGCATCGCCGGACCGGTCCATCATCGCGGGGATTTTAGAGTTCGGGTTGATCTCGACAAAGCCGGACCCGAATTGGTCGCCTTCGCCGATGTTGATCAACCAAGCGTCATATTCGGCGCCTTTGTGGCCCGCTGCCAGCAGTTCTTCCAGCAGCACGGTGACTTTGACACCATTGGGGGTCGCGAGGGAGTAAAGCTGATAGGGGTGTTCGCCGACTGGCAGCTCTTTATCCGCGGTCGGGCCTGCGACGGGCCGGTTGATGTTGGCGAATTTACCGCCGTTGCCGGGTTCCCACTCCCATACGGCGGGTGGGGTGTAGTCGGGCAGATCGGTCATGAGATCCCTTTCAGTTCATCTTTTGAAGTTAAAGATGAACCTAGGGGGTATTGGGGGGATCGCAAGGGGCCAGCCGCGAATGGCCGGGGTGCCGGCGCAGGGCGTGGCATGTTCCATCAGCCCAAACGAAAAAAGCCGCCCCCGAAGGAGCGGCTTTTAATCAAATGCGCGCGAAGCTTAACCCTGACGGGCTTTGAAACGGCGCTGCGTTTTGTTGATTACGTAAACGCGGCCTTTGCGACGCACAACGCGGCAGTCACGATGCCGATTCTTGAGCGAGCGGAGCGAATTGCGAACCTTCATGGTCTTTCTCCTGTGTCGTGGCGCGGGCCAGCGCCGGGTTGCGGGCAGCTCAGCGAATGCTGAGCCATGAATTAGGTGGTGGGCGATACTGGGATCGAACCAGTGACCCCTTCGATGTCAACGAAGTGCTCTACCGCTGAGCTAATCACCCCCTATGTAGCACAAAATTTGCACCCCGAACCAAATCAGGGCACGAAATATCTGCACCAGTAGCGGGGTCTATAAATAGAGTCGCAGGCATGATCAAGGGGTTTTGGCTTTGTAAAAACATGCGCTATGTTCATTTTTGAAAGGTGCAACAATGCCACACATCGCCTACGAAGTCGTTCGCCCTGATCAAGCCCATTCCTGCACGGTGTTCGCGTCGCCCCATTCGGGTCGGAATTACAGCTTTTCCTTTCTGCGGTCCACAGTGTTGGACGGGCATAGCATCCGCTCGTCAGAGGACGCGTTCGTTGATCTTTTGTTCAAATCCGCCCCCCATTTCGGGGCTCCATTTCTGATGGCGGGTGCCCCGCGTGCGTTCCTTGATCTGAACCGGTCGCGAGACGAGCTGGACCCCGCCTTGATCGAAGGGGTGCGTCGGCAGGCGCATAACCCGCGGGTGGCCTCGGGTTTGGGGGTTATCCCGCGCGTTGTGGCGAATGGGCGGTCGATTTATCAGGGCAAATTGACGCTCGACGAAGCCCGAGAGCGAATCGCGGCGTATTGGGTGCCGTATCACGATATGCTGCAAAGCCTGCTGAATGACGCCCGTGCCGATCACGGGCAGGCGATTCTCGTGGATTGCCATTCCATGCCGCATGAGGCGATGGAAGGGGTCGCGCGGATGGGGCTCAAGCGGCCCGATGTTGTGTTAGGCGACCGTTTTGGTGCGGCTGCCGGCAACGATGTCGTTGATCAAATCGAAGCCGCTTTTTCGAGCGCGGGTTTTACCGTCACACGAAACACGCCTTTTGCGGGGGCATATATCACGCAGGCTTATGGCCGTCCGGCGCGGGGGCAGCACGCGGTACAGGTCGAATTGGACCGATCGCTGTATATGAACGAATCATTGGTGCGTCCCAATGGCGATTTCGAGGATGTCCAAAAAGCGCTGAGCGGCGTTGTTGCTGAAATCGCGCGTATCCGGCCTGAAAGCCTGGCGCTCGCGGCGGAATAATCAGCGCAGCGCGCGCCCTTTGACGATGGCCTTGTCCCCGAACCGGTTGCGGATGGCATCGGTCGCCCGTTCGGCCCGACCACGCCGCACGGCATCGGGGTCCAGCAGATCACCCGCCGTGTCGGCCCCATCCGCGGCGCTAAGATCGGAAATGCCACATCCCAGAAGTCGGAACGGCCCCGGCTCGCCCAGCTGATCAAACAGCCCGCGTGCAGTGCGGTAGATGCGGTCGGCCAGCTGAGTGGGGTCATACAAAGACACCCGCCGGGTAATCAGCGAAAAATCGGCACGCTTCAGCTTGAGAACAACAACGCGCCCCGCAAGCTCTTTGGCCTTTGCGCGGTCCGCCACTTTTTGCGCCATGCGCCACAGGTGACCGTCCAGCAGTTCGGGGTCCGAGGTGTCCTCGTTAAAGGTGGTTTCGTTGCTAATGGATTTCATCGGTTCGTGCGCGGAAACGCGACGGTTGTCTTGGCCTCGGGCCAGATGCCAGAGGCGGTCGCCCATGCTCCCGAAACGGGCAATTAGATCGGTCCGTTCCCACCGCAGCAGGTCAGCAAAGGTGCGTATGCCCGCCTTGTTCAGCGCCCCTAGGGTGGCAGCGCCCACGCCCCAGATCATGCTCACCGGTTTGTCGGTCAGAAATGTCTGCGTTTCCCCTTTGCCGATGACCGAAAACCCGTGTGGCTTATCTAGATCAGAGGCGACCTTGGCCAGAAACTTGTTATGCGACAGGCCGATAGAGCCGGTCAGCCCCAGCTCTTGCTTCATCCGGCGCACCAACCGCGCGAGCATCACCGCAGGGGGCGCACCGTGCAGCTTGGTCGTGCCGGTCATGTCCAAAAATGCCTCGTCCAGTGACAGCGGTTGCAGGGCAGGCGTGAGCTCTTCCATCAAGGCGCGGATCGCACGGGAGGCTTCGACATAGGCGTCCATGCGAGGCTTAATGATGACCGCTTCGGGGCAGAGCTTGAGCGCCTGAAACATCGGCATGGCGGATCGAACCCCTTTGACCCGTGCGATATAGCAAGCGGTCGATACCACGCCGCGCCGCCCGCCGCCGATGATCACGGGTTTACCGTTCAGTGCGGGGTTGTCTCGTTTTTCCACCGACGCATAAAAAGCATCGCAATCCATATGGGCGATGGAGAGGTCAAATAATTCGGGATGCGACGTGATGCGCGGGCTGCCGCAGGCAGAGCACCGGCGGGCAGGCGTGATTTCGGACAGGCAGTCACGGCAGAGTGCGGGCATGGCGAATAAATGGGGTTAAGGGAAGGTTAAGGCAAGTCTATTCGATTGCGTGCCGTTGCGCCATGGGCAGGCGCGTCGCGATCATTTCGCGGCTGGGTGCAAAATTTAGACTGGGAAAAGAAAGACCCCCGCCTAAAGCGGGGGGAGGTGACGAACTTCAGGAAGAACCAGCTCGTCGGGGAGTATCACCAAAGTAAGGTTGCCATATGAATGTCATAAAACATACACGCAATTGGGCTTGATCGGTAGCCAGTTTGGGTTTGTTACCGATTTATCACATAGGCCAAGCACGCTATTAAACGGGTTTGATGCCATTTGGGGGTGATTAGGGCAGCTCTGCCAGGACCGCTCGGGCGGCGGCTGCGGGGTCTTCGGCTTGCCAGATCGGGCGGCCGACGACGATATGATCCGCGCCATCCTTGATCGCTTGGCCCGGCGTCGCGACCCGTTTTTGATCGCCAAGAGCCGCACCGGTCGGGCGTACGCCGGGGGTTACGATCAGCTTGCCTTTTGCCTCTGGCAGGGCGCGGATCAGCGCGGCTTCTTGAGGGGAAGCGATGACCCCGTCGGCGCCTGCATCCAGTGCACGACCGGCCCGGGTTTGTACCAGATCGGGAATGTCGCCCGCCTGGATCATAGCGGCGTCCAGATCGTTCCGGTCCAGCGACGTCAGAATTGTCACTGCGAGAATTTTGGTGCGCGAACCCGCGGCACCCTGCATCGCGGCGCGCACCACGTGGGGGTCGCCGTGAACAGTCAGGAAATCAAGATCAAACTGCGCAAGACCCCTTACCGCTGCTTCGACGGTCGCGCTGATGTCAAAAAGTTTCATATCCAGAAAAATGCGTTTGCCATGCTCTTGGATGAGCTCATTTGCCAGCGCCATGCCGCCGCCTGTCAGCATTCCCAATCCGATTTTGTAAAAGCTCACCGTATCGCCAAGCTTTTTCGCGAGTTCAAGGCCGGCAACAGCATGGGGAACATCAAGGGCGACGATCAGGCGGTCATCTGACATGGGGCGGGCTCCGATAGTAATGAAATTGGACAAACGCTGGAGGCTTACGGCGTTCATACTCTCGTGTCTACGCAAACACCTCGCGACGGGCACAAAAAAAACCCGGGCAGCACAAGGGCTGTCCGGGCAAGTGTCAGAGACGTGCAGGCAGGCAGAAGTCTCTGGATCGGGCGGGACATGCGCCGGGACGGGCGCACAGGCAGTTCCGCCGAAACTGAAAATCAAGCGGCGCGGTGGCCGTTGAGCTTTGCAACAGATTGCAACCAAGCCTTGGGGTCGAACCGTGGGCGACCGCTGCGGGGCGATGGTTTGATGCTGCGAAATTCCGAATGCATGCCGCCGCGGCCCAAGTGTCGACGTTCTGCCTGTTTGGTCAGCCCTTCGGCGGCTTGATCAAATGACATTGTCATCGGCGCATTGATTGCGCAGGCATATCTGCGGGAGCGATCGCCATCATGAACAGTAACCAGTGCCTCGAAGCATTGCTCTGTCGCATTATAGATAACGTCGTTCATCTGGATTTGGCGCGTCTGCATGTTCGTACCTCAAAACTTGTTGTACTGATTAAACTTGGCTTGATCGGCTTTGTCATTCTCTGCCGGTACAACGTGGGTGTGACTAAAAAGTTCCATCTATTGTCGCTACCCTTGTGGATAAATGTAAATTTTCCCTTAAAAACAGTCAATTAACTTTTATTTGATTGCCTATTGCCATAAGCGGAATTTTGCGAAACAGTAATTTTTACAGCGAATCCAATGACTTCGCGGTGTGATTAAATTTCATCATCCGTTCAAATATTGGCTTGATGCGCATTTTTTTGTTGACGTATTTGTGAGCGCCTTCTCTTGAAGCCGCCCCTGCCTGTCCCCAAATCCTAATACGAGGATCACATAATGACGCGCTGCCAAGCAGGCGTCGCACCCGTGGTCGCTTTGAGAAAAGGAGAAGCTCATGGACTTGGGCAAGTTTACAGAACGTTCGCGCGGCTTCATTCAGGCTGCGCAAACAATCGCGACGCGTGAAAGCCACCAACGGCTGACGCCGGAACATTTACTAAAAGCGTTGTTGGACGATGACCAAGGGCTGGCAAGCAATCTGATTGTCGCTGCGGGTGGCAATCCGGCGCGCGTTACCGAAACGCTGACACTCTCTTTGGGTAAGTTGCCAAAAGTGTCAGGCGATGCGGCACAGGTCTATCTGGACAATACCACAGCCAAAGTTCTGGCCGAAGCAGAAGCGCTTGCGAAAAAAGCAGGCGATAGCTTTGTGCCGGTAGAACGTGTGCTGATGGCGCTTGCCATGGTCAAATCCGGTGCCAAGGACGCATTGGTCGCGGGCAAAGTCACCGCGCAGGGTCTGAACGCTGCCATCAACGATATCCGCAAGGGCCGCACGGCTGATAGCGCCAGTGCCGAAGACGGGTATGAAGCGCTTAAGAAGTATAGTCTGGACCTGACCGAACGTGCCCGCGAAGGCAAAATCGACCCGATCATTGGCCGGGACGAGGAAATTCGCCGTGCCATGCAGGTTTTGAGCCGCCGTACAAAGAATAATCCGGTGCTGATTGGTGAACCGGGGGTGGGTAAGACCGCCATCGCCGAAGGTCTCGCGCTGCGTATCATTGATGGGGACGTCCCTGAATCGCTGCGCAACAAACGGCTGCTGGCGCTGGACATGGGCGCATTGATTGCCGGCGCGAAATATCGTGGTGAGTTCGAGGAGAGGTTGAAAGCCGTCCTGACCGAAGTGACTGAAGCCGCGGGCGAGGTGATCTTGTTTATCGACGAGATGCACACGCTGGTCGGTGCCGGTAAGGCTGATGGTGCAATGGATGCTGCCAACCTGATCAAACCTGCCTTGGCGCGGGGGGAATTGCACTGCGTTGGTGCGACGACCTTGGATGAATACCGCAAGTACGTAGAGAAAGACGCGGCTTTGGCCCGTCGGTTCCAGCCTGTTATGGTGAGTGAACCTACGGTCGAGGACACCATATCGATCTTGCGGGGTATCAAAGAGAAGTATGAGCTGCACCACGGTGTGCGGATCAGTGACTCTGCGCTTGTTGCTGCGGCCACGCTGTCGCACCGCTATATCACGGACCGCTTCTTGCCCGACAAAGCCATTGACTTGATGGACGAGGCGGCCAGCCGTCTGCGCATGGAGGTCGACAGCAAGCCCGAAGAGCTGGACGCGCTGGACCGCCAGATCATGCAGCTGCAGATTGAAGCAGAGGCATTGAAGAAAGAGGACGACGTCGCCAGCAAGGACCGGTTGGACAAGCTGGAGAAAGAGCTAGGTGATCTGCAGGAAAAAGCAGACGCAATGACGGCGCAGTGGCAGGGCGAGCGCGATCGCCTTGAAGGCGCGCGCGAGCTGAAAGAGCAGTTGGACCGCGCCCGTGCCGAGCTTGAGATTGCCAAACGCGAAGGCAATCTAGCCAAAGCGGGGGAGCTTTCCTATGGTGTGATCCCGCAGTTGGAACGCAAGCTCGGCGAAGCGGAGGAAAGCGAGGCAGACGTCATGGTCGCAGAGGCCGTACGCCCGGATCAGATCGCGAGCGTGGTCGAGCGTTGGACCGGCATTCCAGCTGGCCGTATGCTTGAGGGTGAACGTGACAAGCTGCTGCGGATGGAAGACCAGTTGCACAACCGTGTCATTGGCCAAAACCAAGCGGTCAAGGCCGTGTCGAACGCGGTCCGCCGTGCGCGTGCTGGCCTGAACGACGAGGCACGTCCCTTGGGCAGCTTCCTGTTCCTTGGGCCAACAGGCGTGGGTAAAACCGAACTGACCAAAGCTGTAGCCGAATTCCTGTTCGACGACGAGAATGCAATGGTGCGGATCGACATGTCGGAGTTCATGGAGAAACACGCCGTGGCCCGTCTGATCGGTGCGCCTCCGGGGTATGTCGGCTATGACGAAGGCGGTGTGTTGACCGAAGCTGTGCGGCGTCGCCCTTATCAGGTTGTGCTGTTCGACGAGGTCGAAAAAGCGCACCCCGATGTGTTCAACATCTTGTTGCAGGTCTTGGACGATGGTGTGTTGACCGACGGTCAGGGTCGCAAGGTCGACTTCAAGCAGACGTTGATTGTGCTGACCAGCAACCTTGGTGCCCAAGCGCTGAGCCAGCTTCCTGACGGGGGCGACATGGTGCAGGCAAAGCGGGATGTAATGGATGCGGTGCGGGGCCACTTCCGCCCCGAGTTCCTGAACCGTCTGGATGAAACGGTGATCTTTGACCGTCTCGCACGTGGCGACATGGCGGGGATCGTCGATATTCAGATGAACCGTCTGCTCAAACGACTTGCCGGTCGTAAGATCGGGTTGGATCTGGACGACGCTGCGCGCAAATGGCTGGCCGACGAAGGCTATGATCCGGTGTTCGGGGCGCGTCCTTTGAAACGGGTGATCCAGCGTGCACTGCAAGATCCGTTGGCAGAGATGATTCTGGCCGGTGATGTGCTGGACGGGGATCTTATTCCGGTACATGCCGGTGCCGAAGGGCTGATCATCGGCGACCGCGTTGCTGCCAGCAATCGCGCGAAACCGGACGAGGCGACGGTCCACTGAGCACATAGTATATAGTGTCAGTATAGAGTGCGATAACTTGAACGGGCAGGGTCGGGGGAAACCTCGGCCCTGTTTGCATGAGGTGCCCTGACATTCCGGTGTGTCCCTTGAAATGTAACGGATTGCGTTTGGTGGGCACGCTAACCCGCAGTAGGCTTGTTCCGGTATATTGGTAAGGAGCGCCTGTTATGGCCTATCGCTGGATCAACACGCTAACGGACAAAGACATCACCCCGCATGCTACATTTCTGAATAGACGTCAGATCATGGGGGGCGCTTTGGCGGGGATCGGGCTGGCCGGTATGGCGGGCCGTGCCTCTGCCGCGCCCGAGGGGCTTGCGCCCAACAGCTATGAAGATATCACCAGCTATAATAACTACTATGAATTCGGCACCGGCAAGGACGACCCCGCAAAATACGCAGACCGTCTGACAATCGAACCCTGGACGGTGCAGATCAACGGGTTGGTCGATAAGCCGGGGGCCTATGGCTTCGACGACATCATGCAGCAGATGAGCATCGAAGAGCGTATCTATCGTTTCCGCTGCGTCGAGGCGTGGTCGATGGTGGTGCCGTGGAACGGGTTCGAACTGGCCGACCTGCTGAATATGGCCGGCGTTCAGTCAGGTGCGAAATACGTGTCGTTTGAAACCGCGCTGCGCCCCGATGAAATGCCGGGTGTCGCGTATAAGGCGCTCGACTGGCCCTATGTCGAAGGGCTGCGGCTGGATGAGGCGATGCACCCGTTAACGATTATGGCGACCGGAATCTACGGCAAGGAAATCCCTAAACAGAACGGCGCGCCGCTGCGTTTGGTGGTGCCGTGGAAGTATGGCTACAAATCGATCAAATCCGTGGTGCGGATCACTCTGACGGATACGCAGCCGCCCACCAGCTGGAACAAGGCGAATGCAGGGGAATACGGGTTCTATAGTAATGTGAACCCAGAGGTAGACCATCCGCGTTGGTCCCAAGCGAGCGAGCGGGTCATTGGCGGCGGGTTGTTTTCCAAGCGTGTGCCCACACTGATGTTTAACGGCTAT
>NZ_CM130281.1:0-52500 GCF_053474885.1 Sulfitobacter sp. M13 | reverse complement strand
TTGCGGCGAAGATGTAACGGGGCTCAAGCCATGAGCCGAAGCTTAGGATGCATTTAGTGCATGGTAGCAGAGCGTAGTGTGACATAGTTCCATGTGTCCTTATCCTCCTTCGGGTGGAATTGGACACAAGGAGCTTTCTGTGAAGCGGGCCTGTGAGGGATCCCGTGGAGAGATCACTAGTGAGAATGATGACATGAGTAGCGACAAAGAGTGTGAGAGACACTCTCGCCGAAAATCCAAGGGTTCCTGCTTAAAGCTAATCTGAGCAGGGTAAGCCGACCCCTAAGGCGAGGCCGAAAGGCGTAGTCGATGGGAACCAGGTTAATATTCCTGGGCCAGATGGAAGTGACGGATCTCGAAGGTAGTTCATCCTTATCGGATTGAATGGGCTGCTTAGAGGTTCCTGGAAATAGCTCCATCGTTAGATCGTACCCTAAACCGACACAGGTGGATAGGTAGAGAATACCAAGGCGCTTGAGAGAACTATGTTGAAGGAACTCGGCAAAATACCTCCGTAAGTTCGCGAGAAGGAGGCCCGGTCTGTACGCAAGTACGGGCTGGGGGCACAAACCAGGGGGTGGCGACTGTTTATTAAAAACAGGGGGCTCTGCGAAGTCGTAAGACGACGTATAGGGTCTGACGCCTGCCCGGTGCCTGAAGGTTAAAAGGAGGGGTGAGAGCTCTGAATTGAAGCCCAGGTAAACGGCGGCCGTAACTATAACGGTCCTAAGGTAGCGAAATTCCTTGTCGGGTAAGTTCCGACCTGCACGAATGGCGTAACGACTTCCCCGCTGTCTCCAACATAGACTCAGCGAAATTGAATTACCGGTCAAGATGCCGGTTACCCGCGGTTAGACGGAAAGACCCCGTGCACCTTTACTACAACTTCACACTGGCATTAGGCCGAACATGTGCAGGATAGGTGGTGGGCTTTGAAGCGTGAACGCCAGTTTGCGTGGAGCCTCCCTTGAGATACCACCCTTGTTCTGCTTGATGTCTAACCGCGGTCCGTTATCCGGATCCGGGACCCTGTGTGGTGGGTAGTTTGACTGGGGCGGTCGCCTCCTAAATCGTAACGGAGGCGCGCGAAGGTTGGCTCAGAGCGGTCGGAAATCGCTCGTTGAGTGCAATGGCAGAAGCCAGCCTGACTGCGAGACTGACAAGTCGAGCAGAGTCGAAAGACGGCCATAGTGATCCGGTGGTCCCAAGTGGGAGGGCCATCGCTCAACGGATAAAAGGTACGCCGGGGATAACAGGCTGATACTGCCCAAGAGTCCATATCGACGGCAGTGTTTGGCACCTCGATGTCGGCTCATCTCATCCTGGGGCTGGAGCAGGTCCCAAGGGTACGGCTGTTCGCCGTTTAAAGAGGTACGTGAGCTGGGTTTAGAACGTCGTGAGACAGTTCGGTCCCTATCTTCCGTGGGTGTAGGATACTTGAGAGGAGTTGCCCCTAGTACGAGAGGACCGGGGTGAACGATCCACTGGTGGACCAGTTGTTATGCCAATAGCAGTGCTGGGTAGCTATGATCGGACAGGATAACCGCTGAAGGCATCTAAGCGGGAAGCCCCCCTCAAAACAAGGTATCCCTGAGAGCCGAGGTAGACCACCTCGTCGATAGGCCAGAGATGTAAGCGTAGTAATACGTTCAGTTGACTGGTACTAATTGCTCGATAGGCTTGATTTGATCCAGTAGAAGAAAGACTAATCTACTGAGACAAAAGCATACACATACAATCAGTTGTACTGACTTGGACATTTAGAGGTTTTACTCGGTTTGGTGGTCATAGCGTAAGCAAAACACCCGATCCCATCCCGAACTCGGCAGTTAAGTGCTACTGCGCCAATGGTACTGCGTCTTAAGACGTGGGAGAGTAGGTCACCGCCAAACCTAGCAAAACCTCTAAATAACGTATCTCTCTGCGATGACAATTAATAAGCCAATACATACTCATTGGCACCCGGCGCGGGATGGAGCAGCCCGGTAGCTCGTCAGGCTCATAACCTGAAGGTCGTAGGTTCAAATCCTACTCCCGCAACCAACTTTAGCGAACAAGCCGCGTCCGAATAGGATGCGGCTTTTTTGCTGTCCGCAAAGATCAACAGTCCCAACAACTTACCCTCCAGCTGCGCCGTGTGGCCCCGCTCCGCATCGTAATGCTGTCAATAAGCTCTCCAAGGACTTCTGACGCGCGATGCACAGTAAGCGTTCTCAGGAGGGCACTGTCGGGTCAGCTTGACGTCTTGAAGTTCCACGGGAGCAGATCGTCGATGCCGCTTTGTGGGTGACCATTGGCGATCGCTGTGAGGGTTGCCTTGAGATAGGCGAAGGGCTCGATGCCGTTGATCTTGCAGGTCTCGATCAGTGAGGCGATGCGGCCCCAGGCGATACCACCCTCGTCATGCCCAGCGAAGAGGGCGTTTTTCCGATTGAGGGTGATGGGGCGGATCAGGTTTTCGACGCGGTTGTTGTCGATCTCGACGCGCCCATCGGCCAAGAAGGTCTGCAGTCCGTCCCAGTGATTGTGGATGTAAGTCAGCTTTTCACCCAGCCGGGATTTGGTGGAGATCTTGCGGCGCTCAGCCTCCAGCCATTCACCGAATGCTGCGACCAGCGGGGCACTGCGGGCCTGACGGGCAGACAATCGCTGGCCGGAGGAGATGCCACGAATGTCAGCTTCGACGGTATAGATTTCGGCGATGCGGCGCAGGCCTTCGGCGGCGATCTCTGAGCCATCTCGGTCAAAGACTTCCTTCAGCTTGCGGCGCGCATGCGCCCAGCAATGGGCCACCCGAATGGGGGCACCGCCCTTGCGCGTGGGTTTGGTCAGCCGATTATAGCCCTGATAGCCGTCGATCTGCAGGATGCCGTCGAAGCCTGTCAGGAAGGTTTCGGCATTCGCGCCCGCCCGACCGGGGGCATAGAAGTAAACCACACCGGGCGGATCTTCACCGCCCCATGGTCGGTCATCGCGGGCCAGTGCCCAGAGATAGCCAGTTTTGGTTTTACCGCGCCCCGGATCCAGCACCGGGGCCGTGGTTTCGTCCATGAACAGTTTGTCGGATCGTTTCAGGTGTTCGGCCAGCCGGTCGACGACGGGCTTGAGGTGGAAGGCCGCCTTGCCGACCCAGTCCGCCAGCACAGCGCGGTGCAGATCAAGACCCGCACGCGCCAGGATCTGGCTTTGGCGGTATAATGGCAGATGATCCGCATACTTGCTGACCAGCACATGGGCGATGGTGGCCTCGGTCGGCAGGGCACCTATGATCAGATGCGATGGTGCGGGAGCCTGGGTCACGCCGTCGGTGCAGGTCCGGCAGGCGTATTTCGGGCGGACGGTGACAATGACGCGCAACTGCGCCGGCACGATGTCCAGCCGCTCACTGCGGTCTTCCCCGATCTTGTGCATAACGCCGCAGCCGCAAGGGCAGCTCAGGCTGTCAGGTTCGATGACTTCTTGGATGCGCGGCAGTGCGGCCGGTAGATTGCCGATGGTGCGCTTTGGCGCAGATTTGGTTGTCGTCTTGTCACCTGTCTGAGCGGCCAGTTGGTCCTTCTGCACCTCGACCTCAGCCAGGGCGATGGACAGATCCTCGAACGCCAGCTGCCGCTCATCCTCGGTCAGCTTTTCCGACCGTTTGCCATGTAGGGCATGGTTCAGCTCCGCAATCAGGTGCTCTTGCCGTTGGGTGATTTCCGTAAGCGCCGCTACCTTTTCCATCAACGCCAAAACCGCCGCACGCTGCGCAGCAGGGATGGTGGATAGGTCAATGGCGGGTGTCGTGATCATGCCATCAGGATACGATAAAACCCCATTAAAAACACACAAAAGACAGCGGTTGATTCACTCTGCCGCAGCAGGTGGGCGCATCTCCAGAGCCTTGACCTTGCGCCAGTCCAGACCGGCAAACAGGGCCTCGAACTGGGCGTGGTTCAGCGCCATCATCCCGTCCTTGATCGCCGGCCAGGTGAAGGTCGCTTCTTCCAGCCGCTTATAAGCCATCACCAATCCGGTGCCGTCCCAATACAAAAGCTTCAGCCGATCCGCCCGGCGCGAGCGGAACACAAAAACCGTGCCGGTGAACGGATCCTTGCGCAGCAGCACCGACGACACGATCGACGCCAGACCATCATGACCTTTCCTGAAGTCCACAGGCTGCGTCGAGACCAGAACCCGCACACGGTTTGATGGGAACATCATGGCTGACCCTCGATTGCCCGCACGATCTCGGCAACCCGGGACGAACTGGTCGTGCCATCGAGCCGGACTGTCACACGACCAATCCCAATCTCGATGGAGGTATGGGATGACTCGTCAGGCTTCGCGGACCGCCCCGCAACGGCCGACATATGCGCACCGCCGCCACCATCCGAGACTACGAGTGGCGCAAAACTAAAGGCGTCGTCATCGCCCGCAGGTAAAACCAACCGGCCATCGCGTGCTTGACTCCGCCATTCCGATAAATGGTTCGCCCGAAGCCCATACCGCGCCGCAACTGCATTCACGCTCACGCCCGGCTGCAAACTCTCAGCCACGATCCGTGCTTTGACCTCATTGGGCCACCGCTTCTGGCCATTGGCCCGTATCTCCACCCCGTAGTCCCTGAGAAACTCTACCGTAGTCGCCATCGCGAAACTCCCGCCCAATATCCGTCAGAAACGGAGTCGCAGCTCAGGCGAAAACTGGGAAGGTGCTGTCCAGGCAACGCTTACGATGCACAACATCCGGGTCGTTAAGGATGTCGGAGATGTCGTCAATCGCAGCGCGGTGGAGTGCTGCTAAGTCCGGTGTGATCTCAATAGGATCCTGAGCCTGAGTAGCCAGATCCGCCTCAAGCTTCTTCTTGGTTGCTTCAGCCTCTACCAGCATCTCGTATATGCTATCCGTTGCTCGGTCATCGCGGACTGCGCGCAGGCAGCCGTCGATGGATTTTTGCTGCTGCGCAATTGCGTGACGCAGGACTGCGGTCGCTTCGTGTTTGGTTCGATTTTTCTCCGCGATATGGCGTCGATACTCCTCGGAGAAGCGCGCAACAGCCTCTGGCATCATCAGCGCATCTCTGAGCCCTGCCAGAACCAAAGGCTGCAACCGGTCTATACGGATCCCTGGGATGCCCTTGCAGATCGCGGCACCCTTCTCTTTGGCGTTGGCGCAATAATATGCCCGGCGCGCGCCTGCTCCTGCGACAGTCATATTACCTCCGCACTGGCCGCATTGGACGAGCCCAGAGAGCAAATATTTCTTGCGTCGCAAGGCGACGGGTGCCGCTTTTGACAAGGTCCTTCTTTGCGTGCGTTGGCACGCTTTTACCGCTTCCCAAAGTGCCGGTTCGATGATCCGCAACTCGGGCACATCGTGCACAACAAGTTCTCCCTCATCCCGCTTCCGTGATACCCGCTTGTCGGTTTCCGGGTTCTTGCGGTAGTTCAACCGGTTCCACACGCGCGTGCCGGCATAGAGTTGGTTATTCAATATCCCTGTGCCGCGGGCTGCGTTGCCGTATATTGTGTTGACCTTCCAGGCTCCCCCACGCGGGGCAGGGATGTGTTCTTTGTTGAGCTGGTGGGCAATGGCCCTCGGGCTGTTACCATCTGCGAACTCGCGAAAGATCCTTTTGACGATGATCGCTTGGGCCTCGTCGATCTCGGTCTCGCCGGTCTTACGCAATCCGGTCGATGGGTCGATGGGAATCCGGTAGCCAAAACTAAGCCCGCCTGCAGAGAGGCCATCTTTGATTCTGCCAGTTTGGCCCCGATGGACCTCCTGTGACGTCCGCTTGATCTGTAGGGCATCCATTGTGCCCTTCATGCCGATGTGAATCTCCTCGATACGGCCATCGGCCACCGTGTGAATCTCAACGCCGTTGAAATCGCAAACAGCGAAGAGATTCGCAGAAAGTTCCTGACTGCGGTTTAGTCGGCTTGTTCCCTCGGCGAGAACAATATCGACCAGACCGCTTTTGACGGCTTGCATCATTTTTTGGTAGCCAGGTCTGCCGCGGTTTGCGCCGGAGATCCCGGCATCTTCAAATGTCTCCAGAACCTCCCAGCCCTTTTGTCTCCGCAAAGGCGCGGCAACTCGCGATCTGATCTCGGGTCGAGTTGGCATTCTGCATCTCAGTCGAAAAACGGGCGTAGATCACGGCACGGCGGGCAGTCGAAGTCATTTGGTCTCCTGCGAACTGTTGTTCACGATATTAAGATGATTGCTTTGATAGTTGCCCCGCATCAATGGCGGTTTTGTGGCAACGCACCGAATGAAATGCGATATGACCTTGTTCGCCATAACTTTGCCCAAAAGTGCCTGCATATGGTTAACCCTGCGCTTGGTGTTTCTTCCTTCGTTCTGCCCTCTTCGGTGGCCCGCTTGGCGGCAACTTCAGCTATCAGGTCGATCAGATTTGTGAGGGTCATTCGCTTCTCCTTCGGTTGTGGACACACAAAACCAACAACACGACGAGACACGGTGGCCCTTAACGGTTGATCGTCTACGCCCGCACAGAGATGATCTGTGCGGGCGTCTCTTTATGGGCGGCGCGCTGACATCTGTAGCAGCAGAAGGGTCGCCAGCGTGCCTGATGCGGGGTGTCTACACCCGCATGTTCGGTCAGGCTGCTGCGCGTAGCCCCTGAAGGGCCATCTCGGCACGAAGCAGATCGTGCACAGCCGAAAGCGTTACGTAGAGCTCGACTAGCACTCCCAGTGCGTTGGTTAGCCGATCGGCTTCCGGCGTCATCCGCTCCTCCCCCCAATCCTGCGTATCGGATACGTTCTCCAAGGAGTGATCGTAATGCGTTTCGACATAGGTTCCTTCGATGATCTCGGCATCAAGCACGCCCACCAGATCGTGCAGCTTTGCGAGAACGCCTTTGTCGAAGATCGCCCCACTTTGAAGGAGCACCGCGAGTTCTTGCGCCATACGTTTCTGTTTTGGCGAAACGAGGTCGAGGACATCCTGTTCAATGCCGGTCGCAGCGGCGCGCGCAAGCGGGTAGCAGGCGGCCGCCATTGGAGTGACTTCTGTTCCTTGTGTGAATGGTAGTTCCATAGTCTTTATCCTTTGATGTTTGGGGTGCGGGGTCGCTCGAAGGCGCGGTTCCCAAAAGGAAACCGCGATCTACGCGCGACTACCGTGCCTGTTGTTCCCGGCGTTCTTCTTGCGCAGCTGCCCGGGTAATCCCCCCTAAAATTAGTGGTGTTCAAAAGTAGAATTTTCTCGGCAAGATATCTGAGGAGATTTACGATGAAGAACGGACGATTTAGCGATGCGCAGATCATGGCTGTGTTGAAGCAGGCGGAGGGCGGTGTGCCGGTCTCTGAGCTTTGCCGGGAGCACGGGATGAGCAGTGCCAGCTTTTACAAATGGCGGGCTAAATTTGGCGGTATGGACGCGTCGCTCATCGCAGAGATGAAGGACATGGCCGAGCAGAATCGCCGCCTCAAGAAGATGTATGCGGAGATGAGCATGCAGAATGAGTTGCTCAAGGAAGCCCTCGGAAAAAAGTCTTGAGGCCGTCTCATCGACGAGAGATGGCCATGAAGATGGTGGCGGTGCATGGGGTCAGTGTCGCGCTGGCGTGCCGCACGTTCCAGATCAGTGAGACCTGCTATCGCTACAGTCCAACGCTGAGCACCGAGAACGAGGAGATCGCCGATTGGTTGGAACGTCTGACGGCAAACAAGCGCACCTGGGGCTTTGGCCTGTGCTTTCTGTATCTGCGCAACGTGCAGGGCTATTGTTGGAACCATAAACGCGTGTACCGGATTTACTGCGAACTGGAGCTGAATCTACGGATCAAACCCAAGAAACGGCTGAAGCGCGACAAGCCAGAACCGCTGGCTGTGCCTGACAAGCCAAATGAGACGTGGTCGATGGATTTTATGGCCGATCAGCTCTCTGACGGCCGGTCGATCCGGACACTGAACGTCCTGGATGACTTCAATCGCGAGGGCCTTTGCATCGAAGTCGACTTCTCATTGCCAGCCGAGCGCGTGGTGCGGAGTCTGAACCAGATCATCGAATGGCGTGGAAAACCCAAGGCTATTCGTATTGATAATGGACCCGAATATGTCAGTGGAAAGCTCATGGAATGGGCAGAAAAACAAGGCGTTAGGCTGGAATACATCCAACCCGGAAAGCCCCAACAGAACGCCTATATCGAACGCTACAACCGCACGGTTCGCGGCGAATGGCTCAGCCAGTACATCTTTGAAACCATCGAGGAGGCACAGGATCAGGCCACGGAATGGCTCTGGACTTACAACAACGAACGACCCAACATGGGCATCGGCGGCATAACACCCGCAATGAAACTGAAAACAGCCGCCTGAATTCTACCGCTGGACCTCATTAAAAATGGGGGGATTACCCCCGTATGTCAGCGTCGGCCTGTAATCGTGCCTGCACGGCATTCATCCGCTCGATCAGTGGCGGATCCAGACGACCGATGAGCGTTCCGCTATCGTCGTCGTCATCGAAACCAGAATGATTAACGCTGACGATGATCCGACGGGCGCAGACAAAGCGCGACGGCCGCTTCAGGCCAGCTGCGTGGCAGGACGCTAACTCCCCGACTCTCACCTCGTAACCGCGGTTGGCGTTGGTCGGGGCGGAGGTCCCATAGGCGAGTTCGATGAAGTAGGTCCCGCCTTTGGTAAAGAGGTCGAGAACCAAGCAGGGGCGACGTTTGGGCCGCGTGCCCGTTGATGCGTCGTATTCGTCCGCGAGAGGATACCGGAACAAGACGACGTCGCCGCGTTCGACAAGGTTCTGCCAATCAAAGGCCGGCACGAATGGTTGGGGGGGTTGATGCATCTGGGGTCTCCTGTGATGCGATTGAAAATCGACACCAGCTTTGGAAACCTAAAAAGCCTCCAGTTTTGCTGCGCGTCACAAAGACCGCGCGGCAAAAAAGGAGGCAAAATCCGGGAGAGCGGCGAGAGGGTAGGCCCTCTCGTCAAATTTTATTGGAAGTTCTGTTATGCAGAAGTCGGGCGGTAAACGGCCATTCGCCGAAAAGATGACCGTACCCCGCCTAATTAAAGAAGCGGACCTTCAGCGAAAACTCTCAGGATATGCTTGAGCTGTTCGATAGAGAGGACGGATTTCGGGCACCGCGCACAATAGGTTCGGTTTCGAAATCATGGTCCTGAAAAACCGCGAGGCAACCTGGAACGCGGTTTTAGCCATGGATTACTTTCCGGAATAGCCGAAGCGATTGGCTAGTAATAAAGCTTGCTCAGAAAGTTCCACCTCCGGAACCGGGCGAGGCTTGTATCCCACTTTTGTGTTCGTCGGACTCCGTCGATCGAGGATGGGGTCGACGCCAAGGAACTCTGCAACGTCATTCAGCCGCTGGTCGAGATCTTCTAGGCGCACACGTAGGTAGGGAAGATTAAGATGTGCGGCATTATCCTCGACCATTTGATTCCAGCGAAACCAGTAGGTCACTAGCCGCTGCACCTCATCATGCTCACTCCAGACATCGAGATGCCGCTCTAGAAAACGGCGATGTTCTAATACAAAGTGCCATCGATCACGAACCTGACGGCGGTAGAGCATCCAGGCCTTCGGATGAAAACCGGTGCGACCGTAGGTGACATGCCGGAAGGGTCGCTTCGACAGCAAGCCAAGGCGATGGAACGATTGGATAACCCTCACAGGATCTCGTACGAGGTGAACGATCGGTGTGCGTGGGGGCAGCTGATCTAGAAATGGCGCAGCGTACCAAGAGCTTTCGAACCGGTGGGAACTATGATGCTGTCCAAAAACGTCATAGGCCGCTTCGTGGCCGCAAGACGCACCTGAAACATTCAGGACATCGGCAAGATAGCTGGTACCCGATCGGCCGCAGCCAGTGATCAATCCGTTCAAGGTCAAGTTTTCAGCCTTCTAAGTAGAGCACTGTAACGCGCTGCGCATTTAATCAGGTCTCGCTCTCATGGACGTCCCGAATCCAGTGGCTCTGGCCATCGATGAGGGTCTTTTTCAGGTTACTGGCCTGACGATGTTCGCGGCCGATGTCAGAGATCCAAAAGTCGCCTCCGACGCCAAGCAGCCGGCTCCGGAACTTCTTGGTGTATTGACCCAGTTCTGGGTTGCGATCCCCGTACAGCTGTTTCTCCGGATCAAGGTCCAACCTCATCTTCGACGCGCATTCATGCGCGAAGCTGCGCTCCAAAAAGCTAGGGCTTGTCGTGAAGATCGGCCGATCGTAGTTGTACTTTCGCCCGATATTGAGGCCTGCGATGCGGCGACGCGACCATTCATAGTGGAACGGCGAGCGTCCCTTCCAGTTCTTTTCCTTTGTTAGAAACGCAATCTGACGTGTCATATTGTCGAAATGCGGAAACACATCCTCCGGCCGCACTTCGCGGTCGATCACCCAGTCATCCTCAAGGTGGAGTGCCGCTGCTGCAGAGGTGTTCGACCAAAGCCACTTCACCGCGCCGGTGAAGCTGCAAGTATCAGGCGCGCGGATGTGGCAGGCAGGAAATCTCTCTCGGATCAGGTCGGCGCAGGACTGGGTGTCCTCGGCTGTGCCTTCGAACGGATCGATGTTGGCGTAGACCGTTGAGACCTCGAAGTTCGAGAGTAGGTTTTTCCAGAAGCTATCGAGTGTCCGTTCGAGCAGTTGCGGGCGGCTCCCCGAAACCAGAAGCAGATCGATTGCGGTGGTGTGCATGACTGGCGGTCTCCGACTTGCGCGCGACGCGCCTCATCTAGCATTGATATTGCGGGGGCAACTCTATGCGCCTGAAGGTTCGCTGTACACCCCGAAAGCATGAGAATGGCAGTGCTCTTAAATTGACCAACTACAATATGTTAAGCGCATAGCGGCGGCATAGAATATAGCGAGGCGCCGGGTGCCGTCGGTACTGAAGTCCTCAATACGGCCGGAATGCAACGACCGAAATTATTGCAGACTTTGATCAATGTGGCGTCAAGCATGACTGCGACCGATCGTCGGCTGTGCACGTGGTGCGATCAGCTGTGAAGATTGGTGTTGCTTTTGCCTTCGTCTAGCTGCGCAGGTGACGTTCAGAGCGGCGGGACGAAACTAGCAAAGTCCGCAAAGCGAACCTGCAGCATGTAAAATGCTGCGCTCTTCGCCCAATGTCCGCTTTGAAAAACTGCGCCGCAGGTTCGAGAGCTTGCGTAAACGGCAGATTGGGGCCGTCTGCTGCCTTGCGATTGCACGCATTTCAAAACCGTCTGAGACGTCTGAGAGGGTGCAGGGACAAACGGCGAGTGGTCCTTGCCTTGGAGCGTCCAGAGAGGGAAGTCCCCTCTTTGGTCCCAGACGGAAAGGCTGCCAGGGGGTGCAGGGGGAGTGGCGAACGACGACCCTGCGAGTGGGGATGAAAGGGGTGGGCGAAACCTCCCTTTCTCGGGCTGAAAGCCCCTTGAGGGTTTGGGAGAGTTGGACGTCTCCTAAGGTCGCCGCAGGCGGCCAGGGTCCAGGGGGCTTCCCCCTGGCGAATGCGTAGCTCGCACGTAGAACCGAAGGGCCGGAGTGCGAGCTACTTAGTGAGTAAATGACCGGCGTTCTGAACGGAGGGAAGTCGCTTGCGGCCCATAGCCGGCCTTGACCACCGATTACGGCGCTGCGCCGCAGCTACCACACAGAAGATATTGATCAATGTCGTAGCGAGAAACGCAATAATTGGGACGTGACTGTCTTGTCTCCGAGGATCTACTCATTGATCTCAATGGTCGCGGTTGCAAATCGCCATAAGTATGACATTCTCATTCTGCGCAACCTCAGGGCGAAAATCATGTCAGAATCCAGCACATTGCTAACTCTCAGCCTAACCACTTTCATTCGATATTACTCAATGTCCCACTCCAAACTGGTCGGCGAGATTGCCCGTAGGATGCAAGCTTCGAATGGGTACGATTATTATGGAAGTTTAACGGCTGCTGTGCGCGCAAAAATTAGCGGAGCATCAAACGATGAAATTCAACATATTCTTAACCGGTCTAGCAGTCCCTCTGAACTGAGCCATAACAAAGCTGCCTATGAGATGTTCTTAGAGAAATTTGGAACAAAGAATAACGTTGAGGTTTTCGATAAGAAAGGGAAGGTCAAGTTGTGCGGAGGGAAATTGGTTATTTCAGTTTCTCCCCTATTTTCTATGGAAACGTCTAAGAGCTTCGATGTTTATAACATTTGGGCTGCTCAAAGGCCTGAACTGGAACGAGAAAATGCGGGCGTTGGAGTTTATCTGATGCAAAAGGCATTCCTCAAAACAGCGCCTAACTACAAATATAAAATGTTTAATGCTGTTGAAGGAAAGATGTTTGCAGCCGTCAATAAAACTATTCCCCAAGCGATTGACGGGCTTTCTAAAACGATCGTCGAATATGCTTCAAACAGCTAGTTCGTAAAAATGAGGAAAACATATATATTCGGAAATGGTTTAGGTATGGCCATTGCCCCTGAAGCCTACAACTTGACAGCCGCGATGTCGAATGTGTGGGCAGAGGATATGCTCAATGTCGACCAAAAGCGTTTGATATCAGCTTGTCTTCCAGTTGGATGCGATCAGCCAACTTCGGAGGAAGAGCTAGCGACACTCCAAGACACTGTCAGCGCCTGCGAAGTGCTGCTTACCGTGCGTGACACAGGTGCAGGTCATTGGCTATCTGAGCAAGGGAGGCAGTTTCCCGAAGCAGTGCGTAAGTTTGCGTTCTTGGTCGCGAGGCGTATGTATCTGTCCAAACATACTTTCGGTGATCAAGTGGAGCAGCGTTGCTGCCTGCCAGACTATTTTATAGACCCGCTCATTGCGCAGATTAGGGCTACTCAATCTCATGTTGCAACGCTGAATTATGATGGGCTACTTTCAAGCGCATTGAAGGCCTCCGGTGTGATGGGCAGCGATCAGGCAATTCTATTTGATGGATTTGTGGATTCCAAATTCAATCGTCGAAACATGTTTCGGCAAAAGAATTTTGGTGGCTGGTATCTACATCTTCATGGTGGGCCGCTCTTCGCGGACAGAGGAGCGTCATCACCCTACAAACTTTCGGATGCGGCCTTTGATAACAAACCCTTGGAACGAACAAATGCCGGACGCCATATCGTATTGACGCATTTTACGCATAAGCCTAAAATCATTGAAGCGTCTGAAATTCTTAGTATTTACTGGGAGTTTTTGGAGCGATCATTTCAAGAAAGCTCTGAGATAGTAATCTTTGGATATTCTGGAAACGACCTGCACCTCAATAGGCTTATTTCTCAAATGCGTGGAGATAAAATCGTCAAAGTCATTGATTGGCTTGGTTCAGGAAACAACAAAAACAGAACCAAGTTTTGGAACGAGCAGTTGGGAGATGATGTTGAATTAGAATTACTTGAAGATGTTTTGACCTTTTCCGACTGGTAGCTCATCCTAAACGACCAAGGGGTTGAATTTCGTACAGTAGGCGATTTCCATGGTGTTCTCACAGGCTTTTTCTCTCTCTCAGCCGCTTTTCCTTGAGTTAAATCCAGTTTTGCTCACGCAGCGAATGTCTGCTTCCCGCCCATCCATGTCGATCGACACGAACGGCCCAGACCTGCCATTCACTTTCAGTTGCAAAGCTGCGGCGCGGCTCGTCGAAGCGGCCGTTGGTGGATGGTGCAGCATTTTTGGCGACTGAAACGTCGGTGTGCAGACAAAGCCGACCTTGATGGTGTTAGGGTAAATGGCTGCAATCGAAAAGTAGGGTGTCTGCCAGCACTGATTTGGTTGTTCCAAAAACGATAGTTTTTGAACGATGATCTGCAGTTCGGTGATCTCCTGCGGCGAGGGTAGAATGATCTGAACTCTGTATGCCGATTGGTTTATCGAAAGACGGTGACACAAAGTTCTCACCGGCATGGCGCTATTGGTCTGGTGCCCTCTGCCAAGTACAGCGGCGGTGGAATTGTGTTGACTTGCGCAGGCAGCATATAGAAGTTCCTGTATTATGGGG
This sequence comes from Sulfitobacter sp. M13, assembly GCF_053474885.1. Taxonomy (NCBI): domain Bacteria; kingdom Pseudomonadati; phylum Pseudomonadota; class Alphaproteobacteria; order Rhodobacterales; family Roseobacteraceae; genus Sulfitobacter; species Sulfitobacter sp. M13. The sequence goes on along the minus strand of NZ_CM130281.1, from coordinate 38,535 downwards.
AATGTTGTTCTGCCGGTCGAAATCGGTGGATAACTCACCTGGCGCTTGGGAGAGCGGTCCGCGGGACAATCAACACAACACGCCCGCCGCCATGCTGAGATCGTGCCGGACCGGCGGCGTTAATGCTTGGAGGAGCAAATGAAAACTACTGGTTACAATCTGACATTGGCCGCAACAGTGGTTATGACCGCGATCGCCGGACAGGCCACCGCCAAGGATCAGCTAAATTTTGCTTATGGTTATCCGCAAAACTCGAATATCGGGATGGCTGTGGATGATTACGCTAAAGCGATCAAAGAACGCTCAGGTGGTGAAGTTACTTCTACCGGATTTCCAATGACCTTGCTGAGCTTGTCAGAGACAAGCGCGGGTGTCCGCGATGGACTGGCTGATGTCGGCGTATTGCTGATCCCATATTTCGCAGCTGAGTATCCTACGAATCTGTTCCTGCACGAGATGAACCAGTTGATCAACCTTGTGGAGAATCCGACCGGTAAGGAGCCCTTAGCGTTTGCTGGTGCGATGCTGGAATACACGCTGAACGATTGCCCGGAATGTCTTGGAGAATTCAAGGCGCAAAATCAAGTGTTTACCGGCGGTGGTGTGACCCCGTTGTACAGTCTGCTGTGCAAGGGTGTAGAAGTCACTTCCACAGAAGACCTCAAAGGCAAGCGGCTACGCGCCGGTGGAGCGGGTTTCGTCCGTTTCGCTGAGCATTTCGGAGCGCAGGCCGTAAGCTTGCCGGTGAATGAGGTGTATGAGGCGCTCGATCAAGGTATCATTGATTGCGCTATGCTGAACAATCCCGAAATCACCAATTACAGCTTGGATGAGGTCCTCACCGACATTACGCTGGGTGTTCCAGGTGGTGCCTTTGCCGGTGTGGGCGCCGCCAACGTCAACCTTGACCGCTGGAAAGACATGGACGACAAAGCGCGCGAAACGCTACTGTGGGGCGGCAGCCATATGACAGCTGACATCACGTGGAATTACTATACCAACGATGCCGTCGCGATCCAAGATTCACGTGACAGCGGCGTCAATATCCATCAGCCGGAGCCGGAGCTGGTGACTGCGATGCAGGAATTCGTAAAGCAGGATCTCAAGACTGTCGCAATATTGTTCAAAGATACCTACAACGTTGAGCGTGCGGAAGAAATTGCTGCTGCCTTTCCCGCGTTATTGGAAAAGTGGAATGGCCTTGTCGCAGAAATCGACAGCTCGGACGCGCTCCAGCAGCTGTATTGGAACGAAGTGCTTTCCAAAGTGGATCCATCGACTTACGCCCAGTAAGCTAAATGTGTCGCTCTGACGCATAATAATGAGGGCGCCTCCTTCTGGGTGCGCCCTCCTTCCCTTTCTCTGCGCATATTCGGCGAAAATCCGGAAGGTATAGCTTAACCGACACTCGGCAGCCCTTTCAAAAACGCTCGTTTTTGGCACTGCGGAAAACCGGCCTATTTCCAGCTGCAAAAAATCCCGCGCACAATCTAAACAGTTGTTGAGGATTTTTGGTTCACCTCCGTTAGCTGCCATTCATGCATAATGCAGCATCGGTTAATTTGGGCTCACTGCCGACCTTCGCTGCACTTGCAAACGAAATCAGCGTCAAACCGGAGGGCGAGCGGCGGCACTGCGGACCTTTCAGACCTTCGCTGCAAGTGGGCCAATGTCGGGGTCAGCGAACCGTTCAACAAGCGGTCGTTTTTTGGCAGATCTTTCAGGCTAACTTAAACTCGAAGTTGCTTGTCAAATATTCGCAAAGTAATCGCCGACTTTCTCAAGCGGATATATTGCCATAATTTTTCCATAATACGCTGCCAAGTAATCTTGAAATAATGTTGGAGTTACAATGCCGTATAAAACCTTTATGACATTCTTAGCCACGCTGATCGTAGTAATGCCTGGTCCGTCTCAAGCCGATGAACCCTTCATGCCCTATATGGATCCTGATGGAACTGCGCCTCGGGAAATCCAATGCCGTATCGCGGACCATGGCACTATTTATCATAGTGGATCCTGCTATTTTCAGGCTGATGTTGGAGGCTCCTTCACGGTAGTAACCGGAAACGCAAAATATGCAGCTACTGTGGGTCCAATCGAAGGTAATTACGCTCAGGGTATGTGGACCGAAGAAGCTTACGCGAGCCATATGCACGGCCAGTTGCACGACCTTAATCGTTCCACTGAGGACCCGGCGTGTTGGGAAAACGATGAGCTTTCAATCTGCGCTTGGTAAGCTTCAGATCAAGGTTTTACGAAAAGGTTGCTGAACTGACGTTCAGCTGCCTTCAGCGTCCGTTCAAAAACGCGCGGTATTGGCACGGCTGAGAAACGATCTATTTTTGGCTGTCTCGCAACAGCGGATATCCATGGATCGCGCAGCATCGGTTACATTGGGTTCACTGCCGACCTTCGCTGCAGATGCACCCAGACAAAAAAGTGTCGTGACCCTGAGCGTCTGCTTTCTTAGGACGCACCCGTTTAGTTTGCAGGTGCAGCGAATGTCGGCAAACCGCCCAACTGACCGAAGTGTGATGGAGCTGGCTCGATTGCATTTGCGACAAAATCTTTCACCAGAAATCTTTGCCGCCCTCAAATTATCACCTCAAAAATCCCATCACCATTTTCTCATCTCCACCATTGAGGAGATGAAAAATGGACGGTTTACAATTTCACACCCGCTACCCAGTGGTTCTGCGGTTCGAGGGTATCGGGCCTGAGAACCTCGCTGGATACGAAAAGCACCGTAAGCGGGTCGGGGGCGACACCGGTCACATTCTAGAGAACCCGCCAGCCCCAAATCGCCGTCTGATTGGATCCGAAAACTGGGCGTCTGAAGCTTTAGCTGAGATTGCCGAAATAAAGGCACAGAACTTTGCGGCCGAACTTGAGGCGTTGGAACAGCGCAAGCGTAAAAAAGATATCCAGAAACGGCTGGCGGAAGGGCCGCACAACCCTTGGCGTCCGACACGTCACGGTCCAATGCGAGAGGTGATTTTGACGGCCAACAAAGAGTGGTTCGATGCTGACCCTGCAGCGGTCTTCGATGAAGGTGTCGAAAACAACCAAAGGATTGCGGATTTTGAGCGCTTGTCAGTTGCTTGGTTGAAAGAACAGTTTGGCGATGACGTCATTCACGCCCGCGCAGACCTTGATGAAGAAGCTTATCACGTCCACGCCGTGGTTATGCCGCGTGTATGTGTCGAGATTAAGCGCACTGACAAGGCAACGGGCGATAAGAAAGTCATCGCGACCCGGCTGATGCTACAACCGTCAAAGTTCGATGTGATCGAAGACTACGAGCACGCTCAGGATAGCGTCGGCGCGTGGTTTTCTCAGATTGGTCTCGACCGCGGTGAAAAGCGCAAGGAGGCGTTCCGCCAAGCCGTCGCCCAAGGTGAAACGCCGCCGCCAAAACGGATGCATACAAAAACCAGGGATTGGCGGCGCAAGAAGGACAGTGAACTAGCCAGGCGTGAGCATGATCTTGATGCTCGAACAGAAGCGGTCGAAGAAAAGTCGGCGGAGGCGGACGCCATCATCGACATCACCGAAGCCATCGCGGACGGCGTTGTTGATCCCTCGGCTGTTGGAGCAGCGGCAATCGCACCGGTGAAGGGTCGCGAGAATGACCCAGTTTTCCTGAGAGCACAAAACAAAGCGAGGCAATCGCCCACGGGCACAGCGCGCGTTGCGAAAGCGTTCCGCCGCGGATGGGGCGCAATGTTCAAGAAAGCGCGCACGGACGCCTTTGAACGGGTTTCGGATGAGTTCCGCGCTGCCAACCGAACATTAGAGGAGGCCACATCAATGCTGGCGAAGATTGGGGCCGCTCTCGGCGACGGCTTCACTGAAAATGTGGCTGCTCTCTCGGAGCTTACGCAACGCCTCAAGAAAGCAGTTATCGCGGGAAATCTTCCACACGAAAGAATCGAAAAAAGAAGTTCAAGCAAAGACAATGACTTAGAAAATTGACCGATTTTTTGTTGCAGTAAAAGTCACCGCACGCCGATTTGCTCTCCCATCTTTTTTTTACGTAGCCCAGACATTCCGCCCGGGCCTGAACTTACTAAGACAGAGGAATATTAAATGAACAACCGCATGCAAGGAAAGCCTTCCAAAACCACCCGTAAGAAACGCGCTGAAGTGCCGATGAGCGCAGCGATGCAAGCAGCGATGTTCAAGGTCGCCAACGTTGCCGCGAACTTGTCCAGAAAAGATGAAGCAGCCCAGCAAGCTGCGCGCAAAGCCATTGCTGACACTATCGAGGAATGGATCGCCTTCCTGACGGAAAATGAACCAGAAGCAGTCGATCAGTTCTACTATGAGGTTTGTATGATGGCCTCTGCCGGCAACCGCCGCCGTATCTCCAAACACGCGCTTATGCCTTCAGGTATCGCCGAGCAAGTTGAGGACGATCTGAAAAAGCAGAAGGAAGAAGCTGAACGAGCCGCGGAAAAAGCCAAAGAGGCGGGTGATCAAGTTCCGGCCTAAGTTTCATTCGCAGAGATCGAGATTTGTTCGCCAAAGGCCAAATCCGGCTCCCGCAACCAACTTTAGCGAACTTTCGCATTCAACAAGGCCCGCATCACCTGCGGGCCTTGTTGCGTTTAGCATCTCCAATAGCTTGCCACGCAGCTCAAGGTGGTGAACCTTCGCCTCTGCGTCCCAGGTGACCACCACTGTATCAACAAAGCTGTGCAGCTCTTCGCTGGCGCGACCAGACACCTCTTCGTCTTGAAGGGGCGCCACAATGTCTTCGACATATGAATGGTAAAGCGCTGGTAGGTCAGTAGGCAAACTAATCGGCCCTGGCATTAGTGTGGAGCGTTTGCCGCGGGCCTCCGTTAGCTCTGCGTCCACGTTATTGAGCTGAGCAACAATAGGGGCAGAAAAGTCTCCATCCTCTACCGCTTTCATCAGGTTAGCATGCCTTGTTTCCAGCTTGCGGATGCTCTGATTGTGCAGCCGCAGCATACCCTCATTTTCTTTTTCAGCGGCTTTCATACGCGCCAGAAACTTCGCTCTAAACTCTGCGTAGGCTTCGTCTTGCATCAGCCCAGTTTTGAGGCCTGAAAGAATTGAGATTGCTGCGTCCTGTTCTTTCAAGCCGGGCATACCAGCGCAGATGGCCGCACCTTTCTCCTTAGCATTGGCGCAGTAATAGCGTCGTGCTTTGCCGCTGCCCGCGATAGTCAGATTGCCGCCACACTGACCACAGGATAACAAGCCTGACAGCAAATATTTGCGCCGACGCATCCCCTGAGCCACGGAGAGGCCGTTAGGGTCGTTCGCTGCGCGTTTGGTGCGAATCCGTTGCTGGGCTGTCTGACGCGCTTTTATGACCTCCCAGACGGATTGCTCGACAATCCGTAGTTCCGGGGCCTCGAACGTGATCCAGTCTTCTGGTGGGTTCATCCGCGGGATCCGTTTGCCGGTCTCGGGGTGTTTTGAATAGCGCTGGCGGTTCCACACACGCCGACCAATGTAGATGAATCGCCCCGGGTTTGTCGGAGACCTATAGCTTCATTTCACGCGACCATATCGAGCACGTCACGCTGTGCATAGAAGTTCTCTTCGGCCTCGGCTGGCGGGATATTTCCGATGGGGCCAAGCAGGCGACGATTGTTGAACCAATTGACCCAGCCGAGAGTGGCCATTTCCAGGTCCTGCATGTTGCGCCATGGTCCCTGGCGGTGGACCAGTTCGGTTTTGTAGAGACCATTTATAGTTTCAGCGAGGGCGTTATCGTAGGAATCCCCGACGCTGCCGACCGATGGTTCAATGCCTGCTTCGGCCAAACGCTCGGTATAGCGAATGGATAAATATTGCCCGCCGCGATCCGAGTGATGGACCAATCCGCTTTTCTGGACGGGCCGTCGATCGTGCAGGGCCTGTTCAAGAGCATCGAGAACAAAGTCAGTTTTGGCAGACCGGGAGACCCGCCATCCGACAATGCGATCAGCGAATGTGTCGATAACAAAAGCCACATAGACAAAACCCTGCCAAGTTGACACGTAGGTAAAATCGCTGACCCAGAGCAGGTTCGGCGCAGGTGCCCTGAAGATCCGGTTCACCTTGTCACGCGGACAGGGAGCAGATGTGTCCGGGATCGTTGTTTTGACAACCTTTCCACGCACCGCACCACGGATGCCGATCTGTTTCATCAGTCGCTCCACCGTGCAGCGCGCCAGCTCAAAGCCCTCGCGCTTCAGTTGATGCCATGCCTTACGGACGCCGTAGACCTGGTAATTCTCATCCCAGACCCGTTGGATCTCCGGGCAAAGCGCTCGGTCACGCTGATGACGCGCCGAAGCTTTGGACGGATCAGCGAGACATGCCACGCGGCGGTAATATGTCCCCTCTCGGCAGATTGCTACGCAATCGCCTGCCGGGCAATGGACGGCGCGATCGGCAGGACCCTGCAAATCGACTCGACGCAGTAGACAACGCGCTGATCCTCAATGAAGGCGATCATCGCTTCAGTGGGCGGTCGAGTTCCGCCTGCGCAAAATAAGCTGACGCCTTGCGCAATATCTCATTCGCCTGGCGCAGTTCACGGTTCTCTCGTTCCAGAGTCTTGATGCGATCACGTTCCTCGGTCGTGACACCGTCGCGCATGCCACTGTCTTTCTCGGCCTGCTTGACCCATCCACTCAAGGTCTGGGAAATACAGCCAATCTTGGGTGCAATGGCCGCGATCGCGCCCGCTGCGTCTCATAGGAGCCTTGATGCTCAAACACCATACGGACCGCGCGGGCGCGGACCTCAGGCGAGTAGCGATTTGCCATTTTGCTTTTTGTCATAACCATCATCCTTACTTAAGTTGATGGTCTCCGACAGACCCGGCGCGATCCATAGATCCATCCTGTCTCGGGACCTAAAGGCTATTCAATAGCCTGAGCTACACTCAAAGAATTATCGCTATATGGAGAAATAGGACAGCTCTCTGCACATCAGCCGTACCGATATTTAAGCATTTAGCTTTTTAACGGGAAACGTGTTGTAGAGGGTGGCTTCTGCGCTACTTCACACTGGACTAAACATAATTCAGCAGGGATGCACATGGAACACGTTTCGATCGACCTCTGGGCGTCAAATCTTGAACCCATTGTCCCTGACCTTGCGGCATGGCTTGCTGAGCTTGAGGCGCGCGTCGCACAGACCGCTGCACGCGGCGGCCACATGCTTGTTCTTCCAGAATTTGCATGTGCGCAATGGTTAAGCTTTGCACCTGTGGATCTACCAACCGAAAGCACGATGGGGTGGTTGTATGAATGTGGCGAAATCGCATTGGATGCCATTGCTGATATGTCGGCGCGACACGGTATTTCGATCCTCGCTGGAACGATACCTTTTGCTGCAGGGCTTCAGGAAGGCACGCCAACATATCTAAACCGTGCATGGTTACTGACGCCCGAAGGCGCGCGCCACGCGCAGGATAAGCTAAGCCTAACGCCACTTGAAGCGCAGGGAGCAGGCGGCGTTACCGTTCATGGTGAAACGATTAACGTGATTGAGTGGAATGGTCTGCGCATCGCAATGATCATTTGTCTGGATAGTGAGTTCACCCACCTCTGGTCACGGCTTGGGCAGCTCGATCTTGATCTGATCATTATTCCCGCCAAAACGGATATGATCACGGGCTATAACAGGGTCTTTAGTTGCGCTCGTGCACGGGCGATCGAGCTTCAGACTGTTGTTTGCGTTCTTGGCGCAGTTGGTGTGCCATTTGGACAGCCCCTGACGGATACAGGCGTGGGTGGTGCCAGCGTCTTTCTGCCGTGCGATGTCGGTGTCGCGCTTGATGGTATTCACGTCACTCTTGCACCGCAGACGGCCGCGATGATGACAGATCGCATTCTGATTGCGACTGATATTCCAGTGGGTGCGTGCCGGAGAGTGCGTAACGGTCATGCCGAGGCCGAAGTTTGTCCGGCAATATGGAACGCTGATCATCTGTCCGTCGTTGACCCGGCCTCTCAATAACATCTGATTTAGAAGTTATGTTTTTGCTTTTAGTTCAACCGGTTACCTTCACGGTGGTCCAAACCCCGCTTTGCTAAGGCTGACCTTCGATCACTGGACGGCATCAAATAATGGGCCGACTTTGCCGCAGCTTCTTGGTGTGCGAAGAGCCTATCGGCGCTCGGACAAGTTAATATTGGAGCGTCCCGTAAGTGGACATGACGCAATAAGCCCCCTTCCCAAACCAAATTTTTGACCGCTGACACTGGCGAATATTGCAATTAGCTTTCTCAAGAGCGCCTATGAGTTCTGACATAGTGAGATGCTAAGCCATGAATGCCCCATCCAACGCTCACGATTTCCTGCAAGATATTGACGCGATCGGTCGCAGCGCGGTCATTCCAACACTACTTGAAACGATCGTGCCCGCGATCGGTATGGGCTTTGCAGCTGTAGCGCGCGTAATCGAAGCGCGCTGGATCACATGCAGCGCTCTCGACAATATATCGTTCGGTCTAACGGCAGGCGATGAGCTCGAGGTGGAAACCACACTGTGTCACGAGGTCAGGCAATTCGATCAGGAGATTGTGATCGATGACGTGAACAACGATCCGACCTACGCCGCGCATCACTGCCCCGCCCGTTATGGTTTTCGTAGCTATATCTCCGTGCCGATCCGACGCGCGAACGGGTCATTCTTCGGCACACTTTGCGCCATCGACCCCAACCCTTTCCGCGTTTAGGATGAAAGGGTTTTGGCTATCTTCCGACTGTTTACCAAGATGATAGGAGAAATCCGGGATTCTGATGAGGAACTTTTGGCGAGCAAAGATGCCTCGTCGCACGAGCGCGGTCTGGCTCACGCCCTAGAGCAGTTCATTGCCATCTTGGCGCATGATTTGCGCAATCCGATAAATGCACTGTCGTCTGGCTGTAGGTTGATAGAGCGACGAAATATTGATGCCGAGACGGTTGAGCTCATAGGTTTGATGCGCGCTTCGGTTAATCGTATGGGGCTCTTGATCGAGAACCTTCTGGATCAGGTCCGCAAACGCAGTGGTGGCGGTATCGTTTTCGAGCGACGTCTATTCGAAGATTTGGGCCCAGCTTTACATCAGATCTGCGCCGAGCTTCGGACCGTGACGCCAGATCAGCCGATTGAGATGACTGTCGATTTGCCAAGCCCTGTGTCTTGCGACGTCGCGTGCATGTCACAGTTGTATTTGAACCTGCTGGGAAACGCAGTCACCCACGGCGCTTAAGGAAAACCTATCAAAGCCGCAGCGCGGCTTGTAGATAATGACTTCATTCTGACTGTTGCTAACAGCGGGGACCGCATTCCCGAAGAACTGCTTCCGACGATATTCATGCCATTCGAACGCACAAGAAACCGTTTCAGTCGCGAAGGGACACGGCGGGACGCTAACAGTAACTTCGGACGATGATGAGACCGTTTTCACTTTTCAAATGCCCATGTCATCCAGCCTATCACGCGCGAATAGGGCTGTGCTTGTGACACCAGCGGATACAGTAAAACGCCATTCGTAAGCTTCTCGTAAGCTTAGGCTGGTCATGAGAACGCAATTAATCTTGCGAAAGCTCTGCCATGCCCTTTGTCCAGACCCTTTTATACCGAACATCCCTTCTGCGTGCGCAAATAAGCATCTCACCAGCCCTACTGACCGTCTTTTCCATCGCTTTCATGTTTGGTGTCGACAATAGTACGTTCTGGTACATCGCCAGCGACGTCTTCTCGGGCCACCTACTTTCACTCATGGGCTATATGGCAGCCGTGTTCTGCCTGACGTTGGCGGCCTTCAGCCTGTTTGCATTTCGGTGGACGGTGAAACCATTTCTAATTTTAATGCTCATATTGGCCGCCATGACATCGTATTATGTGGATACGTTGGGCATCATCGTTGATCGCGACATGATCCAGAATGTCATGGTGACCACCGTAGCTGAATCCAGGCATTTGATAACGCTTGGCTATGTGGCCCATATTCTTGCCTTCGGTGTTTTCCCCTCGCTCATTGTGATGTGGGTACGCATTCGACCTCAGCGACGGGTCTGGGCTGCGGTGACGCCGATAGTGACATTTGTTGTCAGTCTTGCTTTGGCGACAGGGTTGCTGATGGTGGATTTGAAATCCTATGCGTCGATCCTACGCGAACGGAAGGATTTCATGAGCAGCTACCAGCCCGGCGCGCCGTTGGTGGGCGCGATCCGTTACGCCAAGATGATATCGCGTTCTGCCAACCTGGTCCTGACCAGCACAGGTATGGACGCAAAAGCCGGCGCTGCCTATGACGCGCCGCAAAAGCCTATGCTGACGATTGTCGTCGCGGGGGAAACCGCGCGGGCCCAGAATTTCAGCCTGAACGGATATGATGTCGACACAAACCCGGAACTGTCCAAGCTGCCCGTCATCAATTTCAGCAACACGCATTCATGTGGCACGGCCACAGCTGTGTCGCTGCCTTGCATGTTCTCCAAGTTCAGCCAAGACAGCTACTCTTTTGAAAAGGGTACCTCGACCGAGAACGTGCTGGATGTGTTGGGACATGCGGGGCTGAATGTCGAATGGTGGGACAATAATACGGGCGACAAAGCGATTGCCGCGCGGTTTGACACACGCAGATTGACCAATCTCAAGAACCCGGAATTCTGTGCAACGGGGGAATGTATCGATGGCATATTTCTCGAACCCCTCAAGGAATACATAGCATCGGTCAACAAGGACACGGTATTGGTGCTGCACCAGATCGGCAGTCACGGGCCGACCTACTATCAGCGTTACCCGGCAGAATTTGAACGCTTCACACCCGCCTGCCGCACCGCAGAATTCAAGAAGTGCACGCCGCAGGAGATTACCAACGCTTACGATAACACAATCGCCTATACGGATCATATTCTGGCCCAAACCGTTAACATGCTGGCCGCAAATGACGGACTGGCCACGTCGCTGTTTTATGTGTCCGACCACGGTGAATCGCTTGGCGAAAGTGGGCTCTATTTGCACGGCGCACCCTATTTCATGGCACCCGAAACACAGACCCATGTGCCGATGATCCTGTGGATGTCTGACGCATTCCAATCCCGCTTTAGCATTGATGAAAGCTGTGTGGCCGACCAGAGGGACAAGGCGCTGTCGCATGACAACCTGTTCCACTCGTTGCTGGGATTGCTCGATATCCACACAGCAGAGCGCAATCCAGATCTGGATATCTTTACCCCCTGCAAAACAAACGTTGAGGTAGCTAAGTTATGAAGCCTGACCTTACAAACCCACGCGAGAAACCTGAACGGGTGACCGGGGTTGCCCATCTGTTTGCCGCTGCCGGCTACTCGATCGGGGGTGTCCGACGGCTTTGGAGGGAAACTGCGTTCAGGCACATCATCGTGGCTCTGCCGCTTTGTGGGTTGCTCCTCTACGGTATGGAGGTGTCGCAGATTTTCTTGTCCTGTTGATCCTCTTTTCGGGCCTCATTGCGGTCGAGGCGCTGAACACGGCGATCGAATGCATCGTCGACCACTTGGCACCACAATGGGAGGTCTTTGCCCGTGACGCGAAGGATCTGGGATCCCTTGCGACGATGTGTCTGCTTTTCGCCAACGGCGTTTTTCTGGGCGCGGTGATCTTGCGCTTTTACGGTATGAGGTGGAAGAAGTTGGATGAAAAGACCGACAAAAATAGAATGCATTACACAGAAATGCGTGATGATGTCAGCGGGGGCCGAACCGGCCAGCGCGCGTCAGGGAGTTGGACAGGAGCACAATGCGTATATTGCTGATCGAGGACGAAAAAGCTCTGGCGCGGCCGCTCAAGGAGCACCTGGAAGCGGATCGACACATTGTTGAATGGTTCTGTACGCTGGACGAGGCAGATGCCGCGCTGCATACGCTGGAGTATGACGTGGTGCTTTTGGACCTGCACTTGCCCGATGGTGACGGGCTAGAATTTCTCAGCAAACTGCGGGCGAGGGCGCTGCGCACGCCGATCCTCATTCTGACCGCGCGCGACAAGGTGTCGGACCGGATTGATGGATTGAACCGGGGGGCCGATGACTATGTGATCAAGCCCTTTGATTTGGACGAGGTCAAGGCGCGCATTCACACCGTATGTCGGCGCAGCGCCAACCAGATTGCACAAACCATTCACCTGCGCGATTTGGTGGTCAATCTATCCGATCACACGGTCATGCGCGAAGGGCAGCCCGTGCGGCTGACTTCTAAAGAGTGGGGCGTGTTCGAGACACTTCTGCGCCGCAAGGCTCAGATCGTGCCGAAAGAAAGCCTTGAGGCGGCCATCTATGCCTATGGCGAAGAAGTTGAAAGCAATGCGCTAGAAGCACACATCAGCCGTCTACGCAGTAAGTTGGGCAAAGCCCTTATCGTCACACACCGTGGCATGGGATACGCTTTGACCTCATGACACGCCGCCGTAAAAGCATGGTTCAGTCGCTGCTTGGTTCGTTGCTTTTGCCCGGACTGGCCGTGATGGTGATCGGCGTTTTGATCGTCCACCATATTTTCAAAGATGAATATGACGAGCTCCTTGATGCCAGCCTGGTGGGCAAGGCACACCTATTGTTGGAATTTATCGAAACCACCCAAGGCTCAACCGGTATCGACGTGGGCGGCCTACTGGATTTCGAAAACCAACTGCGTAAGCCGGATGAGCGCGCGTTGATGTGGGCTCTTGACGAGAAGGGGGAGGTCTATGCGCAGTCAAAGACCGCTGGTCTTTTCGCGCTTCCCGCGCCACTGATACCGGGTCTGAGCACCTCGGACGGGCATCGCCTTATCGTGCTCCGTTCAGATCAGCCCGAGACGGGCAGCGTCGTGGTGGCCGAGCCGATGATCGAACGCAACGAAGCGATAATCGATGTGGTGATTGGCGTCGTTGCAGGTTTTATCATGCTGGGAATGCTTTTCGGTCTCTCTTCCTTCTGGGCGGTCCGACGGTCGGTCGCGATGATCGCCGAGCTCAGCCGCACCATCGCTGAAAAGAACGAACACAACCTGTCCCCGATTGATCGAGAGAATGTATTTTCCGAGATCACCCCAGCGATCGACACGCTCGACGGACTGATGGCCTTACTTGACCGCGCGATGACTGCAGAACGTGCCTTTGCCACAAACGCCGCCCACGAATTGCGCACCCCGGTTGCCATTTGTCAGGCACAGGCGCAACGACTTCGGGCAAAGCTCAATGCGCCCGATCAAATCGAAAACATTGTCGAGATTGAAACCGGTTTGAAGCGGCTTGAGCGCCTTATCGAACGCCTTTTGCAATTGTCGCGGGCGCAATCAGGGCTGGGACTAACTGCGGTAGCGACAGACGTTAACCCTGTTATCAAACTCCTGATGACGGAAATGCGCAGCCGAAGCGCCCAGCCGGACAAGGTACAGCTGAAGTTCCCAGAAGGGCGCTGTTTAACCCGCGTTGATCCGGATGCGCTTGGTATCATCCTGAACAATATTTTCGACAACGCCCTGAAGCATGCCCGCGGCCCTTCGCAGACAATTATAGACGCCAGCCAACCGGGCCATGTTGTTGTCTTCAACGATTGCGACCCTCTATCATCCACAGACCTTGACCGAATTAAGCAGCGATTTATCCGGCGTGGCGCGCTGTCAGACGGCTACGGGCTTGGGTTGTCGATTGTTCAGGATCTGTGTGCCCAATCTGGATGTCGCCTTGAAATCTATGTTCCCTCGAAAAATAGCCCTCGCGGTTTCGCTGCTGATTTGCGCCTGCCAAAAGGCAAGAACAGCCAAGCCTAGCGACGTTAAGGCCTGCTTCTCCGAGTGATGGAACATACATCGCAAGTGCACAGAAAGTCGGCTTGCCGCCCTTTATCCTAAAGGTCTTCGCAACCGCAGCGAAAACAGAGCGCCTGCAGCGAACGGCATGAAGGTCCGCCTAGCAGACTGTCCCTCCCATCTCGACACTGATGTAGTGTGCAAGCGCGGCGAATGGCAGCAAGGAGCCCTTATGGAAAGTGTCGAGCTTGAAACTATTCGCAGTTGCAGCATCACATTTTACGCAAGGGGCGGCCCAGAGCCTACATTGATGGAACCAGAGAATGCCGCGGTGCAGTTCAACAAACTGGCCATTCGTTCATGGCGCAGCATTTTGAAGAATGAATTTCGGAATAGCGGATAAAGCTATCAAACTCACGGAAGCTTAAAAGGCATTTGCGGTTAAGTAAGGCACTGAGGACAGGATCGCCGCGCAGATTTGTTCAAGTCTGGGAACACGTCAAAAACGATGCACCTATTGTTCACCGCAGACCAGTTGTCCAACCGACGATGAAAGCAAAATTGGCGTTGCTCTCGTCGCTTTCTTGGCTGGTCCTCTCGGGGTCGAAAATGCCAGTTTTAATAGACAGCCTTCTAAAGGCGGTTGTGCAACGCGATCAGTTCCACCTGACTGTTCACCTGCATCTTCTCGAAAATCTGCTTGAGCCTTTGGCGTACGGTGGTGGCTTTTACGCTTAATAACTCTGCGATCATGTTGGGCGTCTTGCCCCCGACCAAAAGGTCTACCGTAGCGACCTCCGCCGCAGACAACCCGTAGTTCTCGCGCAGGCAGCTTTGCTTTAGCGCGGTGGTATCACTGCATTCGGTCCGGATCGCGCAGACTTTGAAGTGCATGAAGAAGTGCCGCAAATTTGGTGGGATCTGGATAATCAACACGCTTCTGCTCTTGGCTGCGATATTGAATTGATAGGCGCGGCTCATCGACAGGCTGGGATCACTGGAACAAAGCTCTCTGATCTCGGCCCCAAGCGCTGTGCTCATTTCGTTGGGGATCACATCCCCCAACCGCGCGCGGGTCCGAATCTTGCCGCTGCTATTGATGCTGAAACATTGCTTGCCATCAACGTCGAGCACAAAGACCTCGGACTCCGTGCCTTTGAAAAACTGTGCGAAGGCGGCGATGCGTTTGTGAGCGGTTTCATCTGCCTGTGCGGTAGCCTTGGAAAACATCGTCTGAATCCGCTTGATCAAAACTACGTCTTCGGCGCTGATCGGCGGATGGTCATTGTCGAAATGCACAGTCATTGCCCAATAGCCGTTGGGCGTCAGAATACGTATGGAGTAATGAACCCCGAAATTCAGCGGATAGAGGTAGTCGCGATAGATGGGGATCATGTCGCGCGCCGCATGGTCCGCAAACACGTCATGATCGCAGGCATACCCGCGCTCCATCATCAGACTAATCACCGCCTCGCGCGGATCGTTGCTCGCCCAGCCTTCACTGATGTAGCTGGGCAAAGCCTCTTTCATCTTCTTGGTGCCTGCCATCCACGTGCCGCGAAAGAACGGGTCTGTGGCGGGAATAAGGGCCCCCCTACCTCCCAGAATTTCCACAACAATGTTGAGAGCCGCGTCCCAATACTGGGCGTCTTCGCAGGCCCGGCCCAGCGTGTTTTCAAGCTCTTGAAATAGGGTATCCAAATCATGTCCTTGTCGTCGTAACGCCCGAATGGGCCGCAGACCCTGCACCGGGCCGCTTGGAGCGAAGCCACAGAATTGAAAGGTTTCAGCGGCCCGTCTGTCACCCCCTCAAAACCGAAGGCCCAAGGAGAGGACAACGCGGTTTGGTTCAACCTTAGGGCGGTCTTGGATCAATTGAAAATTTTCTCGCTGATATGTCCCAACAACTCCCGTTTGGTAGTTCGTTTCGGTTTTTTTGCAACATACCGAAGTCATACCCTTGTGCGCGCGAGGCTTTCCGTTTCCCTCCGATAGGAACCTCACCATGGCCCGACATTTCTCAACCGCCGCTTTGCGCTACTTTCTGATGCCACTGGCATTTAGTGGCTTTGCAATCGCATCTGCAGAGGCACAGAATTTGATCGTCAATGGCGACTTCGAGTCTCCTGTCGTGCCAAATCATGGTGACAATATTCTGATCTTGCCTGCGCCGTGGCTCACGACCTATTCGACAGCTGGCGGCCCGGGCGGGGTCACTATGCAGGGGTCATTGGTGCGCGTTGACGGCGTGGGCGGTGCGACAAGTGTTGCAGAACCAGGGGTCTTTGGTGGAAATGCTCTGATCCAGGCGCTGCCGCAAGAGGATGCGTCCAATGCGCCTGAGGGGCAGTATCTACGTTGGGTTGGCAGTGACAGCTGGTCGGGGGTCTACTGGCGGCAGTTTGGCCAACGGGTCGAAATGCCTCAAAACGGCTGTATCAAATTCGGTGCGGATATTGCCCGCGCCGCCCCGCCATCGGTTCCTTTTTGGCAAATCTCAGATTGGGTGAAGCTTGAAATTCATGAAATGACGCCGTTGGATCTTCAGGAAATACAAGCCAATCCAAATCCACCACAAATGGACCCCCGATATGCACATGGGGCCGCGTCGGTTAATGAGTTGTTCACGCTGACACCAGACGGCCGCTGGTATGAAAAGGCGATACGGATGAACGTCGAGGCGGGTAAAACCTATGCTTTGAGTGCGTTCACCTATTCGGGCGTCGCGATGGACGACGTCTATGCTGAATTTGTGCCGGTGGAGCAATGTGTTGCGGGCTGGACGCCATCAGCCCCCACATTGGAGGCAAGCAATATTTCTCTCACCAAATCCTGCACACCGACCTCCTCGGCCGAACATAATGGCCAAGTCGGTCAACTGTGGGAATGTTCCGTGGATGTCACCGTGCCGAGCGTGCCTTTTGCAGGCACATTGAGCGTCTCGGACCTCTACACCCCGATTTCGACCACATCGAGCGAAGTGATCTCTGGCACTTCCGCTTCAGGCAATTTCGACTGCACGACGGGGGCGGGTTGCACCATCGACGGGGCGGATTTTGATGCGAGCGGCACTGACACACTCGACTTTGCCATCTTTGTCACCAGCACAGATTTGCAGGACAGCTACCCGATGCAGAACTGCGTCGGGGGCAGCTATGATGACGGTGCGGGCGCGGTCACGCCTGTCGCGGGCAACTGTGTGAATGCGCAATGGATTCCGCGCAGCTCCATCGACAAGAGCTGCGACCCCCTTGAGGCGGTCACCTCGGGACCGATTGCAATTAACTGTCAGATCGAGGTGACGGGCACGGACCTTGCGACAGGGAGCTTTGTCCTCGCCGCAGATATGTTTGGCTCTTTGCCGCCCATGACCACAACGATTACGGGCCCGATGATGAATGTCGCCTCGACCGAGCCTTGGTCCTGCGTGGATCAGAACATCAACAACCCCGGATCGACCGGACTGTGTGAACTCACCGCGTCCGATATGTTGGCCGCAGGCGGGGCGTCGACGATCAACGTCAGCTTCGATTTCACCGTGAGCCAGTCAGAGGGTCGGGTGATCAACTGTCCCCAGTCCGCCATTCTGCCTGCCTCCTTTCATAGCGCCCCAGGCCAGCGCAGTGCTGCGCCCGACATGCTTGCACCGCCAACAGATACGATTGCGGGCCTGCCTGACAACTGCGTGGTTCTGGACCTGCCCGTGTCCACAACGCCGCCCGAATTTGCACTGAAAAAGGGCTGCCGTCTGGGCGGGGTGCAGGATGGAAACGCGTTCTATGCCTGCACGGTCTATATCACGCAGAGCAGCGGCACGCCGATCACCGATCCGCTGACCTTTGACGAATTGTTCTCGACCACATCGGGCAGCCCTGCGACGCAATATATGCTGAACATGCAAGGCACCCCCGCCATGCCGAACGGGTGGGGTTGCCAGCAGCCGCCCTATACCAATGGCGCAAGCTGCACGATTGCCGCCGCCGATTTCAACAGCAATCCGAGCCATCGGATCGATGCCTATCTGTCGATCCCGACGAGCGGCTTTGGCGACGAGGGTTTCCAGAACTGCGCGCAGGTGCGGATCGGGGATCAGGTCGTCGGATCGGCGGACTGTGTCGAGATCGAAGAGCCGCCTGTCGAAACCATCTTTGATGTCTCGAAACAGTGCAAGGAGACCGGCCCGCGACAAACCTTCAGTCCTTCGATCTGGTTCCAGCCCTATCAATGCACCCTCACGGTCGCGACAAATGGCGCACCCTTCACAGGTCCGTTGTGGCTTTCAGAAGACCTGTCCTTTGGGCAGAACCCCGGTGCGGGCTCGATCCTGAACATCACCTCCGCTGATCCTTGGGTCTGTTCCAACCCACCCTATGCGCCCGCAGGCCAAGGCACCACGCCAGAATGCAGCATCGATGGCGGGCAATTTCCTGCTTCGGGTAGCTCATTCCTGACCGTTGATCTGATGATAAGCGGCGCGATGGACATATTCGGCGCGGAGAACTGCGTCTCGATCGGTCTGGGCAAAGAGGTCGGAGAGGGCGAACCGCTCGCCAGCGATTGCTTTGAAATCGCACCACCGCCCGCGCCAGAGCCCAGCCTCGACATCACCAAGACCTGCGCCCCCGCCGTGCGCGGGGGGGATGGTATCTGGACCGCAGAGTGCGAAATCTACGTCCATTTCGAGAACTTCGACACCGCGACCAACCGTCAGTTCTACATCTATGATGAATTGGGGGGTAGCGGTCCGCAAACGCCGCTGACCTCGCTGATGCCCTTCAATGCAATGGGCGCGGGCGGTTGGGGGCCAACAACAGGCACGCCCGCAGGGTTTAATAACGCCACCGGAATGCTTCTGAACTATCTGCAAGCCGACGGTAGCGCCACGATCACGCAACCCTACACCGCGACCTTCTCTGGCCCTGCGGGGCTGCTCATCAACGGCGGTTCGATCACGAACTGCGCTTGGGTCACGATCCCGACGCTGTCCCTGCGCGCGCCTGCGGGGCCTGTGGGGGACGAAAAGGTCTGCACGCCGATCAACTTCCCCGCAAATACCGTGGCGGGAACGGGGGGCATGGTTGATCCTGCCGTGCCCGACACGCCCGGTGGCCCCGTCATCGGTACGGGCAGCATCGGATCTACCCGACCCGACATCGTGCTCCCGCGCGCCGAGACGCCGACACCCGTGCCTGCTGTGCCGCGTGCCGTATTGACCATGGTGAAGGAACAAACAGAAAGCTGTGATTCCGACCGCATCAGCCAGACCTATGACTGCGGCTTCCGCTTGCGTGTTACCAATACGGGCGACGGGGCCTATCTTGGGCCGCTGGTGATAACCGATACGAGCGGCGCACCGGGAAGGGTGGCGGCGCAGGTGCTCTCGGGCAATGGCTGGACCTGTGGCGCGGTGGTGAATGCGGCACTGTCGTGTTCCCATCCCGCGCTCAACCTTGCAGCTGGGGCATCCACCCATATCGACCTGCGCATGACGGTCAGCGCCCTGCGCAAAGGTGGCACGTTTCAGAACTGCGCGGCGGTCGGGGTTCCGAACAACCGCTTAGAGCGCGTGGTCCTGATCCAGAAACTTATGAATGATCGCGGTCTCAACGCGGGACCAGTCGATGGTAAGCCGGGACAAAAGACCTACACCGCCTTGCGCAAGCTGCGCAGCGATCTTGGCCTACCCGAAAGCCGCGACTTTGACGACGCGCTGTTTGAAGCCCTCGGCTTACCCTTGCAAGAGAACGGCGTGAATTCTTGTATCACTGCCACGCTTCCCGCAACGCCCGCGCCACCTCTACGCTGTGATGCAGTTGGCACGGTGAAACGTGGCGAAAGCTGTGCCTGTCGCTATGATAACATGGCCGCCAGCAGCAGTACCTCCTGCCAATGCGTCAAAGGGTTTGAACTGGTGAATGGCAAGGGCTGCGTCAAGGTCGTCGCGGACACACCAGCGCCTGTGCCCGAGCCAACCCCCGCGCTGCAATGCGACCTGCGCTCGACCTATGAACGCGGCGACATCTGCGCTTGTATCGACCATGAAAACGCCAGGAATATCTCGGCTACCCAATGCGGTTGTAGCAATGGCCTGCCGATGATCAACGGTAAATGTATTCCTCTGGTGATCAAGCCGTCTGGCCCTGCAAGGGACGAGAACGGTACAGAAAAATGCAAGATCAAACTCAATGAAATTTGCATTAAATAACAATGCTTTGGGGTGGTGGTATCAGATGACATGGGGCTGACATCGCTTAGCTATCGGCAATTCGACATTGGTAAGACACCACACCTTAAGCGCAACAATTCAACTTTATGAAAGATGGATTCATGACTTTAAGACGTAGATTTATACTCGGCACAGCCGTCATCGGGATGAGCATGATGGCGGGGCTGTCCCCCGCATTGGCCATTGGCGGCGATGATTCGATTTCGGGCATTGATATTATCATTAAGAAGAATTCCGGCAGTAAACCGATCAATCCGTATTCCCTCACGGGCAGCGAAATCAAAATACTCGACGGCCTCAAGGGCGCGGATCGCCCAGCCTTTGTTCTGAAAACCGTCGCCAAGCACATCGGTGCAGGAGACAAATTCGTGACCTCCGGCATGAAGGCGCTTGGCGATATCTGGTGCGGGCCGTGCAAGATGGTCAACGACATCTCGGTGAAAGTCCCCGTCGGCAAGACCACCTATATGCTGGATCTGCACATTCACGGGAAAGGTGCCGAAAAATCCAAATCACTCGGAGACGCTATGAAGCGTGATTGATTGATCCTCGACAAGAACCAGACCACCTCAACATTTCCAACAAGGACAACACTATGACCCTTTTCAATACAAAAACCTTTCTCGCCGCGGCCACCCTTGGTCTCATCTTGCCGCTGTCCGCACAGGCACGCCCCTATGACGTCTGCTATGCCGAGAACCTGGACGCGATCGGCTGCTGGCTCTCGGAAAAGCTCGGCGGAGATTATATCCACTTCGGCGAGCCGGATACGTCAGAAGAGCAGGTCGAACTCCAAACCCTCAGAGCGGAGGGATACATGAAACTCGACCCGATCAAAGGTGAGCTGATCGAAAAGAAGGCGACAACCAAAAAAGTCGACGGGATCAAGGGCAAGGCGCAGCCTGCCAAGGAAAATGCCAAGCGTGCTAAGCACGTTAAGGTTTGCAAAACTGGTGAGATTATCAAGATGATCAAAGGGAAAGTCCCCGCCGAGAAGATCGCGGCAAGCTGCTACAAATAACATGACAAGGCGCGGCCCGCGTTTCGGTGCGGGGCGCCCACTGGCTTATTCTTTTCAATTCGAGGTTGTCCGTATGTCCCGTCTCTTCCCCGCTGCGCATATGTCGCTTCTCGCCCTTGGCCTGACCTTTTCCGCCTTGGGGGCTTCGGCCGAGATGATGGAGGTGGTCGGCATTGCGGATGGCGACACGTTGAACGTCCGCCGAGGCCCGAATGCGTCCTCCGCCGATATTGGCGATCTGGAGGAGCACACGATGGTCGAGGTGCTGGGTCGGAACTTTGCGCGGACATGGGCGCGGATCCAATATGGCGACCAGCTGGGCTGGGTCTCGACGGCCTATCTCGCCACCTCCGAGCCGCCCCCAGTGGCAATCGGGGCCAATGTCGTGACGGGCATTGCCGCTGACGATCCTGACGGCGGGCTGGTGGTGCGCGGTGGTGCGGGCACGCAGTTCGCGGCCATCGGCACACTGCGAAATGAAACCTTGGTGCATGTCATCCAGATGGCCGAGGGCGGAACATGGGCGATGATCGGTTTCGGCGGCAATGTGGGCTGGGTCTCAACGGCCTATCTGACGGCGGCCAGCACCCTGCCTGACCCGAGCGACGGGATTGATCCGCATACGGCCCCCGATGGTGCCCGCCTGCCGGCGGTGTTTACCGTGACGGGCGTGGCCGCAGGCGACAAGCTCTGGGTCCGCGATGCGCCCGCAGTCACAGGCGCTCGGCTCGGCGGGCTCACCCCCAATTCGGTGGTCAGCATCAACGCACGGGCATCCGAGGACTGGGGACAGATCACGCTCAATGGCGAGATCGGCTATGTCCACATGAGCTACCTCACCCGCGCCTTTGAAAGCGGCGGTAATACGACGGTGAACGGCTTTCCATTGGGGCTGACCTGTCGTGGGACGGAGCCGTTCTGGACCTTGACCATCGCCGAAGATCGCACGGTGGAATATACTTCGCTCAACGACGGGGCGGACCCAATCACGTCGCTCACGCAAACGACACCGGCCACGGGAGGTGGCTATCCCTACACCTTCGGGGCGCAGCGTTATTCCGGCGCGCTTGATCAGACAACCTGTTCGGATGGCATGTCCGACATCAGCTATCCCATGTCCCTAATCCTGATCCGCGCGCTCAGCGGCGGGCAAACGGAAACGCTCCATGGATGTTGCAACTTGAATTAGAAGCGGGCTCTCGTCGTCCGATCGCAAGCTGCATCGCAGCGTCATGGAAACAGCCACTCGCGCATCGCGCCGCATTTGGAATGATTTAGCTGTAAAAGCCCAAATGTGACTTTACCGCGTAGCGATACCGGAATTGTCCTATTTGCGCCCTGTAATATCGATCTTGCCTTTAACTTTGGCGCCGCTTTCTGTTGCCATCACCTTGGCCACGACATCAGCCTGAACCCGTGAGGTCGATGCAAGCTTTAGATCGTCGCACTTCAAACTGCCGGTGTGGCTGCCTTCAACTGTGATCTTCGTTGCCGACATTGCCCCGTCAACTGAGCCGCTCAACTGAATAGTGATCATCTTAACGCTGACATCCCCAACCACGCGACCTTTGATGTCGACACTGCCCTCACTTGAGCTGATGTTGCCTTCGATCATCAGATCTTCTTCAATAATTGAGCTTGGCACATTGAATCCCCTTGGATGAAAGATTGGCGACCATAGAATGAAAACTGGGATTTGAACACCGTCGTAGAAGGCGGTCTCTAGCGGGTCCAAGCGCAGGAAGTCACCAGGCGCGTATGTCGTGCAGCGTCGGCTTGTCACGGGGCCTGGTCAAGGGCGGGTACGGCCCTTGGCTGCCATCGGTCAACGCAGTCGGCGCCGTGATGCGGCTTTCCGAATGCGGATGTGGCGTTGCCGCTCAACGCCAATTTCTCCTACCATCGGCGGCCTTTTAGCGTATTGAGAGAGAAACTCTTGGAAGGACAAAAAATGGCAAGCTCACAGCCCCTAACGGAACTGGTTCACACAGCGCAGAGCACGGCAAAGACGTCCTTGGACCGGATGTCGGAAATTCTGAAATGTGCCGAAGGTCAAACCCTGTCGGACGCACAAATCAAAGAAATCGCATCTGAAACGGATACGATTAAATTGGTTGCAGTGGATATTTTCACCGTGTTCGAAGCACGGATGCAACGCCATTTCAAACGAGGCCCGCTGTCACGCAAAGTACAGGCCGCGCTTTTGGCGGCTGGGCATGCCGACCTCGCCGATCGACTTCACCAGTATTATTTGGCGATCAATGTTTTAAAGCACGGGCACGGCGCGAGCCACCGCGAGCTGCTGAACAACAAAAGTGCGATGTTGGTAGTGACACAGGACGAAGATAACGGAGCGACATCACAGGGCGCGCCCACGGGTTTGATCGATGTAGCCTCGCCGCACTTTTTTGAAGGCCTGGCAGCAACCATTCTTGACGCCTACCAATTTCTTGAAAGCAGATAAGGTTGGCTGCCTGATCGTCCCTTAGCGGACATTGCTAAAGTCAGCCGCGAATATCTCCTTCGAGTCGAACCGTGACCAAAGCTACATCTAAGATCTGATATTTGCTGGACCGAACTAAAGCTTAACAATACTGGTGAGCGATTCAACAGCATCAACGCTGAACCATTAGCGTACCTGCAAACTCACTGCATATTTCGGTGGAATACTTACGGCATGAACCCAATCCGGAAGTCACTTTTTGCCAAGATCTTCATAGCAGTCGCAGCGATTTCCATACTTGTCGTACTGGTGATGGCGCTGATGGTCGCGGTGTGGATGCGTGACGGTTTTGCACGGTACCTGCTAAGGGGCGAGCTGGCACAGTTTGACGAACTGGCATCGTCCTTGGCTGAGCGCAACCAAGGCGGGTGGGCTGAATTTGATGGTGATCCGCAGGTCTGGGGCGCCTTTGTACATGCGCATGCTCCTCGCCCTAAGGGGAATTTCGGCCCCCGCCCAAGCCGGCCCCCGAGATTTCCATCTGAAGCGCCACCGGGTCCTAGGCAAGCCAACCCACCGCCGTTTGCGGCAGGCGACGACAATATGAGGCTCGAGAAACGCATCGTGCTGCTTGACCGCGATGGCATTCACATCGCGGGCAACATTGAACGCTCATCGTTATTTGAACGTCGCCCAGTATGTGCGAAAAACAATTGCACGGGTGCGAACCTTCTCGGTTATATCGGATTAAGCGCCCCAGTTGAGCAGCGAGATGCGAGTGATGCATTTTTCTTGCGCGGGCAGTATGCGTCTCTTGCCCTTGCTGCGCTGATCGCCATTGCCCTTTCGGCTGCTGCTGCATTTATTATCGCGCGCCAGTTACTGGAGCCCATTAGGCGGCTGGAATCCGGGGCGAAAACGATGGCCGCAGGTAATTATACAGCAAGGATAGAACAGGACCGAAGTGACGAACTCGGGCAGTTGATCGGCCATTACAACACCTTGGCAGCGACACTTGAACAGACGGCCAAGGCCGAGCGAGAATGGATCTCCAACACCAGCCACGAATTGCAAACTCCGCTTGCGGTTCTGCGGGCCCAGATTGAGGCACTACAGGACGGGATACGCCAGCCTGATGACAAAACGCTGACCGAAATGCATGCTGCACTCATGCGACTATCGCGCTTGGTGCAGGACCTCAAAACACTGTCGTATGGCCGCGAAGCAGAATTGACATCCATACTTGAACATGAGGACCTCCCGACACTTGTAGATCAGGCGGCTGAAGCGGCGCGGTCAAGGTTAAGCGCTAAAGGAATTGAATTGGAACTCAATCTGCCCGCGCATATGTTGGTCCCGTGCGACCGAGGGCAGATCGGCCAAGTCATGGATAACGTGCTTGAGAACGCATTCCGATACACGGATGGACCAGGCCAAATACGCGTAAATCTGCAAGACGATGAGGGTTTCGCGCTGCTGACTGTAGAGGACACTCCGCCAGCTGCGCCTGAAGGTGATGTGGAAAAGCTATTTGACCGCTTCTACCGTGTGGAAGCATCGCGATCTCGCGCGTATGGTGGGTCTGGACTGGGGCTTTCTGTCTGTAAGGCGATCGTAGAGGCGCATGGCGGCACCATCTCTGCTGGCCGCTCTGAGTTGGGCGGGGTGCAAATTGTCATCCGATTGCCAAAGGGATCAAAATGACTACTGCGAGCATCCTAATCGTAGAAGATGAAATTGCGCTTGCAGAAGTCGTGCGGGATTACTTGCTTACTGAAGGTATGAGTGTCGAAATGCTCAGTACGGGCGCGGGTGCCGTCGAGCTCGCACAGGCAAAGCAGTATGATCTGATCATTCTCGACTTGATGCTGCCAGCGGTCGACGGGCTGACGATCTGCCGGGAATTGCGCAAGACATTAGATGTGCCGATCATCATGACCACTGCGAAGGTTGAAGAAATCGACCGCCTGTTGGGGCTCGAGCTGGGGGCCGATGATTACCTATGCAAACCCTATTCCCCGCGTGAGCTTGTCGCGCGGGTCAGGGCGGTCTTGCGGCGACGCCCTATTGGCAAGCCCACCGAAAGCCCTGTCACGAACGACCGCCTTATCATTAACGGCGACAGGTGGCAGGCAACGCTGGATGGCAGCCAGCTCGATCTTACGCGTCGCGAATTCTCGGTGTTGCAGGCGTTGGCTTCAAGGCCAGGCCGCGTTTTTTCGCGCGATCAACTGCTCTCTCTCGCCTTTCCCGACGACACAGAGGTCTTTGACCGAACCGTCGACAGTCACATTCGAAATATCCGGCGGAAGATCGCATCGGTCAGCACTTGGGACCCGATCCGCTCTGTCTATGGCGTGGGATACGCGTACGATGGATAAAGGGGCTGCACGCGCCTTATCCTCCGAGAATTGAGCCACAAAAGCTACAGAGCTCATTTTTTAACGATCTGCATTTTCGCTGCATAATTGCTGCAAACTCACTGCTCAAAGAACATGGAAAAGGATCCTGTGAATGGCGACTTAACGCCACAATAGGAGAACCTACGATGTTCATGGATAAATTTCGAGCACGACGCGCACAGTCCGCGGCCCAACGCAAGATCCCGCTTTACCGACCAACAGTACCGCGCATCAAAGGAAACCAAAGTGTTATCCTCGCGATCACATTGGCCGCAGTGCTTCTGGGCGCGCTGAACATCTCGGCTGTGCGGGCTGAAAGCATGCCAGTCACGGACCAAGGAACCGTTTATGCGCAAGCTGCCCCGTCCGGTAAGGGAGCGCGCGCAGACCGCCCGCCGCGCGAAGCAATAAGCGCTTGTGAAAATGCGCAGCCGAAGGCAGCCTGTGAATTCTCAGGTCGTGACGGCAACGCTGTTCAGGGCACCTGTATGTCCCCCAAGTCGGATGTGCCTCTTGCCTGCGCCCCAGCGAGTATGCCGAAAAAAGGCTAAGCTCCCCTCCTGAATCACCTTTCGACACGGCACCCCGCATTGGGTTGTCGTGTTTTCTGTAAACGTCCTGATAAAGGATTTGCTGAATGAAACGTCTATCTCACCTTTGGCCGGGCCTGTTTGTGCTCGCCTCGGTCGGTTTTGGTCAAACGGCTTTGGCCCATCCCGACATCGAAGAATTTGCCAAGACGGCCTTTGCTGAGCAACCTGTGACCGTGGACTGCACGCTCGAGGACGGCACAGCATCGAGCTGCTACAAAATTACGGTCAATTACATGCCGAAAGACTTGGACATCGGGCCGTTCTGTCCAGCGACACTGAACGACGCGGGCGGGATCTGGGACTGGACTGGCGTGAATGCCAAGCTGTACCGCGTTGATGGGGCATTCCTTGGGATGCTGGATGAGCTTGGCTATAGCTTCTTCGACGAGGACGGAACCGTGCACACGGTCGATAACGCGACCGAACGGCCAACGGTCGACCACGCCTGCATCAATGTATCTGCGGACGAAAGCGTCGAGATCACCATGCTGCTACCGGTGACACCAGTAATGGCAGGGAGCCCCAGCCCGCTTGGCACTGTCTCCAAGGTCGGCGTGGCGCTTGATGGTGTGCCGATATTCTCGGACGCGCCCAGCATTCAGCAAACGGGGCATATGCCAGCGCTTGATACCTGTGGCGGTCATATCGATCCCGGCGGTTGGTATCATTGGCATGCCACGTCGACGGACATAGAAACCGTCTTTGAAAAGCAAGGCGTCGCCGCAGATTGTGCATTGGATCAAGATAGCGCCGCGCTGTTCGGCTACGCATTCGACGGTCACGCCATGTATGGCAGCACCGAAGCGGATGGCGCAGAAGTCACGGGTCTTGATGCTTGCAACGGTCACATCGGAGCGACCCCCACAGGCGAAATATATCATTATCATGCTACGGATGAATTCCCGAACCTGCCGGCATGCCTGATTGGCGTGCAAGCCGTGGGTAATTTCTCAACAACCGCAACTGCAGGGGTTGGCGCAACACGGGCTGGTGCAGACGGGCGAAATGAACCGCCACGTCCCGGCGATGGCACGTCGGGGCAGATGCCTCCGGGTTTTGCTGAGGCTGCAGAGACGCTTGGGGTAACACCCGAAGAACTGGTGCGTGCCTTGGGCGACCCTCAAGCTGGACGGCCCGATATGTCCGCTGCGGCCAAGGCGCTGGGCATCACCGAAGATGCCTTGCCGGCCACCCTTCCACCACCGCCCGACCATTAATGACCATTAAGACAGGATACAGTTCACCGAGCAGGGCTACTTGCTCGGTGCCGTTGAGGAAATTGAGATGACGTGCACGAAACCAACCAGTGACCTTTTGGGCCGCCGCTCGCTTCTCATGGGTCTTGGGGCAACCGCCCTTTCAGCCTGCTCAAGCCGCGTTCAGATCCCCTTGGAAACGCGTGTTGCAACAGACGATGACCCGCTGTCTCGGTTTCGTCTCTTTGCGGATGATGGGCCGGATGAATGGCTCAAACACCTGCATCCCCCGCAATCCTCGTCGGGGTCTTCCGACGGGCCGAACGTGCTGGCCCTATCCGGCGGCGGTGAGGATGGTGCTTTTGGTGCAGGCGCGCTTGTTGGCTGGTCCGCACGGGGCGACAGACCCGACTTTGACCTGGTGACCGGTATCTCGACCGGAGCGCTGATCGCGCCCTTTGCGTTTATGGGACAGGACTATGACGAGGTTCTGACCCGCGTTTTCACCCAAAGTGATGCAAGTGACATCATGCGGATGCGTCCATTTCAGGCAGTCTTCAGCGACGCGCTATATGACACTTCTCCGCTTGCAGTGTTGATCGAGGAAAACACCCCACCCTCGTTCCTCCGTGCCATTGCGCAAAAGCATAAAGCGGGAAATAGTCTGCTGGTCGTAACCTCGGAGCTTGATAGTGCGCGAGCCTCGGTCTGGGACATGGGTGCCATCGCCGCCGCAGGGCAATACGATCTGTTTCGCAGTATAATGCGGGCGTCTGCTGCATTGCCGGGCCTCTTTCCGCCCGTGAACCTGCGATACAGTGTGAATGATAAAACCTATGCGGAAACACATGTCGACGGTGGCGTTCACATGCAGTTTCTGGCGGTACCTAATTTCGCGTTCACAACACCTGATCAGAAGCTGCAAGGCGGGCATATCTACGTCCTCATCAACAACACGCTTAACCCTGCACCTGAGACAGTAAGAAGA
This sequence comes from Sulfitobacter sp. M13, assembly GCF_053474885.1. Classification (NCBI taxonomy): domain Bacteria; kingdom Pseudomonadati; phylum Pseudomonadota; class Alphaproteobacteria; order Rhodobacterales; family Roseobacteraceae; genus Sulfitobacter; species Sulfitobacter sp. M13. The sequence continues at coordinate 9,926 of NZ_CM130281.1, read as the reverse complement.
TCCGCGCTAAGCATCTCGCAACAAGCGCTCACGACAACAGGCAGAGCAAATGCATTGCTACAGGTCAACGCGACGCAGCTTTACGCGCGAGAAAGGGGGCTCCGCTTTTCGGTGACATCGATCGATCCGAGTTCGGGGATCGTTTATGATCCGTCGGATCGGTTTTCATCAACTTATATGAACGCCCTTTATCAGCACGGGGCGGAGCGGGCGCAGAATGGCGCTCTTTGGACGAACGCATAGGAAGAATGGGCGATAGAAGAAGTAGCACCGATCCTTATTGATTAGGTCAGCACCCCGAACTTGCGGAAAACGTAAGCCGCAGCGGGCGCACCGCAGAACAAAAATGCGCTGAATCTAGTAAAATCTCGGACTTTGCAAATCCAACTTTCTGCACATGGCTGCCGATCGTACAACCCGCAGCAAAGGCCGGCTCTCCGCGCGTCGTCACCATGGCAACTTCCAGCCTTACCCGCCGTTCGGAAGGGATCGCACCGCTGCGGGCAACTTCCCGAAAGCGGGCATAAAAAATATGTCTATATAAGACTGACAGAGATTAACCTTTTCGAGGCCACGCTTTGCTCGGTATCGTTATGCATGCGCGAAGGGCACCAGCGTAACTTAGCCTTCGCTAAGGTTCCCCAGCCAATCCAAAAAGACGCCCAGACGGCGCAATCCTGATACGCGGGTAAGGTAGAGCGCTGAGATATCCAGTGGGGCGGCGTCAAGTCGGCCGGGAAACAGCTCCACCAATCGGCCCGCCTCGATGTCATCTGCGATCATGAAATCGGAAAACCGCGCGATGCCAAGCCCGCCTAATACCATCTGACGCACGGCCTCTCCATTGCTCGCAGTCAGGGCGGGGGGCACCGTCACGGGGGTGGGCAGACCAGTAAAGCGCAGCGTGTTGATATGATCTGGTGCCGCAAAGCGCACTTGCTCCAGCCGTGCGAGGTCGGTTGGTGTTTTGGGCCAGCCGTTGCGATCGAGATATTCCGGCGTCGCCACCAATTTCCAAGCCGTGCGCCCCAAGGGGCGCTGCAACATGTCGCTATCAGGCAGCTGGCCCAGCCGAATGGCAACATCCGCGTGACTGCCGATTAGGTCCACCAGCGCATCCGTCATGTCAATCGACAGCTGGATGTCGGGATATCGGGTGCGGAACTCGGCCAGCCGCGGGGCGAGGACATGCAGGACATAGGGAACCGGTGCGTTCACACGTAGTGGTCCGGCGGGGGCCTGTCCACTTGTGGCGATCTCTTGCAGGGCTTCGCTACGATCTAAAATCTCGCGCGCCTCAGCCAGAACGGCGGCGCCTTCGGGTGTGATTTCGATGGACCGCGTGGTCCGGCGCAGCAGCGTGACTTTCAGCTGCTCTTCCAGCCGCGTGACCGACCGGCTGAGTGTTGAGGCAGACACCCCTCTGCGCCGGGCAGATTCAGCAAAGCCTCCATCATCGACGATCCCGACGAAGGCGGCCAAATCCCCCATGCGCAGCAATTCGTGCAATTTCTGCAATGATCCATTCCAAACTTGTCTGTTCTCGCAATAGATAACGACAGGCATATACGGCGTCGACATCAAATTTATTGGAGAAAACCGATGCCACTTGCCCTTTGGGCGCTGACCATCAGCGCTTTTGCCGTCGGAACGACCGAGTTCGTTATCGTCGGCTTGCTTCCCACCATCGCCGCCGATCTTGGCGTTTCCATTCCTTCCGCTGGCCTGCTGGTCAGCCTCTATGCGCTTGGCGTGACCATCGGCGCGCCAGTGCTGACCGCCATGGCAGACCGTGTGCCGCGGAAAACGCTGTTGCTGCTCTTGCTGGCGCTGTTCACGCTCGGCAATGCTTATGCTGCCTTTGCGCCGGATTACGGCAGCCTTGTCGCTGCGCGCTTTATTACTGGCCTCGCCCACGGCGTGTTCTTTGCTATCGCCTCGACTATCGCCACGGACCTTGTGGAACCTGAAAAGGAAAGCTCGGCTATTGCGCTGGTGTTCCTTGGTTTGACTGTCGCGCTTGTGACGGGTGTTCCCTTGGGGACGTTCATCGGCCAGAACTTCGGCTGGCAGTCAACTTTCCTTGGCGTTGTCGTGCTTGGCGTTATCGGTTTCATCGCTTCTGCCATTTTGGTGCCCGCCAATCTGTCCAAGACCGCATCAGCGGGAATCAAAGCCCAACTACAGGTGCTGACTTCGCCGCGCCTTCTGTTGGTCTACCTGATCACGGCTGTCGGCTATGGCGGCAACTTCATTGCCTTTACCTTCCTTGCACCGATGCTGAACGAAGTCACGGGTCTGTCTGCGGGCGCGGTTAGTCTTGTGCTATTGCTCTACGGTGCATCTGTTGCCGTAGGAAATATCGCCGGTGGCAAACTGGCTGACCGTATCGGTGCAGTCGCGTCCCTGACGGTGATTTTCTCTGGCCTTGCGATATCACTGGTCGCACTTGGTGCCTTCCTTACACACCCGATTGCAGCCATCGCGGTTGCGGCCTTCTGGGGCGGCTTTGCCTTCGCCAACGTGCCGCCGCTGCAATCGTATGTCGTGCAAATTGCGCGCGAAGTATCCCCGGGTGCGGTCGATGTGGCATCCGGTCTGAACATCGGCGCGTTCAACCTTGGCATCGCCGGGGGTGCATGGGCCGGGGGGCTTGTTGTGGAATGCATAGGCCTTGCCGCTGCGCCCTACATCGCCGCTGGTGTGGTGGTTGTCGGGATTGTACTGGTGCGCCTATCCGGGCCCTCCCGATCAGGCCGCACGCCGACTGTCGATGTGGCGTCAGGCGCGCAATGATGCAGGCCTGCCATCCGCGCCAATCCTGACCGCCATGCAGCGGGGTCTTGCCCCTGATCCCGATGCGCTGTTCCGGCCCACCCAGTTCAGGAGCCGTATCGGTCGCAATGCTCTAACGACACAGGTTCGTTCCCTGCACGCTGCAGGGTTCGCCCACATCGCCTTGAACCTGCGCCAATCACAGCGTGGAATCGAGGACGTTCTGGCCGCGCCCCTTTCCGAAGGGTTTCGGCATATCGATACGGCGCAGGCCAATGAACCCTCTAAAAATCGAGGTTTGCTACGTTCAGCGCGTTTTGCTGGATGAACTCGCGGCGGGGTTCCACGACGTCGCCCATGAGCTTGGTAAAGAGATCATCTGCTTCGGCCATATCGGCCACTTTGACTTGCAGCAGGGTCCGCGCGTCGGGGTCGAGCGTGGTTTCCCAAAGCTGATCAGGGTTCATTTCACCCAAGCCTTTGTAGCGCTGCAGAGACAGGCCTTTTTCACCCTCTGCGAGGATTGCCTCAAGCAGGTCCATCGGACCGTGGATGAGCTGGCTGCGGTCTTTGCGTACCAGCTTGGCGGTCGTGCCATAGACGTCTTGCAGATGCTCTGTGAAACCGCCGGAACGCTTTGCTTCGCCGGAGCGGAGCATGCGGCCATCAAGGGTGCGGACTTCTTCCACGCCGCGCAGGATACGGGCGAGACGGACGCCGTGGTCTTGCGTGATACGGCCCTGCCAACCGCGTTCCCATTCCAGCGCAATGAGGTTCAGACGCACGGCGACCTTATCGGCCACACCTTGCAAATCGGAATCGACCGCGCCTGGAACAAAGGCACCGGCGATAGCTGCCTGTTCTAGAATATGACGGGGATAATGGGTCGGGAAGGCTTCGAGAACACGGCGCATCTGGCGCGCCAGATCGACGACGCGGGCCAGATCCTGACCGGTGATTTCTTCGCCGTTACCCTGTTTTAACATAGCACCATCAATGCCTTGCTGGATCAGGTAGTCTTCCATCGCGGCCTGGTCTTTCAGATAGACTTCAGACTTGCCGCGCGACACTTTGTACAAGGGCGGCTGCGCAATATAGAGGTGGCCGTTCTCGATCAGCTTCGGCATCTGGCGATAGAAGAACGTAAGCAGCAGCGTGCGGATGTGCGCGCCGTCGACGTCCGCATCAGTCATGATGACGATCTTGTGGTAGCGCAGCTTGTCGATGTTGAATTCGTCGCGGCCAATACCTGTGCCAAGCGCCATAACAAGGTTACCAATTTCCTGACTGCCCAGCATCCGGTCAAACCGTGCACGCTCGACGTTCAGGATTTTACCCTTCAATGGCAGAATTGCCTGGGTCTGGCGGTCACGGCCAGTTTGCGCAGAACCACCGGCTGAGTCACCCTCCACCAGGAAGACTTCGGTTTTGGACGGGTCTTTTTCAGAGCAATCCTTGAGCTTGCCGGCAAGGAAATTCACATCCATGGCGGTCTTGCGACGGGTCAGATCGCGGGCTTTGCGCGCCGCTTCGCGGGCGTGAGCGGCTTCAATAATTTTGCCGACGACGATCTTGGCGATCTGGGGGTTCTCTTCGAACCATTCGGACAGCTTTTCGTTGACCAAGCCTTCGACGGCGGGGCGCACCTCTGAGCTGACCAATTTGTCTTTGGTCTGCGAGCTAAACTTGGGGTCCGGCACCTTGACGGACAGCACGCACGTCAGACCTTCGCGCGCGTCATCGCCGGTAAAGGAGATTTTCTCTTTCTTGGCAATGCCGGAAGCTTGAGCGTAGTTATTGATCGTCCGCGTCAATGCGCCCCGAAAGCCCGCCATATGGGCACCGCCATCGCGTTGTGGGATGTTGTTGGTAAACGGCAGGACATTTTCGTGGTAGCTGTCATTCCACCACATCGCGACCTCGACCCCGATATCATCCTTTTCACCGGTGATGAAAATCGGTTCTGGCATGACAGAGGATTTCGAGCGGTCGAGGTATTTCACGAATTCCTTCACGCCGCCTTCATAGAACAGTTCTGAGCGCAGGGGGTCGGCAGGGCGTTCGTCCGTTAGGATGATCCGCACACCGGAGTTCAGGAAGGCCAGTTCGCGCAGGCGTTTTTCCAGCGTTTCAAAGCTGTATTCGAGGTTCGAAAACGTGCTTGTCGAGGCCATGAAACGTACTTCAGTACCCGTACGGTCAGTCGGGCCAACAACGCTCAAGTGCTCTGTGGTAAAGCCGCCCTCAAAGCGTGCGATGTGTTCTTTGCCTTCGCGCCAGATGCGCAGCTCAAGCCAGTCGGAGAGGGCGTTCACAACCGACACACCCACGCCGTGCAAACCGCCCGACACCTTGTAGGAGTTGCTGTCGAACTTACCGCCCGCGTGCAGCTGGGTCATGATGACCTCGGCTGCGGAAACGCCTTCTTCTTGGTGGATGCCAACCGGAATGCCGCGCCCGTTATCGCGGACAGAAATGGAGCTGTCGTCGTGGATTGTGACGTTCACCGCATCCGCATGACCGGCCAGCGCCTCGTCGATGCCGTTGTCCACGACCTCATAGACCATGTGGTGCAAACCCGACCCGTCATCGGTGTCACCGATGTACATGCCCGGACGTTTGCGAACAGCTTCTAAGCCTTTGAGAACCTTGATGGAATCTGCGCCGTATTCCTCGGGGAGCTGATCGGTGTCGGACATATTGGGAAACCTTCTTTTGTTACCCAATTTATAGTATTTTTCGCCATGATTGTCACGCGCCTGACACAAGATTTTGCGTTAGATGAAGGGAATGAGCAAACCTACGCAGATCAATAGCGTGCCGGCCACAATGTTGATCCGTTTCAGCGTGGCAGGGTTGGTCATCAGGCCGCGCAATTTGCCCACCAAAGCGGCGACAGCGAGATTGCCAAGCAGCGGAATTGCGACCGAGACCGCGATGATCGCACCCACATCAACTGTGGTAACGCTGCGCAGATCAAAGAAGCCCGGCAGCACGCCGATGTAGAACAATACCGCTTTTGGATTGCCCAGAATGGCAAGCAGACCGGCCCCGAAACCAGCCCAGGCACCTGGCCGCGTGAGACGGCTGTCGCGGTCGATTTTAGCGTCGGCATGGCGGATCAGCAGGAAGCCCATGATCAGGAACACACCGCATGCAATCCAGCGCATGCCCAACATGAACATATCAAAGACCGACAGAATCCAGCTGATGCCAAGCACCGCCACCAGTGGCCACAGCATATCACCGATTGCGACACCAACGGCGAGCGGCCAAGCCGATGCAAATCCGCCCGACAATGCCCGCGCCATGATCGCCAACCACACCGGACCGGGTGTCAGAAACAGGATGAGCAGCGCACCGCAATACAGCAGCAGGTCGGACAGGTCGATGGTCATGGGAGCATTCTTGCGGTCGACAATCCGTCGGCGTCTGTCACCTCAAGCCGTTGCGCGCGCGGGCCGAGCGTGTCGAACAGCTCTTCCCCGGTGCCGGTCATCCAGGCCTGCGCGCCAAGTGCGCTTAGTTCTTCATACAGCGCGGCGCGGCGGCTTGCATCCAGATGTGCCGCGACCTCGTCGAGCAGCAACAAAGGGGGCGCGCCAAAATCAGCGGCCAAAGCGCGGGCGTTGGCAAGGATCAGCGATACCAGCAGCGCCTTCTGCTCTCCGGTTGAACAATCGCGCGCGGGGACATCTTTAGCGGCATAGACGCCCTCAAGGTCGGCACGATGCGGGCCGATCAATGTCCGCCCAGCCGAAAGATCGCGCATGCGGTTATCGGCAAGCGCCTGACGCAGCCCGTCGGCGGTTTTGGGCATGTCGCAGACCAGATCAAGTGTGGCGGTCGGAAAGGCGGTTTCGGCCTGCGCCTGCGCTTCGGTGATCGCTTGAAGGGCAGCAACACGGTTGGCGTGGATCGCGCTTCCGGCTTCGGCCATCTGCTGTTCCAGCGCGACATACCACGACGGTTCGCGCACCATATCTTTGAGCAGGCGGTTGCGTTCCCGCATGGCCTTCTCGTAGGCCAGCGACTGATCTGCATGGTCAGGCAGAAAGCTGAGGGTCATACGGTCCAGAAAGCGGCGGCGCCCTTCGGCCCCTTCGATCCACAGACGGTCCATCGACGGGATCAACCACAGCACCCGCGCAATGCGCCCTAAACCGTTCTGCGCTACGGCTTTGCCGTCAATGCGCAGCTGTCGCGCCGCGCCTGCTTCTGACCAGACCTCGATCTCGTGGACCTGTCCTAAGCTGTGAAGATGTGCGGTGATTTTCCAGCCAAGCGCCTCTGGCCGGCGTGTCATATCCGATGCGCTCGACCGCCGCAGGCCACGTCCGGGGGACAGCAAAGATACCGCTTCGAGGATATTGGTCTTGCCCGCGCCATTCGGACCAAAGATCGATACCGGTCGCGCATCGCTGTCGATCACCGCCCGTTTATGCGAACGGAAATGCGACAGCGTCAGCTGGGATAAAAATAGGCCGCTCATACGGGTGGTATGAATGCGTTAAGATATTCGGCGTAAGCTGGCAGCGTCACACACGCATCGGCATAACGACATACACGGCAGACATATCATTGCCCTCGCGCATCAGCGTCGGATCACCGGAGGAGTTGAACAGGAATACCGCATTTTCACGATCTACCTGGCTTGCAATCTCAAGCAGGTATTTCGCGTTGAACCCGATCTCGAGCCGTTCGTCCGCATAGGCGACGACCAACTCTTCTTCGGCGGCACCGCTGTCAGGTGCATTGACCGACAATACCAGACGGTCTTCGTCCAATTGCAGTTTGACGGCACGCGACCGTTCAGAGCTTACGGTCGCAACACGGTCAACGGCGCGGGCAAAATCGCTGGCGTCGACTTCCATTTTACGTGTGTTGCCCTGCGGAATCACGCGCGTGTAGTCGGGGAACGTCCCGTCGATAACTTTCGAAGTCAGCGTGATATGCGGCGTGGCAAAGCGGATCTTTGTCTCGGACACGGAAACGGCGATTTCCATATCATCGTCATCCAGAAGCTTGCGCAATTCACCCACGGTTTTGCGGGGGACGATCACGCCGGGCATTTCAGCGGCACCGTCCGGCATGGGCGCGTCGATGCGGGCCAAGCGGTGGCCATCGGTCGCAACGCAGCGCAGAACCTTGCTGCCGTCGCTGTCCGAAATGTGCATGTAGACGCCGTTCAGGTAATACCGCGTTTCTTCGGTCGAGATGGCGAATTTGGATTTGTCGAACAGCCGGCGCAGCACGGGGGCAGGGGCCTTGAAGTTCGACTGATATTCAGAGGTGGCCATCACGGGGAAATCTTCGCGTGGCAGCGTCGCCAGTGAGAAATTGGACCGGCCTGCTTCAACCGTCAGACGCCCCGCGGCGTTGTCGGCGGTCAGACTGATCAACGCACCGTCGGGCAGCTTGCGCACGATTTCATGCAGCGTGGTTGCCGATACGGTGGTCGCACCGGCGCGTTCCACCTGAGCGGGGGCCTTATCGACAACTTCGATATCCAGATCGGTCGCGCGGAACGACGCGTCGGAGCCTTCGGCCTCGATCAGCACGTTGGCGAGAATTGGGATGGTGTTGCGGCGCTCAACCACTGATTGGGCCTGTGATACGGCCTTAAGCAGCGCGGCGCGTTCGATGCTGAATTTCATATGCCATCTCCATTCCGGCAGTCCGGGAGGGCAAACTACCCGATACCAATGTATTCACAAGAGTTTTGTTGACTTTTCAGCACGAAACGAAGGCCCGTCAAGGCCTTCGCGTGTGTTCTGAGCAAGCTGGTGCTTTTAAGCCTCGAGAGAGCGGCGCAGCAGTTCCAGATCTTCGGCGATCTGACCGTCGTTCTGTTTCAGCTCTTCGATGCGTTTGACGCCGTGCATAACCGTGGTGTGATCGCGCCCGCCAAAGCGACGCCCGATTTCAGGCAGCGACCGGCTGGTCATTTTCTTGCACAGATACATGGCGACCTGACGCGGGCGCGCGTAGCTGCGCAGACGCTTGGGGCCGACCATATCGCTGAGGCGGATGTTGTAATGTTCGGACACTTTGCGCTGGATTTCTTCAACGCTGACTTTGCGCTCGGACGCGCGGAGCACGTCGGCAAGGCAATCCTGCGTCAAGTCCATGTTGATCTCGCGGCCCACCAGTGACGCAAAGGCGAAGAGGCGGGTCAGCGCGCCTTCAAGCACACGGACGTTGGTGGTGATCCGGTGTGCCAGAAATTCCAGCACGCCTGCCTCGACTTCGAGACCGGGGTAGTTCTTGCGCTGCGCATCGACCTTGTTTTGCAGAATGCCAAGACGCAGTTCATAGTCGGTGGGGTGCAGATCTACGACCAGACCACACTGCAGACGCGATTTCACGCGGTCTTCCAGATCCTTGATCTCGCCCGGGGCGCGGTCTGCCGAAATAATGATCTGCTTGTTCTGGTCCACGAGCGCGTTGAACGTGTGAAAGAACTCTTCCTGCGTGCTGTCCTTGCCGGCGATGAACTGGACATCGTCCACCATCAGCACGTCGACAGAGCGGAAGATTTCCTTGAAGTCCATCATCTTGCGATCGCGCAATGCCTGAACAAAACGGTACATAAACTGTTCGGCAGAGAGATACAGCACGTTCAGCTCGGGTTTGCGGATCTGAAGCTCTTGCGCGATGGCGTGCATCAGGTGCGTTTTACCCAGACCGACGCCACCATACAGGAACAGCGGGTTGAACGTGACGGGGCCCCCTTCGGCAACGCGACGCGCGGCGGCGTGGGCCAGCTCGTTGGGTTTGCCGACAACAAAGTTGTCAAAGCTAAAGCGCGCATCAAGCGGGGCAGTGTTGATTTGGCTGTTCGCAGGATGAACTGCGGCGGCGGGCTTGGGGCGGGCAGTCACAGGATCGACGGCGGTGGGCTTGTCCTGTGGGGCCACAGCAAATTTCAGGCGGCTGATGCTGATGTCTTCGGATTGCATTTCATGCAGCAGCAGATCGGCAAAGTTCTGGCTGACATAGTTGCCAAAGAAGTTGGTCGGCACGAACAACGTGCAGATGCCGTCATCGATCGGGCCAACGGTCAGCGGGTCTATCCAGGTCGTAAAGTTGTTCTGCCCGACCGTCTTTAAAAGCCGGCCCCGAATTGTCGTCCACTCTGCCTGCATCAT